>CAYLOW010000236.1:0-6879 GCA_964385315.1 uncultured Anaerolinea sp.
TTCCTTACATCTCCACGCCTAAAGCCGGGAGCTTTGCAGAACATTCGGTAAAAAAGCGGATGCCCAATGCCGCCTCCCGCAGGTATGCTAAACCTTATAAATTGAAAATGCAAAAAAGACAATTCTACTGATTTGTCGTTCGAATCGGGCAGGGAATGCCAGAATAAGTTAATGGCAGTTTCTTCCCGATGGGACTTTCTAACAAAATTCTTGTCGTTATAAATGCTATAATGAAATAAAAAAGTAACCTTGATCATTTTCTGAGAATATTCAAGAAGAGGTAATATTTTGTCTTCTAATAGGGCCCTTTCGAACGATAATTCCTCTTCATCAGGAAAAATTTATGCGGGCGGGGATTTATTGGAATTGTTTCAAACCATGAACCAGGGGGCTGTTTATCAATCAGTTGAAGGGGTGATCGTGTCTGCCAACAAGGCTGCTGAACAAATTCTTGGTTTGTCTTCAAAAAAATTGGTCGGACGAAAATTAACGGACCCGTACTGGAATGTTATTCGGGAAGATGGAGTTAACCTGCCTGAAGAACAACACCCGGTGGTGATTGCAATGCAGACCGGGAAGACGGTTTCCAATCAGGTCCTGGGGATCTATCAGAGAAAAAATAAAACATACTGCTGGGTAAAAATCACAGCGATTCCGGAATTCATGGATGGGGGGGAGGATCCATATCGCCTGTGTATTATCTTTGAGGATATCACGGGGCAAAAGCAGATCGAGCAAAAGTTAACTGAGCGTGTCAAAGAATTACAGGCTTTCTATTTCCTTTCTGAAATCGATGCAAGAAAGGATATTACCCTTGAAGGGTTGTATTTGGGTGTGATCAACACCATCCCCAAAAGCTGGCAGTATCCCGAGATTGCCAGCGGCAGAATTTTGATTAATGGGAAGGAATTTAGCGCTGAGAATTTCAGGGACACCCGATGGAAACTATCTGCCCCCATCAAAATTAATGGGCTCGTCATCGGGACAATTGAGGTAGTGTATCTAAAAGAGCCTCCACAGGGAGAGGAAGGCCTGTTTTTAAAAGAAGAAAGATTATTGCTGGATTCCATCGCCGAGCGTATCGGGCGAATATCAGAGCGCAAACAAATTACTGAAACCCTTAGTAAGACCAATGCAAAATATCGGTTGATCTCGGAAAATGCTTCAGATGTGATCTGGGTAATGGATATCGATTCTAAAAAATTTACTTATGTCAGCCCATCCGTCCAGAAAATGTTCGGTTACACACAAAACGAAGCTTTGTGTAAGTCAATCGAGGAGGTCCTCACACCGGAATCCCTTGAAAAAACCAAAACGCTTTTGGCACAATATCTGCCCGATTTCCTGGCAGGGAAAACAATGGACTATGTGCCGAATGAACTCGATCAATATCGGAAAGATGGCACGCTCATCTCCACTGAAGTAACCTGCGCCCTGGCTTATGATGATCAGGGGAAAATTCAAATAATCGGCATATCGCGCGATATGACTGAGCGAAACCAGGCTGAAATGGCTTTACGACAGACCGAACAAAGCCAGCGTGCCATGCTTGAAGCCATTACTGAGTCTGTTTTGTTGATCAAACCGGACGGCACGGGTATTATGGCGAATTCGGAGACATTGGAACGATTAAATATCAACCAGGAGCAATTCACCCATCATAACGTTTTTGACGTACTGCCGGCTGAAGTTGCTGCATCCCGAAAAAGTCAGGCTGAGCTCGTGATGCAAACCCGTCAACCGGTCCGGTATGAAGATACCAGGTTCGATCGGCATATTCTCAACAGTATCAATCCAATATTGGACCCGGATGGGAATGTATCCCAGCTTGCCATCTTTGGGTTTGACATTACGGATCTCAAGCAGGCCGAGGAGGAGATAAGAAGGTTATCTCATGTGATTGATCAAATGGCGGACACGGTGGTGATCACAAATATTGAGGGTGTCATTGAATATGTAAATCCCGCATTTGAAAAATTAACCGGATATTCCTCCCGGGAAGTTATTGGAAAGACCCCCCGTATTTTAAAATCTGGTGTCCAGCCTCCCGAGTTTTATGTAAATTTGTGGGAAACGATCCTTGAAGGCAGGGTATTTGTAGGAGAATTTAATAATCGCCGGAAAAGCGGTGAATTGTTCTATGAAATTAAGACGATCACTCCGGCTTCAAATTCTCAAGGGGAAGTCCACTTCATTGCCACCGGGAAAGATATTACCGATCGGAAAAAAGCTGAAGAAAAATTATTGTCAAGCGAACACCGCAATAAAGTCATTTTGGAGGCGATTCCGGATCTGCTTTTCCTCGTAAAACATGATGGAACATATCTTGATTACACCGCAAAATCGACCGATAAATTATTTGTCCCGCCCGAGGCGTTTATCGGTAAAAAGTTAACCGAAGTACTCCCGGGTGATGTCGCCAGCCAGAGTATGGCGGCTATTGATCAGGCGTTTGAACAAAATAGTTTGCAGACATTTGAATATACCCTCACAATGCAGGATGCAGCTGTAATTTTTGAAGGCCGTGTTGTGGCGAATTTGAAGGAAGATGAAGCAGTGGTGATCATTCGTGATATCACTGAACGAAAGAGAATGGAGTTTTCACTGCAGCAACGGTTGCGGGAGTTGGAAACGGTCGATCACCTGTCCAAGCGCTTGCGGACCGGAAATACTGTCCAGGATTTGCTGAAGATCCTGTTGGATGAAACCCTGCAAACAATTGACACCCAAGACGGTGGGATATTTCTTCTTGACCCCCTCACAAATAAACTTGAATTATCTGTAACCCGGGGGTGGTTTGATCAATTGAAGGGATTGACCCTTGAAACCAGTGAAGGGGTGAATGGGGAAGTATTTACTTCAAAACAACCCCGTATTGGTATTGAAACCGAGTGGGACCAGTTACTTTCTCAAAAAACAGAACATCCAATTCCTCCCCGCTGTTGTGGCTTTTTTCCCATTCAAAGTAGTGAGGGAGTCATCGGGGTGTTGGATGTTTTTGTTCCGCTGCCCCGCATGATAAATGAGGGTGAGCAACGACTTCTCGCAATTATTTCCCGGTTGGCAGGGAATGCGACTTCGCGCTCCAGTCTGCATGAACGGCTAAAATTATCCAACCTCAGCCTCCAAAATGAAATTGATCAACGCAGGACGGTGCAGGAATTGCTGGCGGCTGAGAAGGAACTTTTATCCACTACTTTGATGAGTATCGCGGAAGGCGTCATCATCACAGATAAAGAGCGGCGTATCCTGCTTTATAACCGTGCCGCTGAATCAATTATTGGTTATGAACCATCCGAGGTGATAGGGCAGCAGGTTCAAAACATATTTCAGCTGATTGATCCAAGTTCCCGCCAGGTCATTTCAAACCTGATTGAAACCTTATATGATATCGAACATGATAGGGAAAAAGACCCGGAATACAAGTCCCCGTTGTTAATTACAAAATCCGGAGAAAGGATCTTGATGTCCGGCAGCATCGCGCCGGTCAGGACCCTGGAGGGGCAAATGATGGGGCATGTCCTTGTTTTTCAGGATATTACCGAAAAACATCGGGCTGAAACCCAAATGGTCCTGTCACAAAAAATGGAGGCTATTGGGCAATTGGCAGCAGGGATCGCTCATGAAATCAATACCCCCATCCAATATGTAGGTGATAATCTGAGATTTGTGCAAAAAGCGGTCTCAAGGTTTACAGAAGTTCTGGATGCTTATCAAAATTTAGCACTGGAACCGGGTCAACCCTGGAAGCAGGAGAACACAGATTATATAAATGCGCTCAAAAAGAAGAATAAGATAGAACATTCCGCTCAGGAGAGTCCTATCGCCATTCAGGAAGCGCTGGACGGTGTGGAGCGTGTCCGAAAGATCGTTCT
Source organism: uncultured Anaerolinea sp. (assembly GCA_964385315.1). GTDB lineage: Bacteria > Chloroflexota > Anaerolineae > Anaerolineales > Villigracilaceae > Villigracilis. The sequence continues at coordinate 3,876 of CAYLOW010000236.1, forward strand.
CGCAATGCGTGAATTCTCACATCCTTCAGTGAAGGAGAAAAAACCTGCAGATATAAATCACGGTATTGAGACAACCATTCTGATATCCCGCAATGAGTGGAAGTACTGTGCCGATCTGGAGACGAGTCTTGACCCGGAACTACCGATCGTGACCTGCCAGATCGATGAGATCAACCAGGTTGTCCTGAACATGATTGTAAATGCTGCCCAATCCATTCAGGAAAAGATGCCAGCAGGGTCCGAGCAAAAAGGGAGGATATTTATCAAGACGCTCAAGGTTGATAATACTGTGTTGATAAGCGTTCAGGATACAGGGAAGGGTATACCGGAAGAAATTCGTATGCGGATCTTTGATCCATTTTTCACCACGAAAGGAGTTGGAAAAGGTACCGGTCAGGGTTTGTCACTGGCGCATAACATCATCGTCAAAAAGCATAAGGGCAGGATCAAGGTCGACTCAATCATGGGCGAGGGTACAACTTTCACGATTGAATTACCGATCGACTCGATAAATAAGGAGTTTTGATGGGGAGTCGGATACATGCCATTTTGTTCGTGGATGATGACCTGCTCGTCCTGAAGGGGATCAGACGTTCCCTGGATGAATTTGACGAAGTGTGGAGCGCAGATTTTGCGACCTCAGGCAGGGAGGCTTTAATAAAACTGGCAAGCCGGCATTTCGATGCTGTGGTTACCGATATGCACATGCCTGGCATGGATGGCCTTCAATTATTGGAGGTGATCAGCAGGGATATGCCGGGTGTTATGCGTTTTGTTCTATCCGGTAACCCTGACGAAGCCCAGACTTTGCGCTCAACCCCGCTGGTGCACCAGATGATCCCCAAACCCAGTGATATGGCCCATATTTATTCCATAGTGGAGCGTGCCTGCCGCCTGGGTGACATGCTTAAAGACCCGCAGCTGCTTCGCATTATCACAGGCATGAAAACTTTGCCAAGCGTTCCGCTTCTGTACAGCCGTCTTGTAAAGGAACTTCAATCAGATTCAACCAGCTCGCTGACCGTTGGCAATATCATTTCCCAGGATACAGCAATGACTGCCAAAATTCTTCAGCTGGTCAACTCGGCTTTCTTTGGTTTGGGTGATGATGTCAGTAGTCCGCAGCGGGCTGTGACCATTTTGGGGCTAAATACAGTCAAGGCACTGGTGTTGGGTGTTCAGGTCTTTTCGGAGTTCCAGGGCCACCGCAATCTGCCGATTTCGATTGATGGTCTATGGCGGCACAGCATGTTGGTCAGCAATCTTGCTTTTAAAATTGCCAAAAGCATCAGGCTTAGTTCAGCGCGGCAGGAGGATGCCCGCGTTTCGGGTATCCTGCACGATGTCGGCAAGCTTATGTTATTTAGTATCCCGGGTTTTTTCCAAAGTGTGCATTTAGATCGAAACGGCGAGATATCCGTTGTTTCAGAATACAAAGCTCTTGGCACATCTCATGCGGAAATGGGGGCATATTTGTTGGGAATCTGGGGACTTCCCAATGTGATCGTGGAAGCCATCACTTTCCATCATCGACCCGCTGATCAAATTTTTGAACAGGCAGATCTGATGACGGCATTATATACTGCCAATGGATTAATTAAGATGTGCCAGTATGAAAAGGCAGCGAACTACACTGCTTATTTGGATCTTAATTATTTGCAAAAAACCGGTGTCATGAGATATCTGGATGAGTGGACAGTGATGACCCGGGATTTAATGAATGACGCCAGCTAGTTAATTTTTATTCGGAGTTTAACATGCCAAACGAAACCATTTTATTAGTCGATGATGAATCCAAAATCCTTTCCTCGCTCTCGCGATCCCTGTCCGAAGAGGACTTTGGGGAAATTAAAACCGCTCAGAATGCCAGTGAAGCATTGGATATTCTCAATGCGACACCTGGTGTGGCGGTGGTGGTTTCTGATTATCATATGCCCGGGATGAATGGAATTGATTTTCTTGTGCAGGTGCACAGCCTCTTCCCTGACACCAGCCGCATGTTATTGACTGGTGTAGCCGATCTGCAATTGGCGGTTGATGCCGTTAACCGCGGAAATGTGTTTAGATTTTTGATCAAGCCTTGTCCATCTGATGTTTTTATTGGGGCGATCAGGGATGGCCTTCGGTACAACCAGCTGATCGTTGGAGAGCGGGAACTGCTCAGTAAAACATTAAATGGCAGTATTAAAGTAATGATAGATATCCTGTCTGCCCAGAGCCCGGCTACATTTGCCCAGGCAAGCCGCCTGCGTAAACTGGCGCATGAACTGGCCTGGGCTGTGCAGGTTGGCGATCAATTGTGGGAAGTTGAATTGGCTGCTCTGTTGTGCCAAATTGGGGCGGTGACCATTCCGACCGCAATCCTCAAAAAATGGCAGGCTGGTGTGCTCTTAAAAGATGAGGAAATGGATATGATTCGCTCGATTCCGCGCACGGGTCGTCAGTTGATTAAAAACATACCACGTTTGGAGAAAATTGCTGATGGGGTAGGTTACCAGAACTGCACTTATACCCGGCCTTTAACGGGTGATTCGCCGACAGGGGAAGACATCCCATTGATCGCGCGAATATTGAAAATCTGTCTTGATTTTGACCGGATTCAGGAAAATACTTTGGGCACCGTCGGCGCGATCAAAGCCATGATGTCCCGTCAATCAGAATATGACCCCTCTCTGCTTGAACTATTCCGAAACAAAGTATTGCGAATCGATGACCACTTTATCAACAATGCAAATAGAAAAGGAATGGCGGAAAAACAGATATTTGTTGATGATCTTAGAACCGGTATGGTCCTAACCCGGGATGTAAATGATAAACATGGGACTCTGATCGTTTCCAAAGGATCCGTGGTCACTGATGTTCTGATGTATAAGCTGACAAATTATTTCCGCTCACAGACGATCATAGCGCCAATATTTATTGAGAGCGATAGCCATTTTTAGTTTTTCCCCATCAATCCAGCATTTCTTTCCACCAAACCCCTGTACATTCCGGCAGGATCTGC
>CAYLOW010000237.1:0-6861 GCA_964385315.1 uncultured Anaerolinea sp.
GCCCGCAACCCGCTGGATATGCTGCCCTCCACCGTGTCATGGATCAACTATGCACGACGGCAATTCACCGAACCTGAACCGGGCTTCCATTATCTGGATGAGATATTGGATATGACCAAACATTGGTACAGTCACCCGTTAAATTATTTGGATGCGCACCCCTCGCCCCGACACCTGATCTTAAAATACGATGACCTGATCCAACGGCCCGAACAGGTCATCCGTGGTTTTTATGAACAATTTGGCTACCCCGATAAACCCGGTCTACCTGTCATCATTGACCAGGCTGTCAAGGAAACACTGACCTTCAACAGCGACCACAGCTATTCCTACGAAGCAATGGGCTTTACCCGCGAAGAGATCGTGGCAATGTACCCGGAAGTTTTCAAACGCTTTAACTTTGAAACCCGCGAGCCGTTCGTGGAAAGAGAGAAGGTGGAAGTGGAAAGGGTGAATAAGCAGTCAGATAAATAGCAAGTTTGACAAGTCTGAATGGCCGCGCAATGGCTGCACTTTTTACTTGAAATATTGTTTCAGTAATTGCTTTGCAACCTCGCCATTTGCACCGTTGGGATCCGTGCTTTGCACATAAGATAATTTATCAAAGGCTGCTGCAAGATTCCCCTGTGCGAGATAGGTCATGGCAAGGTGCACGTGAGCAGGCAAATGATCGGGGAAACGCCTGGATACATCCAATAAAACCTGTTCGGCATTGGCATATCTGCCAGAAGAAAGATATGCCCAACCCAGCGCATCCAGTGCTGCCGGGTCATCGGGGGAAATTTCCACAGCTTTTTGCGCAGCAGGCAAACCTACTTCATCAAGATACACGCCATTTTCTGCGCAAAAGACAGCCAACAAGGTCCAATAAGTTGATTCATTCGGTGCAAGTTCGGTGGCATGTTGGTAGGCAGCCAGCGCCAAAACGAGGTCACCACGTTTGTCATAGGTGTTTCCGAGTTCTGCCTGCCAGGCAGGATTGGCCGGCTCATCCTCGGCGGCAAGCAAATATTCGGCAAGCATTTGAGGATATTTCTCATGGCGGTTCCAATACAGTCCCCTTAACGCGCGGACAAGTGCGGAAGCGGGATCGAGGGCTGCCGCCTGATCCAATTCTGCCAGCCCATCGCCGCCTTTTTGCTGTTTCGCTTCGCCAAGCCATGCCCACGCCTCGGAATTACCATTGTCAATGGTAATGGCTTCCTCGAACACGGCGATAGCCAAATCCCATTCCTGCACCAATCCCAAAGCTCGTCCAAGAGTCACCTTTTGTTGTGAGGCATCAGATTGCGTGGAAGATAAGTTTATGGCGGCACGCAAAGTCTGCACAGCAGGATCAAACTGAGCGTCGAGAGAGGAAGCGAGCATCAAATTCGTGAGAGCCTGCTCAGGCTCCAATACGGTCAGCAATAGACCAAGACGGTAGTAGGTATAAACATCCCCCCGCTGCTTTTCCAGCCGAAGTTGATTTTCCAGAGCAACCCGCTCAGCCGGCCAATCCTTTTCGCTGCGGTACGCGGCAGCCAATAAAGCATATAAGACGGATGAATCATAAATTTGCAAGCCTTGTTTGAGGGCAGTGATCGCCGAATCAGAATCATTCAAAGATAAATGGGAAGAACCAAGCCACATCCAGCCTTTTTCCGTGAGCGTGGAGGTGTTTTTGAAATATTCAATGGCTTCCAGCGGTTTTTTGTCCTGCGCGGCGGCAATCCCTGCCTTTTCCCATAAGTCATCACGCCAAAACAAGAGGCGTGCAGCCTGCTCAAACGATTTGGCTGCACTGGCATAGTTCTGCGCTGCAAGTTCGGATTCTGCCCGGTTCAGTGCAAGCCAACCCATGAAAAAAATCCCGAAAAAGACTGCCAAAAGCAGCACAATACCGGTCAGAGGGGGGATAAATCTTTTATCAAGCATTGTAATGATAATTATACGTGAGCAAACCTTGTTTTTTTTGAACTGGCAGTATAATACCGTTGATGAGTGCATTTACCAGCCTAATTCTTACGCAACTGACCGTGCCGCCCGGTGATTTAATTTATTATATTGTCCTGGTGTTTGCCATTGCAAGTGCACTTCAATCGGCATTTAATCACTGGCGAATAACCGAATTCCCCCAGGCACAACGGGCCTTTGCAGGGCTTGGCATACTACTCGTGGCTCAGGTGCTTATGTTCATGTTTAGCGGTCTTGGCTGGCAGCACCTGATTGACCCAAAATCGATCCTCCCCCCGCTTGACCGCGCCTATATCCTGTTTGGAATTATCTGGATCACATGGCTCTATGCCTTCCCCGAGCCCAGTAAAACCGCGGATTCGGCGGCAGCCTTGTTGAGCGTGCTGGTCATCATTGCCTTCGGAATAAGTTTGTTGATATGGCAGCCCCAGATCGCATCCATAAGTTACAACCAAACCAATGATGACTGGGCCTGGCAAATTAGCTCATTACTTGCGGCATTGATCGGGATATCAGTCCTTTATATGCGCAAGCCGGATGGCATGTGGAACGGCATTATTCTACTGTCTATTGGCTCCATCGGTCATGTGGGTCATATGCTCTTCCCCGTAGAGGGTAATTATTCAGGTATTGTTCGCCTTGCATACATGGCGGCCTACCCAATCCTGCTTACCCTGCCGCAGAGATTCTCGATACCGGTCTCGGCTTCGACCAACACACCTGCCCAATCCACCGCCCCGCAGCAGGATACAACCAGCAACAAGCAGGAACGCAGGCGGTACAGCACCGACCCCAAGACCTTCCATGCCATGCTGGCCCTCGCGGCAGAAACAAATCCCATAAAAATTAGCCAGTCGATCGCGCGTGCCATTGCACAAACCATGATCTCTGATCTGTGCTTTATTATTTTCCTGACAGAAAACAATAACCAATTACAAATTGCCGGAGGGTACGATCTGATCCGTGAGGACCGCCTGGAAGGCGGAACGCTAAATAAAAGTGCCATCCCCTTGCTGGCGAACTCACTCCAACGTGGACGCCCGCTGCGGATGCCCGCCAGCAGTACATCTGCAGATGTGAAAGGCTTGGGAGACATCCTCGGTTTGCCCAACCCAGGTCACTTGTTATGCGTGCCAATTCTCACGCCCGAGAAGGAATCGGTGGGCGGGGTGCTTTTGCTCTCCCCTTACTCAGACCGTATGTGGACAGCTGACGACCAGTCATATCTTTCGAATATCGCGGCAGCGCTGGTGCCAATTATCAAACGCAGTCAGAGTTCAACCCAACAGGAAGCGCAGAACGATCATACAAACGAAAAAATAACCGACCTGGAATTCCATATCAAGGAACTTACCGAACAGTTGGAAGCTTCACAGGCTGAAGGTCAAAAGAATAACCCGGCCGAAATGGAATCGCTTATGATCGCCCAACAGGAATCCTGGCGTACCATTGAGAATTTACAGGGCGAGATCGCGGAATTACGCGCTGAAAAAAATAACCAGCCTGTCGGCTCTTCAAACGCGGGACAAATGGAGAGGGAATTAAAAGCAACCCTGCAGGAACTGGCCCGTTTGAAAAACCAGCTTGCAGAATCCAACATGAACGTGAATGAATTGGGAAAAGGTCATGCCACCACGCAAAGCATCGAACAGGCGGAAGTGATTGCCTCCATCTCACAGGAGTTGCGCCAGCCATTATCATCGATCGTTGGGTATACCGACCTGCTTTTGGGAGAGTCTGTGGGAATACTCGGCACATTACAGCGAAAGTTCGTGGAACGCATCAAGGCTTCCACGGACCGCATCAATAACTTGACCGATGACATGATTCAGATCACCACATTGGAGGCTGAGCTTAACGATCTCAAGTTCGAATCTGTGGATTTGAACGCTGTGATCGACAACGCCATGTCATACACCAGCGCACAGGTACGTGAGAAAAACATCTCCATGATCCTCGATCTGCCAAAAAAACTTATGCCCGTCCAGGCAGACCGCGAATCGTTACAACAAATTCTCATTCACCTCCTGCAAAACGCGGGAGCAGCCACCCCCTTCGAAGGCACGGTCAGGCTCAAAGTTCAAACACAAAATGAAGAAAAAACCGAATATATCCTCATACAGGTTTCAGACACCGGTGGGGGAATTCCGCCCAAGGATTTGCCGCGCGTATTTACCCGCCTGTATCGGGCAGACAATGTGCTGATTCAGGGTGTCGGCGATACGGGTGTGGGGCTGTCCATCACAAAGACACTTACCGAAGCGCATCATGGCCGCATTTGGGTCGAAAGCGAACAAGGTATTGGATCCATGTTTAGTGTTCTTTTACCCATCAACGGCGGAATTGAGAATAGCCCAAAAGCCAAGGGAAATAAATAATGAAAAGTCAAGGGTTGCGGGGCATAGGCAACGCTCTGACAGTGGCTTTGATATCCATTGGATTAATGGTCGGGGCGCTGTCCATTTCGCTTGTGGAATTTGTACCGCAGGTGACACCGACAGCGGCATCTGATAACCCGATTCCATCCCCCATCCCACTGACAGCCACCAACACCCCGATTCCCACTTTGACACCAACACTTGGGCTAAAATCGCCAACCCCCAGCAATACACCCACATCCACAATTACATCAACCCCGCCCGCTTCCTGCCTGCCTCCGGTGGGTTGGGGACAAATGGTTATCCAGGCGGATGACACACTGGACAGCATCGCATTACGCTACCGAGTCAGTACGGTCGAACTGCGTTTGGCGAATTGTCTGTTGAGTGACAGCCTTATGGCGGGTACGGTTTTATACGCACCATCCGTGGAAACCAGCACACCTTTTATGGCAACCAACACGCCTCTTGTGACAACGAACACACCTTCTGTAATATGCAGTCCGGGTGCAACCGGATGGGTAAAAAATTATAAAGTCAAAGCCGGCGATACATTCTATGCCATTGCTTTCAACTACTACACAACGCAAACTCAATTAAAGAGTGTTAATTGTTATACCAGTGATTTTCTGAGTGTGGGTGAAATTCTGTGGGTTCCAAATTCTGCCCCACGCACTTCTACACAGCGTCCAACTTCCATACCAAGCGTTACCGCCACGATATACCTGACCAAACCATTCACAGAAACAACTTTGCCATTCACGATCACAGTGCTGCCTTACACAGTAACGGTCTTTCCCAGCAACACGCCCGATCCCGCCTCAATCAGTTCGATGCAGACAGTAACAGCCATTCCTACTCCGTAAGTAGATACAACTACCTCCCATACCTCGAGGGAATGTTTTGAAATCCTTAATACGTAGCGTGTTAAGAGCCAATGGAAACAAAAAATTGGTACTTAAAGCCTTTAAGCCATTTTCCATTAAAATTATCTTCATATGAAATCATTCCGGATTTACTTCATTTCGCTCATTTTTTTTGTTTCTGCGATCATTTTCCAGGCTTGTACTGCCGATCCTCAGGCATCAGTGTCAGGTTCCCTGCCATTTATCTTGATTACCTCTGCGCCAAATGCTTCGCCAACGCCGACGCCATTCCAGCCGGCGCTTTACACACCAACACAATCCTCCCCGTTATCCTTCAGCCTAAATACACCTTCACCTGAACAAATTCTGCCAACTGAAACGGTCTCCCCTACACCCATCCCGCCCATTGACCCAACCGCCACGGTCGATATTAGTCAATTATTCCCGACCGTCGCGGCACCACCCATAGGGGAAGCTGCGGCAGGTGTACCCACTGCCCTGCCGCCACTGACCGACAATGAAACCATCAACTTCCTGCTTATCGGTTCAGATAAGCGCTCCGGCTCATCGTACCGCACAGACACACTGGTCATCGCCATCGTCTGGTACAAGCAGGGACAGGTCTCGCTTATATCCATTCCTCGCGACCTGTGGATCTACATCCCCACCGTTGGAATGCAGCGTATTAATACCGCCTATGAAAATGGGGAATTTAACGGTTATGCGGGCGGAGGCCCCGGCCTCCTGAAAGACACAATTTCATATAACCTCGGTATCCGTATTGACCACACCGCCATGGTTGATTTTGATGGTTTTCGACGCATTGTGGATACGCTCGGCGGATTGGAAGTACCGATCTCCTGCGCCTACACCGATTGGCGTTTGATAGACCCATCCTACGATCCTGAAAATGAAAACAATTGGTGGCTGTATACAGTTGGACCCGGACAGATTCACATGGATGGCGACCTGGCACTCTGGTACGCACGCTCTCGATCCAAATCCAGCGACTTTGACCGGGGACGCCGTCAACAGGAAGTTATTCGCACCATCTTTAATAAAGCATTGCAGACCAATACATTCAGTAAAATCCCTCAGCTCTACAACGATTTCTCAAGCACCATCATCACCGACCTGGGGCTTGGTGACCTGCTTCTCATGGCGCCCTACGCGGTTAACTTCACTAACGCCAATATTCGCGGTTATTACATCCGCCCGCCTTATGTCAGTTCGTGGACAACCCCCGGCGGCGCGGCTGTATTGCTTCCAAATGAAGCCAGCCTGGGACAACTGATGGTCGAAGCAACCACGCTTTCGACCTACGCTGTTGAACGCAAGGCCATTAAAATGGATGTGCAAAACGGGACCCCCAATGAAGCCTGGGATGCTCTTGCCGCCTCACGCCTGAATTATGCGGGATACCAAACCACCCTCTCAAATGCCGACCGCCGCGACTATTCCTCATCAGTGATCATGGACTTCACCCAATCGCAGGATGCCAACCAAAGGCAGACGGTCATCTCGATCCTTAACCTGCCCTCCCCCACGATCGTCTCCCTGCCTGACCCACAGAGCCCCGTGCAATATCGCGTTATCCTCGGCTATGATTACGTGCCATGCTTCCAGCCGCAGGATCTTTCGCATTAGAAGTTCCATTTTGT
>CAYLOW010000238.1:0-6855 GCA_964385315.1 uncultured Anaerolinea sp.
GACCATGACCCTGAGCGTGCTAGGCGGTATTATCGGAATCCTGCTCGGCGTTGGGTTGGCGCTCGTATTCAAAGTCACAGGCATGATCTCCTCAGTCATTACAGCTGACTCTATTATTCTGGCTTTTACCTTTGCCATGGCAATTGGCGTCTTCTTTGGCTTGTATCCTGCCTTCCGCGCCGCGAATTTGCATCCTATGGTTGCCCTTAGATATGAGTAGGAGAACAGAGATTAGTAAGTAGTGGATAGATAGATACCCTCCATGACCACTACCCACTATAATATCCCCATGCCCAAGAAAATCCTCATCATTGATGATGAACCCCAGATCGTTCAAATCTGCCAGGACTATCTCAAGGCAGCGGGCTACGAAACGGTCACAGCCAGTAACGGCGTCCAGGGCGTATCCCTTGTACGCCGCGAAAAGCCGGACCTGATTGTGCTGGACTTGATGATGCCCGAAATGGACGGTCTTGATGTCTGCCGCGAAGTTCGCCGCGACAGCGATGTGCCGATCATCATGCTCACTGCCCGCATCGAAGAAACCGACAAACTCATTGGGCTGGAACTTGGCGCAGACGATTACATCACAAAACCGTTTAGTCCGCGTGAGTTGGTGGCACGCGTCCGTGTCGTCTTGCGTCGTGTTGTCAATGAGCCCGACAATGACATTATCCGAGCTGGCGATGTGGAATTGGATCGCGCCCATTACGAAGTTCATATGCCTGACAAAACGGTTTCATTGACCTCAACAGAATTCGAAATCCTCGCCACGTTAATGAGCCAGCCAGGTCGTATCTTTTCACGCGCCCAATTGCTAACGGCTTCACATGGCATCACCTTTGAAAGCCTGGAACGAGCAATTGATTCGCACATCCGCAACCTGCGCCGAAAACTGGAGCCAGCCGATTTAATCATCACCGTACATGGCGTCGGGTACAAATTTGAGGGTTAACATGCATCTTTCATCTGTCCACAACATACGTATCCGCTTATTGACCCTATTGGTAAGAGCATTTGTTTTTGTTTTATTATTATCCTTATTATTACTTCTTGCCGTCGTAAGTTATTTTCTAACATCGAAAACTTCGCCAATTCCCATGCCTTTTACTAGTACTCTGACAGGCTATTACATAGGGCGCGGAAACTGGGATGGGGTTGAGACTGCATTCAATTCAATTTATGAATTAACCTCCCTCGATACTTTGTTGCTGGATAAAGATTACCGCATCGTGCTTGATCGCGATTCTAATTCTGCTTCGATACTGGGCTTAAACTATGAGATTCAATCCAATGACTTTGCAGTAGATCTTGAAGTGAATGGACAAAAAGTTGGCTCACTTGTAATTACTTCACTATCCCTGTGGAGAAAGCTCGGAATCACCCGTGCGATTATCTTGCCAGTAGCCGTAATTTCCTTCCTGTTATCCATATTCCTTGTAATTATCGCGACATTACTCATGCGTCGTTATATCAATCCGCTTGCTGATGTGATCTATGCCGCACGAGCCGTGGCTGATGGAAAATTGAACACCAGAATTTCAAACGAAGGACCGCAGGATCTGCGTCGCCTCTCCGAAAGTTTCAACGAAATGGCGTCCTCTCTGGAACGTAACGACATCGAACGCCGTGACATGCTGGCAGATATCGCCCACGAACTTCGCACTCCACTTACCATCATCCGCGGCCGTCTAGAAGGTATCATAGATGGGGTCTATACGGCCGATAGTGGACAAGTCCCACTCGTCCTCGAACAAACTTATCTCCTCGAACGCCTCGTGGATGACCTGCGCCTCTTGACCCTCGCCGAGACACGTCAACTGCAGTTCGAGAAAATAAACATTGACCTTGCCCTATTGGTGCAACACTCAATCGACATGTTCGCCGCAGAAGCCCGCGAAAAAAATATTTCGCTCTCGTTCGAAAAGGGAAATGGCGATTTCACCATCAAACTCGATCTTCAACGAACAGAGCAAGTGATCGGGAACTTAATTGGAAATGCTTTGCGCTATATTCCTGAAGGCGGACGGATCTGGCTCACGTTGGAAAAGGCTGGTGAATCCATACACCTTATTGTGAACGACAACGGTCCCGGCGTTCCAAATGATGACTTGCCCTTCCTCTTTGACCGCTTCTGGCGAAAAGATAAATCCCGTTCCCGCGCCGCTGGTGGAACAGGATTGGGGCTTGCGATCGCCAAGCAGCTTATCAAAGCACAGGGCGGGAATATCATAGCTGGTAATTTATCTGAAGGAGGATTGCAGGTAATAATTGAGTTAAACAATTAAGCCTGCCTCTAAAAAGACAGGCTTAGTTTTCTGTTTACCAATTACCCGAATACCGGTTTCCCCTACGCCGCCGTTGACAATTGCTTCTTCGCCTCATCAAATCCGCGTCTCAAAGCCTGGTAGTTCTTGGGCAGCAGGTGTTGATGTCTCGCGGGCAAATGTCCTTTGAGTGCAGCTTCCAAAGCTTCGAGGGTCACCTCCGGAAGAGAAGCCAGCAATGCCCCCACTGTGACCATGTTGGTCAAACGCTTATCGCCAATTTCTTCGGCAATTTCATTTGCGGCCACAAATACCGTGTTGATATCAGTACGCTTTGCGGCATGATCGACCATGGACTTATTTACGACCAGAGTTCCGCCGGCTTGCATCATTGGCTCATACTTATCAAAAGATGGCAGGTTCAGTGCAATCACAAGCGGTGGATTTTTGACCAGGGGCGAACCGATCTCATGGTCTGCAATAACCACGGTGCAGTTGGCTGTGCCACCTCGCATTTCTGGACCGTACGATGGGATCCATGTTACATCCTTGCCGGAATCCATCGCCGCATATGCAATGACCTGACCCGCAAACAACACGCCTTGTCCGCCAAAACCTGAGATGATAATTTCTTTTTGCATTTTTTACTCCGTTTCCAGTGAGTAGTAATTAAGTTAACCTGCTCACTATCTACTTATATTTTGACCTGCTTGATCGCTTCGCTGATCTTGCAATCCACTAGGGGATAGGCGGGAACCATGCTTTCTTCTACAAACTTCAACGCATTCACCGGCGTCATACCCCAGTTTGTCGGACATGTGGAAAGCAACTCAACCATCGAGAATCCAAGTCCGCGTGTTTGGGTTTCAAACGCCATGCGGATCGCCTTCTTTGCCATGCGGATATTCTTCGGGTCATGCAGCGAACGGCGCACACAATATCCAACACCGTCGAGAGTGGCAAGCATTTCCGCCATCTTGATCGGGTAACCCTGCGTCTCCACATCGCGGCCGTTCGGTGAGGAGGTGGTCTTCATACCTGCCATGGTGGTCGGTGCCATCTGCCCGCCTGTCATGCCGAAGTTGGCATTGTTCAGGAAAATTACAGTGATATTCTCGCCGCGTGCTGCTGCATGCACGATTTCTCCCATGCCTATTGATGCCAGGTCGCCATCACCCTGATAGGTGAACACGGTCCGGTCGGGCAACACGCGCTTGATACCGGTTGCCATCGCAGGCGCACGTCCATGCGGGGCTTCGACAAAATCAGTATTAAAATAATTATAGGCGAACACTGAACAACCTACAGGCGCAACCCCGATGGTTTTTTGGGTCAACCCCATTTCATCCAGCACCTCGGCGATCAAACGATGTGCCACGCCATGCGTACAACCCGGGCAGTAATGCGTGGGGGTATCTGTAAAACCTGCGGGTCTCTCGTAAACTAAATTCTCAGTCGTCATAATTTTTTCCTCTTGTATGTCAGGCTTACAGCTTTATGCAACTGCAAGCATTGCAGGATGGCGGCGCTTTCGTCAAAGTAGCCCTCCTTTAAATGGCGGGGTGCTTCTTGGAAATGCCCAAGGACGATCTCGCAATTACATCAGACAATGTGCGCCATACGTTCAAGCCACGCATCACGCGGATGAACACTTAAACTCACCTTGGTTTTCGCCATACGGCGGATCTCACCCAGAATTTCATCCGGGAACGGAACAACTCCGCCAAGCCGTCCATAAAACTCTACGGGGACACGCCCGCGCACAGCCAGCCGGACATCTTCAAGCATTTGACCAGAATTCATCTCAGTCACCAGGAATGACCCTGCCCGCGCTGTGAGTTTATCAATCACTTCATAAGGAAAGGGACTGACTGTGATGGGTCGCAGCAAACCGACCTTGATGCCTTCGGCGCGCGCTTCACGCACGGCAGATAAAGCCACACGCCCTGCCGTACCAAAACCAATGATCACAATATCTGCATCATCAAGGAAATATTCCTTATAACGAACTTCATTTGCCTGAATGGTCTGCCAGCGTTTCAACAACCGCAGATTCATTACTTCTTCATCCACCGGCTCAATATAAATTGAAGAGAGGAACCGGCGTTCACGTTTGCCCATTGCACCATTGGTTGCCCAATCCCAATCTTTACGCTGCATCGGTCTCATTTCGGGCATTTGCGCAGGCTCCATCATCTGTCCCACACAACCATCGAGGATAACCATGCAAATGGCACGGTATTTTTCAGCAAGGTCAAAGGAAAGAACCATTAAATCGATTGCTTCCTGCACTGAGGCGGGAGCAAGCACGATCGGTTGATAGTCCCCGTGGCCGCCGCCGTGTACCGCCTGGTTGTAATCTGCCTGTGCCGGGGCGATATTGCCCAGACCCGGCCCGCCCCGCATCACATTGACCAAAACGGCGGGTACTTCTGTTCCGGCAATGTAGGAAAGCCCTTCCATCATCAAACTCACACCGGGGCTGGATGAGGATGACATGACACGCACACCGGCACATGCCGCACCATACACCATGTTGATCGCGCCAAGTTCGGATTCCGCTTGAACAAAAGCACGTCCCAATTCTGGCATACGCCGTGAAAGGTATTCCAAAATTTCGGTTTGAGGGGTAATGGGGTAACCAAAATATGCGTCGAGGCCTGCGCGGACAGCAGCCTCGGCAATGGCTTCATTCCCTTTCCATAACTCTTTTGGCATTTGATTCTCCAGTAATAGATCTATAAATACGAATGGCCAAATTACACGAAGGATTTTTCAGTCTTTCTTCATCCTTCACTTCAGTCTTCGCGCTTGTTTTACGTCTCAATCGGTACAACTACAACCTTCGTCGTTTCACGGTAAACCGTGATTGCCGCATCCGGACAAACCAGCGCACAAATAGCACACCCCGTGCAACCGTCTTTGAACGTGTGCGCGGGGTGGTAGCCCTTCGGGGTAAGACGTGACATGTCCAGCTCTATCACATCTTGTGGACAGGCACTAATGCAAAGTTCGCATCCTTTACAGTAGGCATCACTGACTTCGATCCAACCTTTAGCAGGCATTGAGTCTCCTTTTTATACGAGAAGTCGGACATTATTTGACGGGATTACCGTTTAGTGTATTATGTCGTTTTCCGACAGTAATGAATAGTGCCAAGCGTCATAAAGGAAGGGTACGAATATCATTATTGTACAGAAGAACAATAATTAGACTATCCACGGTACTTACAGAATATTCTTCTTCCAAAACTTCATATTTCTTTAAAAAATTTCACACAGTGGACAGAATTTTAAATAATAAAAACGACAAAATACTTACAATAATTAGCCCGCTCACAGAACCATCGTAAAGGCTAAACGAACAAATTGAGATCAAAAACGGGGCCTTCTTTACAGATCATCTTCCATTCATGGTGAACGTTAATGGCGCAGACGCCGCACTCAGCAATTGCTCCACAAGGCATGGGAGCACGGATTAAGACCTGAGCTTCACGCGGCGCCCCGGCTTTATTTCCAAACCCGAGTATTTCCTTGATCCGATCTAGATTTTCGCGTGCCACATCAAAGGCGGTGAAATCAGCCCATTGATAAATATCCTTCAGGGCTTGTAATGGTTGAACTTCAACGGATTCGGGCACATCCCCCACTTGAGTGTTGCACACCAGGACCACTTCGGCATCCTGTATTAGCGCAATGGAAATTAATCCACGTAACCGCTCGGGCGATTCGTCAAAGGCGATTAAAGCCACTTTGCGCGCAAAAGCCGGGATGAAGAATCCATGTCCAAGCGGACCCCGCAAGTTAAGGTGTGTGCCGGGAGTCCACGAAAGCGGCAGGTAGGGTGCGGCAAGAAAGCCATTTGCGACAGAGTCGCTGAAGAAAACAGGAACAGCCAAAGGACTGACAGATGCAGGGGCATGCGCAAGCAGGTACTGTCCGGGCGCGGGAATCATCTGAGGCGGGCATAAAATCTGTGCGCGCGAATCCAGATAAATCTCAGCCAACCGACCTGTACTTGTTTTCATAGGAGAAATGTTAACACGCAATGAGTACAGAAGCAAGCGGGTTATAATAATAAATTGAAAAAACTCTTCAAGGTCTTGAATACCTTAAAGAATTGAATAAATAATTTCGGAGGAAACTATGAATATTTCGACTTTACTTCAAGGCGTTGCGTCCTTTGCATGGATCGGTTTTATCGGCATACTAGTCACGATTTTCTTGCGGGTCAGCAAAAACCAGCCAGTAAAAGGATTATCATCCCTGGTTGTTGTTTTTCTCGTTGTGGCCATTCTCTTGACCACCGTAGGGGCGGGTCTGGTATTCCTGCAAGCTAATGAATATGGGGTGGTGATCTCAGCCTTCCAGCCGAACGGCTACCGCACCCAGGCGTTGGGACCGGGTTTGCATTGGATCATTCCTTTCGTTGAAAGTGTGCAAAAATATTCTATTGCGCAACAAACGTACACCATGGCATCCACCACAGGCGAAGGCCAGATACAGGGTGACGATTCCATTCAGGCGCGCACAAAAGACGGCCAGCAGGTATTCATTGACGCTTCCGTTATTTACAAACCGGACCCCAC
>CAYLOW010000239.1:0-6820 GCA_964385315.1 uncultured Anaerolinea sp.
TAAAGAAAACGAAGTCGTGATATTAAGTGCAGCACGCACAGCGATCGGGAAGTTTCAAGGCGGCCTCGGAAATATTCCTGCCGCAAAACTGGGTGCCGTGGCGATTCAAGCCGCTGTCAAACGCGCAGGCATCGATCCAAAAGATATCGAAGAAGTCTTAATGGGCAACGTCGTCCAGGCTGGTAATGGTCAGGCCCCGGCACGCCAATCAGCGGTCTATGCAGGAATTCCAGCTTCAGTCGGCGCCACCACCATCAATAAGGTTTGCGGATCAGGATTAAAAGCGGTTATGCTTTCAGCACAAGCTATCCGTGCGGGCGATGGAGATCTTTATGTCTCAGGGGGAATGGAATCAATGAGCCGGGCACCTTATCTTTTGAATGGACGCTCTGGCGAGTTGAAATTTGGTCACCAACCGTTGACCGATGCACTGCTCCATGACGGCCTCTGGGATCCATTTGAAAATTGGGGAATGGGCATGGCAGCAGAATTTATTGCCGACGAATACCAGCTTACACGCGAGGCGATGGATGAGTTGGCATTCCGCTCTCACCAGAAAGCGGTGGAAGCCCAGGAAGCGGGGCGGTTCATAGCAGAAATTGTCCCAATCGAAATTCCCGGGCGAAAAGGCGAAAGCACCTTTTTTAACATTGATGAAAGCCCACGCAAAGATACATCACCGGAGTCACTTGCCAAATTGAAACCAGTTTTTAAATCAAATGGCAAGGTGACCGCCGGCAACGCCTCTTCCATGAACGATGGTGCGGCAGCATTGGTGATTTCCTCCCGAACCTATTCGGAGAATCACGGCCTTAAACCTATCGCCCGGATAGCAGGCTACGCGCAGGCCTCCCTGGAATCTAAATATTTATTTGCGGCTCCCGCCCATGCCCTGCCAAAACTGCTGTCCAAAGTCGGCTGGACATTTTCGGATGTGGATTTAATCGAACTCAATGAAGCCTTTGCCGCCCAGGTTCTTGCAAATGGCCGAAGCCTAATGGACCAGGGATGGGATTGGAATAAAGTCAATGTTAATGGAGGCGCAATTGCACTCGGTCATCCACTTGGCGCAAGCGGCGCCCGCATCCTAACCACTCTAATTTATGCCCTAAAGGATCGCGGTTTCACCCGCGGCCTCGCATCCTTATGTCTTGGCGGTGGTGAAGCAGTGGCCGTGGCGATCGAAATCGAATAATCCATCCATGCCCGTGGATCAGAAAAACTTTATTTATTATTCCCACAAAAAAATGAAAGGAACGATCATGAACATTAATAATATATTCGTTATCGGATCTGGGACCATGGGGAACGGAATTGCACAAGCAGCAGCCACGTCAGGTTATAACGTCATCTGCATGGATGTTCAACCCGCAGCGCTTGACAAAGCTAAATCCGCCATCCAGCGCTCATCTGCGAAGCTTTTTGAAAAAGGGGCGATCACCGCCGAGCAAAAAGAGGCTACCGAGAAGATCCAATATACAACGGATATGACTCATATCGGAGAAGCCGACCTGATCATTGAAGCTGCAACCGAAAACCCGGAATTGAAACTCAAAATTTTCCGCGATATGGATGCGCATGCCCAGGCCAATGCCATCCTGGCAACAAATACTTCTTCCATTTCCATCACAAGAATTGCTGCTGTTACAAAACGTCCGGAGAAAGTTATCGGCATGCACTTCATGAATCCCGTGCCGATCATGAAACTTGTTGAAGTCATTCGTGGATTGGCCACTTCGAGCGATACATTAGCCGCCACGATCGAGGTCTGCAAATGGATGGGCAAGGAGCCTGTCGAGGCAAACGACTCACCCGGATTCATCTCGAACCGAATCCTCTGCCCGATGATCAATGAGGCGGTTTTTGCATTGCAGGAGAATGTAGGCACACGTGAAGCCATTGATCAGGTAATGAAACTCGGCATGAATCATCCCATGGGACCGCTCATGCTCGCAGACCTGATCGGCCTGGATGTTGTTTTATATGTAATGCAAGTACTGCAAAGGGATTTAGGAGATGATAAATATCGCCCTGCATATCTGCTAAAAAAGATGGTTGAAGCGGGTTACTTGGGAAGGAAAACGGGGAGAGGTTTTTATCAGTATTAGAAAATCAGGGATTGTTTTTATCACAATCCCTGATCCTTTCATCCCAGCGTATTTACATTTTTAGATATAAATTTTACAGCCATTTTCCAAGTCAACCCGCCCGCTAAGAATTAGACAGCGGATATGAATTTAGATTCCTCCACGCTCTACCATAACAGTGCTGAATTCCGCCTGAAGCTTATTGGCTTTGGTTTCAAGGGCTGCAAGTTCACCAAGCATCTTTTCCCCCACTGATTTATCTTCCAGGGAATGGATGTTAATTTTTACGTTGTAACCAGCGGCGGTAAGGGCGGCGCGGGACATGGCAAAGCCTGAAGCGGCATCGCTGATCGCGTTGAGATTGCCATGTCTTGCACATTTAAGTGCAAGTCCCATCACTTTAATCGCCCCTTCGCAAACGTTCAACGGGATATGGGCGGCGTTTAATGTGGCCTTGACTATCGCGACTTCACGAACTTTCTTTTGATCTTCACTCTCCTTGGGGAGTTTATACGCGCCCATCAATATTTCAAACGCGGCGGAGTCATCTTCAACAGCTTGGGTCAATTCTGCGCGAAGGTTTTCCGCCACCACCCGGACCGCTTGCATTTCGGCTTCAACTTCAGCGTATTTCTTTTTGCCTATCGTAAGCCCTGCAACCATGGCAACCAGCGCTGCGCCCATTGCGCCAGCGAAAGCTCCTGCAGAACCGCCGCCCGGGGTCGGGGTTGGAGCAGCTAACTCATCAGGAAAAGAAAGACGAGATTCATCAGATTCAGTACCGGAGGCGAGAGCAGAAAAAAGCCTGGATTCGAGGATCTGCTCTTTGTCAAATTGATCCAGTTGGGTATACCAGACAGCCGTGTCCACCAAGGCATCCTGAGGGATCAGCCCGACAAGTTCACTATGGTGAATACTGACGCCATAGCGCTGCGCTTCCCGCCGAATGAACTCGACCACACGGGCAACAGGTGTTTCGCGGAAATTGGTGAGATTCATTGAGACCTGCGCACGTCCATCCACGAGCAAACCGAGACCTTTAACATAATGGAATCCACCCGATGAGTGGCGGACAGCTTTGGCGATTTTCTTTGCAATTTCCACATCTTCAGTGGTCAGATAGACATTGAAAGCGATCAGCGGATTCCGTGCGCCAATGACGGTAGCCCCTGCTTTGGGAAGTTTGCCGGGACCAAAATCCGGCTTGCGTTCATGGTCTGATTGCCCTTCAACCTCATTTAAGATCGCCTTAAGCCCTTCATACTGCCCCCTGCGAATATTCTCAAGGTTTGTTCGGTCGGGGCGGGTCGCCGCTGCCTCATACAAATAAACAGGAACGCCAAGCTCACTTCCCACCCGCTCACCCAGTCGTCTCGCAATGGCAATACAATCATCCATGCTGGTATTAGACAGCGGCACAAATGGACAGACATCGGTCGCACCAATGCGCGGATGTGCGCCAGTGTGCTGGTCAAGATCGATCAATTCTGCGGCTGTCTTAATGGCGCGAAACGCAGCCTCTTCCACTCCGACGGGTGAACCGGCAAAAGTCAACACTGTCCGGTTATGGTCGAGATCTGAGGAACGGTCAAGCAGCTTCACCTCGCTGACCGATTGAATTGCGGCAGCTATTTGGTCAATAATCTCCGGCCGGCGAGCTTCGGAAAAGTTGGGAATACATTCGATGAGTTGTGTCATGATGCCTCGCAGTCATTTATCTGGTTTGATGGGGTATTATAAAGGGTGAATACTTGCTTTGCTATATTTGAATGGACACTGAAATAAATAAAAACAATTCATTAACTGTGAACGCCTACCGCCTAAAGGCGGCGGTTTAAGCAGTCTGAGACAATAAAAACGAGCCGTCGTAAACTTTCCGGATATTTTCTTCTTCCCGGCATGGTTTTTCAGACCATTGGTATCAGCACCGCAAACACCGGTTTCTCCTGGGTTGCATTTATCTGCCTAATAACCTCGTTAATTATTGGCGGAAGCTGGATAAATCCGGGAAGAATATAAATCATGGACAACCATTCGCAAGATGGTCTTCAAAGGTCACAGCAAAGCTATGATGGCCAGAATTATCACAAGCCGCCTGAAAATAATAATATGGTGATGTCTCAGGAAACGCAACAGCAGCCAAGGCACCCAAACCAGGATTGGAAATCGGCCCTGGCGGCAAACCCGTATAAATATAAGTATTGTATGGTGAGTTAAATTTAAGGTTATCGAGGCTAAGTGGATTTGTCCACCAGGTTTGTCCGGCCAAATCATAGCCAAGTGCATACTGTACTGTTGGATCACTGCCGAGAGCCATGCCGACATTCAATCGATTGATGAAAACAGATGCTATCAAGGGCATTTCCTCATCCCGGATGGATTCCCGCTCAACAATGGATGCAAGCGTGACCGCTTGATAGACATCCAACCCCTGGGAGGAAAATCCCGCCCGCGTTTCGTCGGTAATGTGGAGAGCGAAATTGCGGGCGATAGTTTCGAGCAGCTGATCGATCGTTGTGGAACGCGGCAGTATATAAGAGTCCGGTAGAAAGAAACCTTCCATTGTGGAGGGATAGGATAATTCAAGGACCTGAGGAGGAGTCTGCGCAGCAGCAAGAAATGCTTCAGGAGTAATTTCCAGTCCCGAAGTTGGAAGCGAAGCTGCAATCTCTTCCATCCGCCAGCCAGGCAGGATCCCAAAAGTGATCTCATCCGGGGCAGAATCCTGGATTTTACGCGCTGTATCAATAATCGATAGAGTGGGACTAAGGGTGTAATCACCGGCCTGAATGGTGAGATCAAGACCTGTGTACACCAGGTAATCATAAAAAGCCTGTGCATTTGCAACTATAAAAGATTTTTCAAGACGAGTGGCTATTGATGCAATCGACTCCCCTTCCTCAATTCGAAAAAATTGTCCCGTGCCACTCGGGTTCAGCGGCGTTTTGAGAGAATCACCGTACGAGAGTAATCGCATGGAATATTCAAGACGGGTAGAAATGGAAAGTCCACGAGCGGGAGGTCCATAGAGCATGGATGCGCGCGCGGGAATATACCCCAATACAAGATAAATAAAGGCAAGAATTGCAAGGATAACGAGGGTGATGAGTAAACGACGCATTTGGCTTTATGATTGGCGGGTAACTTCAAGATAGGATTGAAGAATGACCACCGCAGCATATGCATCTTGATGACCAGCACGTTTTTTTCTTGACACGCCGAGTTGAATTCGAGCTGAACGTGCATCTTGTGTGCTGAAGGATTCGTCCCAGAATTTTATCGGGATCTTCGTTTGGTTCTTTAATTCGTCAGCAAAGCGGCCGGCGCGGCGGCCCGCAGGGTTCGGGTTGCCGTCATCATCAAATGATTGGCCAATGACGATCAGAACAACATCATTTTGTTCGGCCAAATCAGCCACCTGTGCAGCATCAATGGCGCGCGAAACATGCTCAATCACCCTGAGTGGCGCGGCAATGGTGGCGGTCATATCGCTGATCGCAGTGCCGATTCTTTTTTCGCCATGGTCCACAGCAAGGATTCTCATGCATAACCTACTTGATCTGTATCGAAATATTAAATGGAACCAATGGAAGGATTGTCCACCACGAGGGTGTAATATAAATTTCAGGCAACTGACGCAAATTGAATGTGGAAACCAGTTCGTCTTGCACAAAATCAGGTCTTTGACCGCGTACAATGGAAAATATCTGCATCTCATCCACCTGGCGAAATAACGTGCGGGTCACTTCCAATTCAAAATGGCTGGTTCCTGATTGGTCGGTTGAAGGATCTGTAATAACCCTGTAAGCCGGCAAAGCAGTCGCAACAAAACCGTTCTCCACCGAAGCATTCAAAGTGGAAAGAGAAAGTTTTCTTAAGTCCTCATCCAAAGCATATCGGATTGAAAATTCAACCTGCATGGTCAACCCTAACATTTGCCCTGGATCCCCGGCAGGCGGCGTAAAATTCTCCTCGATGATCCGGGTTGCTTCAAGAGTATCCATTAATAGCAGGTCGGCAGGAAGGATCCGCCCCCGCAGTTTTGTCTCAACGTCGTGGCGCAAGGTATCCATGACCATTTCACGCAGTCTTGCGCGGTCATCATCAGACGCGCCAACCTGAAGTGTATTAGCCCCGCCATTAAGCGGTTTGGGATTTGTAACTGAAATGGAAAGTCCCAACGAGCCTTCCACAAGTGTAATCATATTTACTGCGACATTTCCCTGGTCCCCCGCCTCGATTGCTTCAATCGGCGCATCAACAAATTGATCGATGCCTGCCGCCAGGCGGGTATCGATCAATGTCACAAACCGGGGAGAAGCTCCAGCGGCGACCACGGTACCGGCAGGAATCTCCACCTCAGCTTGACTCAAATTCGTAAAGCGTACGATCCCGCCTGCCCTGGACTTCGGGACGGAGATTTCATGGGAAATTGGGAATGATCGCTCTGCAGACACGGTCGCAGATAACCTCTGCGCAGGGATCGACCCGGTAACAGAAATGGCCTGTGTCAATTCATTTGCAGAGACTGGAATTACGATATTTTGTGTCCGTGCTTCAGGATATAGAGTCAGTTCCGCACGGGGTACAAAGAGGCCTACTATCACGAAAACAGCCATGACACCCAGTGAAAATATGAGCACACGCCCAAGCAAAGAGTTTCGCCACGGAGCTTCCTTTTGATATACGCTATCGCGTAAGCTCCTCAAATCTCGGCGCGGTTTTTTGGGGAT
>CAYLOW010000240.1:0-6813 GCA_964385315.1 uncultured Anaerolinea sp.
GGCAAGCAGGTCATATGGCAGCCCGCAGGTTGTGTCAGCTATGATAATGGTCATTTGATTCTCCCGATTCATGATCTTGATAAAATGATTGGTGATAAGGACGCCGCGGAATAGGTAATATTATAATTTCATTGTATGACAGTCGTGCAGATGGGGCTATATGTTATTTATCCCCTCTTTTTGCATACGGGGAGCATTCCCGTAAATAAAGACAGAAGGCAAATGGATTTTTCCCATTTGCCTTCTGTTGAGGAATTCAGTTTTTTTAGGTAATGTACCTACACGACTTAAAAGGTTTACATGGCTTTTGCGCGGTCAGCCATTTGATTGCGAAGGTCGTGTGAGTCTTTGTCAATGGTGAAAATTGCGCCGAGGTAGAAAATGAAGCAAAGGAGCCACGCCGCTGTGCAGATGAGCAGGATGGCTGTTTTCAAGTTATAGGCATCTGCGATGAATCCGGTAAGGATGGGAGCAAAAGCCGCGCCCGCGTTTTCAATAAAGTATTCCACGGCCTGCGCGGTGGACCGAACTTCCGGCACGGTCACATCATATACTGTGGCGATGACATTTGCCGAGGATAGGGGCATGAAGATCGCGGTCAGGCACATAAAAATGAAAAACTGATTCTTTGCTTCGATCGGTGTGGATATGGCAAGATACATGAACAACGCGCCAAGCAAAACGCCAATACTCGAAACAACGATGCGGCCCTTGTTCGTGTATTTAAAGGCAAAATCTCCCAACGCTCCCCCGACGAAATATCCGGATGCCAGAATAAGAATGACAGGAGCCATGGTAAAGAGGATGCCCTCCGCGTTGTAGCCGCGTTCCTTTTCAAGATAGGCGAAGAAGAAGAACGTGATCACATTCCATGGGAAGACACCCGCGAATCCCTGCAAAAAGACAAACCACATGGTCTTCTTCTTAAAGATTTCCCTCGCCTCAGCCCATGAGAATTTGAATGTCTGCATTTCAGCCATATTCTCGAATTCAGGTTCGGCCTTGCCGCGCGGCATTTCCTTCACGCCAAAGTAGATCAACATCGCGATGATCAATCCCAGTGTGCCCGTGATATAGAAAATGGAGCGCCAGCCCCCAATCAGGGGCGCGACCATCAATGCCAGGATCATGCCGACCAGGTAACCGAGAGGCTGCGCCAGCTGCAGAATGCCGTAGATCTTCCCGCGCAGGTTGGGACCGAAATAATCCGCGATTAGGGTATACAAACCAGGGTAGGAGGAGTCATCAATGCCGGTGGAGGCGCGGGTCACGAGAAATCCTCCGAAGGAATTCACGATGGCATTAAGCCAGGTGGTGCCGCCCCAAATCAGGGATGCCAGCGAGAGCAATTTTGTGCGGGAGAATCGGTCGTACAAATATCCCCAGATCGGGTAAAGCACAGTGGCAACGATCAGCGCACCTGAGTTGATCAAACCCCATTGTTGGTTGTTAAGTTCAAAATCCTTGCTGATTTGCACCTGTAAGGAGCCGATCATTAATTTGTCGGTTTGGTGCAGCAGCATGAAGAAGAAAAACACCACCACGACGAACCAGCGATAACGCGAATTCTCTTTGGACATGAATACCTCTTTGATGTGTGATTTTTTGTTTCGTATTCTGTTTGGGTTTCTCTGTATTTTACCTGTCTATGGTTTGGCCTGTCGACCCTCTATTGATCAAGCGGGTCTTCATTGAATATACCCAGCGCAAGTTTTTTTAATTCATCCGGGTCTTTGGCCTTTGACACATCCAGGAATATTGAAAGCAGATCCAGCGGACTTAAACTGCTTACCACCTGCCCTTCGGCAATTCGCACGCGCGCATCACTTTGTGGTCTTTTTACAAAATGAAATTCGAATGTGTTTTCGGTGTATTTTCTTAATGCGGTTTCGTCTATCAGGGTATCCCATTCCTTTTGATATTCCACCACCAGACGGACGATCGCCCCATCCAATTCATGGGGATCTGGTAATGCTTCTTTAAGGGCTTCGGTCACGTTCTCATTGGAGACAAGGGTTGTTCTGCGATCCATGAATTTTCTTGCCTCATTGAGTTGGATCCAATTCACATGCGTGTCTTTTCCTTTTTCAATTTCTACAATGACAAAGCACCTGTCTTCCTTTGCTTCGCCAAAATCAACGCGCTCGATGGAGCCGGGGTAAATGACGGGCGGTTGAAAACCTTCATTCACATTTTGAGGCTTATGGATATGTCCCATTGCCACATAACTGAATTTTGGATTCTTTACCAGGCTGCCCGAAAGGACAAGGTCATTGCCAAGCATCACCAGCCGTTCGCCGCCGAACTTCGCGCCTTCGATCGAAGCATGCGCCGTGAGAATGATAGGCAGGGATGGATCAGCCTCCTCGAGCCACCCTTCGATCAATTCACCCATATTCCCTTCAATGCGTGAGAAAGCTTCGGAGGAATCCGTTTCGCCGGTGGCAGCCATCAACCCTGAACGTGTGATCCACGGCATGGCGATCACCTGGATGGGCAGGCCCCAGAGGTCGTCCTGTTTTAACAGACAGGGTTTATCCAGCACATTTACGAATGGAACCTGCAGGGTTTTAAATTCCTGAAGTGCGTGAGCGCGTCCTATGGATGGAGAAATATCATGGTTGCCGATCAATAATAATGTCGGGATCTTCGCCTGGGATAATTGCATGATGCGCCTTCCCCACTCGCGTTGAAAGGTAGGCGCGGGGGATCGATCTTTGTAGGCATCGCCCGCAAAGATGACCATATCCACTTTTTCACTGATGGCCGTATTCACGATTGCATCCAGCGATTTGAGGAAATCCAGTACACGCAGGGGCAGACCCGTTTCAGGGTCGTGGCGCCCGTAATTTGCCATGTCAATATGTGCGTCGGCGAAGTGTAATATTTTCATAGTTGGTTGAGAATTTTAAGTTTCAAAAATGCTAAAAATATCAGGTACAAACTACGGTTGTATTCCCAGGTCTTGAAGAGCCTGTACGGCTGGGACCCAGCCTGTATGGACTTTAAGCGCAGCGCGGTAATCATCCACCGCAGCTTGAGTATTTCCGGCTAGGTAGTAGGCACGTCCTCGCCAAAGAAGAGACTCTTCCAGGGTGGGGGTTGAAATCGTATCATTCAATGTGGTGTTTGCCAGGCTGATCACATCCTGATAACGGGCTGAATAAAAATACGCGAAGTAGGGTCCCGTTTGATACCAAAGCATCCGGTAGGGACGGTCCGCTTTCTTAACATCCCATGTTGAATAGGTGGAAAACGCCTGATCGTATGCTACAGCGGCGTCCACATATTGCTGCAATGCCACGAGGCTTGTCCCCCTGTTGTACCAGGCAAAAAATAAATTGTTGCCATTCAGGGTTTGGATGTCTTTTTCTGCTAATTCAAGTGCATGCTGTGCAGCCCATTGTTCATCCTCCCATGAACCCAGTGCATTAAACACTTCCTGTTCACGGTCAGCGGGGTAAACCACCATAAAAAGATAGTCGAATGAGCGCCAACCGTCCAGATACGTGTCGTATTCGCTGAGAAGATCCTTGCCGGGTTTGAGGTAGGCATCCTGCACAATGAAGCCGCCGCGCGTGTCGTCGTATCCGGTGGTAAAGAGGTAATGTCCAAGCCAGCTAATTTTCCCATTTGCATCACGCTCGTAGTATCCCTTTTCCGCCAAAACAGGAAATCCTGCGGCAATCAGGCGTTTGACCAGGTTCTCGTCCCCGCCAAGCCGCATAAGAGCGCGATACTCGGTATTTTCGTTAACAAAATCCACCAATTCACGGGGCATCACATTTTTATCGGCTTTGCCGCGTTCAATGAAATTATCGTTCATGTTGCCGGACCCCGGCTTAACGACTTTGGCAATATCATCGCGGTTACCGGTCCAGCCCCAGAAATTTAGTGCCATGCTCAGGTTGGCGGGGCCGCAATAATTCCAGCGTTCGTGCTGGTCAACGTAAACTACCCCCGGCAGAATGACCGAACCAGGCAGAGGTGTGGATGTTATTGTCGGGGAGGGGGTTGGGCCCGGCGTGGGGGTCGAAGTCACCGTCACGAACGGGGTCAAGGTCAAAAGGTATTCAGCGCGGACTGTGGCGACAGCGGTTTCGACGGTCAGGGCGCTTTCTCCGCTGGGCTGAAAGATGGCCTCAGCGGGCGGGTTGAAGTAATAGATGATCTTTGTGCGGAGATCGTCCACCCGCCATGCGAGGCGGCTGTGTACAGGCGGCAAATAGTAAAAGCCGGCCGCCAGAGCGAACGCAAGCGGGACCAGCCATAATTTATTCAATTTGAATTTCTTTTTCATGATGGGATTATAAAGCAAAACAAATTTGATGGTTTTGTGCCGTTGGGAGATATCCCTTTCTTTTTTTCACCGGCACGCCCACGCACAGCCTTCTAGGGCAAACGTGTACGCCTTGCTGCAGATTTTTTATTATTGGATTGCATCGTTTGGATAAACCTTGCGTATATCTTCACGGAGGCTTAAATGAAAACTGAAACGAAACAACATATCCCATGGTATTTATGGCCCTTTGCGGCATTATGGAAACTGCTCGCGGTGATCGTGGAAATGACCGGGCGCTTTGTGGCGATGGTGCTTGGCGTTGTCTTTATCATCGTCGGTGTCATTGTCAGTTTGACGATTGTTGGCGCGATTGTGGGCATCCCGCTGGCCATTGTTGGATTGCTCTTGCTGTTACGCGGGATTTTTTAGTCTTCAGCCGACCTTGTGCCAGGGCTGTTGAGGAAATAACATAAATATCTTTTGACTCTGTTGCGCTAACTTGCATACTATTGGAAGTTAAGGTGTACCCGCCTTTGAGTTTGAGTCCATATCCTTTTTGGAGAGCCGGGCAATTATGCTGCCTGAGAATGATGAAATCGCTTTTCGAATGGGGGGAATCCGCATGAGGAGAATAACCGCAATGATGAGTCCATAGATCATTGGCTTAAGAATTTCTCCCTGCAGGGAAAGGATGTCGCCTTTTTTGCTCCAGAGGTAATGCAGCACGACCAGCGGCGCAATGAAATAGACGGCCTGATGAAGACGTTTCCAGTTTTTACCGAGACGCCTTTTCCAAACATCAAATGAAGTAATCGCGAGAGGAATGAGAAATAAAAATGCCATCATGCCCGCCAAGAGGCGCGGCTTTTCAATGACCTCCTGGATTAAACGACTCCAGGCAAGGCCATAATCCAGGTCGGCAAAAATGATCATATGGATGACCGCGTACATGAATGCGTATAACCCAAGTGCGCGGCGGCGTTTAAGCGGCTCGCTCCATTTGAAGAGGGTGTTGAGTGGAGAGCAAAGCAGCGATAAGACAAGCAATGTAATGGCGTGGCGTCCCGTGCGCTGTTCAAGGTCTTGAATGGGGTTGGGCGAAAGGTTGCCCATGAAAAAATCGTAGATCAATAGGACAAGCCCAGACCATGCATAGATATGCATGGCGATTTGAAGAGGAGTGTAGTGAAATTTTTTCATGGGTACACAGTTAATCAAAACTTTGGAGGTCTGTTCTAATAATTTACACTTAGATCCATTCCATTGTAAAGCGCAGCGACCTGTTCCCCATAGCCATTAAATGGCAGGGTGGGTCTGCGGTTGAGCTCTCCGATTCGCCGCTCGGTAGCCTGGGACCAGCGCGGATGATCTACACTGGGATTCACGTTGGCGTAAAAGCCATATTCATTTGACGCGATGCTTTTCCATAGTGTGGAAGGTTCCATGTCCACCAATTCGATCTTTACAATGGATTTGATGGATTTGAAACCATATTTCCAGGGTACAACCAACCGAATAGGCGCGCCGTTTTGGGGTACGTTGGGTTCTCCGTACATACCGGTGGCAAGGAAGGTCAGGTCATGCATGGCTTCGTCGAGGCGGAGTCCCTCCTGATAAGGCCATGGATAAAGTTCACTTTTTTGTCCCCGCATTTCCTCGGGACGATACACGGTTTCAAAGCGGACATATTTGGCATCCGATGTCGGTTCAACCATTTTAAGCAGACTTGCAAGTGTAAATCCTTCCCATGGGATGACCATGCTCCACGCTTCAACGCAGCGCAAACGGTAAATGCGTTCCTCCTGGGGAATCAACTTCAACAGGTCTTCCACGCCGTACGTTTTTGGCTTGTTGACCAATCCGCCGACTTCGATCGTCCACGGACTGGTGGTGAAGCCCTGTGATTCTTCAGCCACTTTTTGCTTGTCAACACTGAATTCATAGTAGTTATTGTAATTTGTGATGTCAGAATAGGTGTTGACCGTATCCCCCAACTCATCAGTCGCATTGGATGTGGGGACCGGTTTGAGGTTTTGGATCTCTTTCGCCGCAGACGGGGCGCAGGCTGCCAACAGGGCAGCGCTCGCGGCAACTGTCGCGGTTTTCATAAAATCACGGCGCGAAAGATATACCTGCCTGGGCGTGATCTCGGAGGAACGGATGGGAACAGACTTATATAAATTGGTCATGGCTTAAAACTCCTCGGGAAGCTTAAAAACAGTAATATTATCGTCATCCTTGATGTTCCCATTACAGTAAAACTTTCCTGCGAAACGGTTAAGAATATTATTAAGACAGCGAAGAAGTGGATTTATTGTCATGCCCCGGGTCGTTTTAAATTCTTGTCCCGCCGCCATACGCCTGCATCATGGCATTTGAGGTCAAATACCCTCAATCTTTTAGAGCAGGTGGAATACCATAAGTAGAAGATATATAGTACCTTGAAAGTTAAGTGCTTGTACAAAAAACAAGAAAGTTAAGCTGCATAAGCGAGGGTAGGGATCACGACCATCTCGCGTAACTTCAAAGCC
>CAYLOW010000241.1:0-6806 GCA_964385315.1 uncultured Anaerolinea sp.
TGGCGAGAAATCCGTAATAAAAAAGCGTCTCGGCTGGTGAAACAGGTTTGAGGTGCGGACGTTCACGATCACGTTTGCCTGCTCCCATTTCACGGATTTCCCCAAACCTGCGGGCAAAGGAACTCCATTCCATTTTGCCGTTGGATGCTGCAAGCGTTTTGAGCGTGGTCAAGGAATCGGATTGAAGAATCTCCATCGTCTCGTGAACAGGCTCGGGGTCGAGAAGAGCGGCGGCAAGTTCCTCGGCGGCGGAATCCGCTTCGGTCGATTCAAGTTCCAATCCCCATAATCCCGCCACGATGCGGAGATGTCCAATATCGTATTTGAGAAGGGTGTGAAATAAATCAGGCATGGCAAGTATACAAGATTGTACCTGTGTACCTATGTACCTGTCTACCTGTTTATCCTTTTACAACTCTCAATGCCCCAGGCACAATTTCAAAGTTGGCGCGGCGCAGGTTGCTGCCAAAACTGGTATAAATTTCGCCATCGGCATGAATATAGAGCGGAAGGTCGGAGGAAATTTTGAAGGTCTTGAACTCTCCCATGCGGACTTGTTTGAAGCGCATGTGTGTGCCTTTGAGGAATTCAGGCACGAGGCGAAACATGGTGGCGCGGGAAACCTTGGTGACCGTGAGAAATTCCATCGTGCCATCGCTGTTGTTGGATTGAGGGGAGAGCATGAAGCCGCCGCCTTCGCGCGGACCGTTGCAGAGTGTGAGCATGATGACATTCTCATCCCATTTTTTTGACTCTGTTTCGATTTGCATTTTCGCGGCTTTGTGATTCAAGATGATGGTTTGAATGACAGCCGTGAGGTACATGAGGAACCCCTTGACGATGGGAAGTTTGTGCGAGCGGATGGTGACCACTGCGTCGAAGCCGATGCCAAGTGTGTTGTCGAAATATTCCGTGCGTCCGTTCTCATCGGTGATCAAGCCGACATCCACAGTCTGGATGTGTTCCGCTTTGAGGGCGTTGGCGAGCGCCTGCGCCGATTTGGTCGTGATGCCCATGCTGTAGGCGAAGTCGTTGCCTGAGCCAATGGGCACAACGCCCATAATCGGGCGTTTATCTGCTGGAACCTGCATCAGCCCATTCATCACTTCGTGGACTGTGCCATCCCCGCCCATGGCGACGACAATATCGTACCCTTCCTCTGCAGCTTGTTTTGCAAGTTCGGTGGCGTGGGTGGGATAGACAGTTCCGCTCCAGGAAAGTTCGCCCTTGAATTCCTGTGCAATGGGGCGCAGGTCGTTGGCGGTTTTCCAGGCACGTCCCAAATCTGCCATGGGGTTAAGAATAAGTTTAACTTTGTGGGTCATGGAAAATCTCCTGGATGGAATTTGTAGTTATACAACCCCATATTCCCGCTTTTGGTTACAGGGAGAAATTTCCAACGATGCTTTATTTTCCGCCTGTCTTACGGATGCTTATCGGGCGCAGGGGACCTGTGACAGCCTTGGCAACAACAAATGAGCCGCGATTATGTTTTTTGCCCTGATACAAAGAGGCATCAGCAGCGCGCAACAGGTCGCCCGCATTGCTGGCGTGGATAGGGTAAACAGCGATCCCCGCAGTGATCCCCAACTGGAGTCTTCGGCTGCCAGGGAACGAGAAATCGAAATCCTTTACCCGTTCAATGATTTTCACAGTGACAGCCTGGGCAATTTCCACCCCGGCATCACGGATGATCAGGGTCAATTCATCGCCGCCGTAGCGGGCGAGAAAATCGGTTGGACGTACTTTTTCAGCCAGGTAACCGAATACGGCATGAAGGACTTCATCACCGACAACATGACCGTACACATCATTCACGGCTTTGAATCCATCCAGGTCCATCATCACAACCGAGAATTGTGAATTCATGCGCTTCGCATAACGGATATCCTCCTGCAAACGGTCTTCGAGTGCGCGGCGATTGGGCAGCCCGGTCAGGCTGTCTGTGTTGGCTTGTTCCGCTACGATTTTATGCAGGCTGGCATTGGAAATCGCAACCGCCGCCTGGTCTGCAAGCAGCTCGATCAAACGCAATTCAGCACGGGTAAATCCACCGGTTGTGGACCTCGAAAGATTCATCACACCGACAATGGAATTGTTAAACTTGAGCGGCACCCCAATGATCGAACCGGACCAGTTTTGAGGGGCAGCTTTATAAATGGGGTGATGCGCCATATCTTCCACAATGAGTTTTTCCCCGCCGTTGACTACAAAATAAGTCAGCCCATTTGTTCGTGGCATCGAAATAGGCAAGTTTTTTTCGCCCTCGGCATTCACTGATGCGCCAAAAGTCAACTTGCCGTGCGTGTATAAAAAAATATGCGCTGCGCGCGCATGCTTTATCAGATGCATCGCTTCCGTGACCACCGCATCCAGCACAGTTTGCAGGTCAAGGCTGGAGGTCAAATTCAGGCTCAGACTTCGCAACGAGTTCAGTTCATCTGCCTGCTGCTTAACCAGAGTCATCAGAGAATGTTTTGAGACAATATCGTGTGTGTATAATTTTTCTTCATCGTCTTTTTGCATGGAACGGGGAGACGCCTCTGCGACCTCAACCAGCACCTGAATTAATTTCATTATCCCCTTTTTTTCCTCCGGCGGAATCGAATTGTCCTGGTTAATGATTTCCCAAGCGTGATTAAATGCCCTTGTCCGATTTTCACTTTTGTCTGTCATGGTGTACTTTTATCATACCGTTTTTTACCGGAAAACATTCCATTTGTACTATTATACACAGGCACAGATTGTTTTACCCGATAAAACCGGAAGATAACAATTTTGTGTGTTGATGTCCGCCTGCGGTGATCCAATTATGAATATATCCATCCTGGTCATAAATTGCGCCTTTTTACCCTGCGGAAAACGCAATTTGTGACTATATATTTTTGTCGTATACTCCGACCATGCGAAACGATCCCTGGCTTGAAAAGTGGATGCCCCTGCTTCGGGAAAAGTCTGTGGGCGGTTTTTTGCTCGAACTCGGATGTGGCAGCGGATGGGACACAGCGGACCTTGTCTCCGCAGGCTGCCCTGTCATCGCGACAGACCTTTCGGCGGCAAAGTTATTGGAGTGTGCGGAATCCGCTCCCAGCGCCGGAATTTTGCAGTTGGATGTCGGCAATCCACTTCCGTTTGCAGATCAGAGCATGGATGTGATTCTCGCCAGCCTCAGCCTGCATTATTTTTCATGGGAAAACACCCTGCAAATCGCATCTGAACTTCGGCGCTGTATTCGGGGTGGCGGCATCCTGCTTGCCCGGTTCAACTCCACCCACGACTTTCATCATGGGGCATCTTCAAATGCAGAAATCGAGCCCAATTTTTATCACGTCGGAACACGCACCAAACGCTTCTTCAATGAAGACAATGTGCAAGACTTCCTGCATGGCTGGGAAATTCAATTCCTTGAAGAGAATGTCATCCAACGGTACAGGAATCCGAAATATGTTTGGGAGACAATGGCAACTTGGCCAACCGAGGAAGGTAAAAGATGACCGAAAAAAGAGTCCATCGTTTCAATCTTCATCTACCGGGTTTGTTGGAGGTCCTGGCTGGAAGCCTGTATTCCACTTCCAAGGTCGGCTTGCGCGAGTTGATTCAAAACGCTCATGACAGCTGTGTTCGCCGTCAGATTGAATTCATGGAACAGGGCTACAAACCCCGCATCCAGGTCAATATCAATAAAAACATGAATCAGTTGACAATAACGGATAATGGATATGGGCTGTCAGAGGACGATATAAACTCATACCTCTCCACCATCGGGCGCAGTCAAACCAAGGAGATAAAAAATGAGCTTGAAGTTTTATCCCCTGAAGATGCGTCGAGACTTATTGGTCAATTTGGCTTCGGTTTTCTCAGCGCATTTCTGCTGGCCAGCTCCGTTGATCTAATCACATGCTGTGCAAAACCTGGGAGTATAGGATTGCATTGGTCGTCATCGGGGAGTGAGGAATATAGCATTGAGCCAATCGAGAAAAAAGATATAGGAACTTCTGTAACATTAACCCTGAAGCCGGAGGCTCAATTTGTGCTCAATGAAAAAGCCCTGGTGGATATCACTCGAAAGTATGCTGACTTCCTAAGTGTCCCCATTTATGTAAATGACGATATGACCCCGGTCAACATCATGGTTCCACCGTGGGATGAGCCGAATTGCGAAGATGCAGTAAACAATTATCTTCAGCGTTTCCCCGACCTGCAAGGGAATCCGTTGCACATCATTTGCCTGACCAATGAAAGCATCAACCTGGGACATGACTCAATCGAAATCCCCCTTCGAGGTTTTATTTATATCCCTCAAAGGTCGATAGCCTCCATACATGAATATGGCGACTTGTCTGTTTACATTCGCCGCATGTTCATTTGCGATAACCATAGTACTCTTATGCCTCCCTGGGCACGCTTTATGAGAGGCGTCGTTGAATGTCCAATTTTGCAGCCAACTGCGTCACGGGAAAACGTGCATGAGAATGAGTATTTTTTTGCGGTACAACAAGCGCTGTTATCCCAAATCAAGCGGTCACTAATAAGATTGGTGATCGAGGATCCCATAAAGTGGCAGGGAATTGTGCAAAGTCACAGCGATGTGATCATGGGGTGGGCAATTCGGGATAATGACTTTTTCTCACTGGTGGCGGATTTTGTGCATTTCCAAACTTCACGCGGCTATTTGACCCTTCCCGAATATCTAAAAATATCCCCCGGCAGACTGTACTACGCTTCACATTTCCTCGGCTCGATACAGGAACAACTATTGGGAGAAGGATACGACGTCCCCGTCATCAATGCCTATTGGTTCGCGGTCCATCCATTTTTATTGAAATACATATCAAGGCATCCAACGATCGAACTACTGGAAATCGGAAAAAATCTGACCGATATGTTTCGACCTGTTTCAGAGGAGCCTTTTTCAAGGTTGCTGGCATTTTATCGCGAGCGGGGAATCCATACCAAAGTGGTGAGCTTTAAACCTTACGATGTTCCAGCCTTGAT
This sequence comes from uncultured Anaerolinea sp., assembly GCA_964385315.1. Classification (GTDB taxonomy): domain Bacteria; phylum Chloroflexota; class Anaerolineae; order Anaerolineales; family Villigracilaceae; genus Villigracilis. Next base: position 4,996 of record CAYLOW010000241.1, read on the forward strand.
AATTTATCCGGATAATGCCGAATTCATCGCGGACGCTCGAAAATCCGTTGATCAACAGGAAGTGCCGGCATCCATTGCGGGATTTATCGAGAACTATTTGAGAGGACAGGAATCTTCTGATGACGAGACAGGAGGTACGCTCTATATAAATGCATCCTGCGGATTTGTTCGACAGATCGTGGATCGTCCTCCCGATGCAATCGAACACGTTGAAGAAGCCCTGGTATTACTTCACCAAATTGCCCGTCTTTTTGGCGGACGCATGCTGACGCCCCAGGATGTAAAATCATCCTACAACACCATCACAGGTATTCTGACTCAATTGACCAGCAAGGATGCGCCAAAGAATTAGGTTACAGGATGGAATCCCCATGAAATATGCAGACCATTGGGTACAAAGGGAAGTCTGGGCGGCGAAAGAATCTCAAAAAGAGATTTTTGCACATCTTAAGCGGTACTTCGATGAAACAGAGCCAACCGAAAGGCTAAAAATATTACGGGAAGCCCGCGACCTGGCTTTACAACTCGGCGAGTATTGGCTAAGCTTGTATCTTGAGCATCGTCGTTTGCAGGTTCTCCTTTATGAGACAGGCGACTATCGGACTGGGCTGGACGAAGTGATGCGGGTTACTGTGGAAGCGCGCAAGCCAATTTATGACCGTCATCCTCAGCGCGTGTGCGTTCACAAAGACCTAATCTTTGTCCATTCTGAAATTGACCCGCAGGGCAATTTCGATCTAATAAAAAATGCGCTGGAATATATGGCATTGCATACGGAGCCTGATCTGCAATGTCATTACTGTCTTCAGCATACCAAAACAGTGTTCGAATTAAATCTTAACCATTTGGACGAAGCTCTTGCGATCGCGGAAAACTATGCATCCATCAGCAACATTGACGGAATAAAAGTCGAGTACGAAATAGCTTCTCTTTCGATCTGTGGAATAAACTTTAAACAAAAAGATTGGAATAGTCTCATGAAATGGGCGGTTGAAGCCGGGAGGGTTGCAGATGAAGTACGGGATTACTCTGAAAAATGGGAAGGGTTCCGTATAGAACAATTAGCCTGGCTAACATTGGCTCATTTCCATCAAGGCAACGAGAACGAAGCGCAAAAAAGTCATCAATCGGCTGTTTATAAAGCTGGTTTCCTAAAACGCGTATTGCCGGACGGTTATTACGAGGCGCTCTGTGCTTACTATGAAGCAAAAGGGGAGTTGGAACGGGCCGCGGTCATGCGTCAACGCCAACATGCCAGCATCGTTGACAAGGGCAGGACTTTCAAGGAATACAAATGCCTTTATGAGATATGCCGTCTTTTAACCAATGCGGGCAAGCCCATAGATGAGTTTTTATCTCAGGCAAGGCTTGTCGCCATGAAACTCAAACAGCCCGGGCAATATTTAATTGAATTGGATAAGCTAAACCCCAATGGCAATTCCTGAGCGCATTGGGGTTTGGTTGCATAAATCATCCGTTCGGTATTATTTGTCTTGAGCCATCATCCGCGCGGCTTTTCTTCCGATCTCCACCGCAAAGTTCGTTCCCCGATCCCAGGGGTAAACCTGACTCATCGAGGCAAAATACAGTCCATTGATTGGCGTTTGTATTTCAGGGATATTCTTTGAATGGTTAAGTAAAGGCACGGGCTGGGCATAATTTGTTTTGAAGACCCAAATCTTTTTCACCCAATCACGCTTGAATGCGGGATTGAATTTTTGGAACGCGGGGATAAATCTTTCCAGTAACTCCTCATCGCTCATTGAAAAATATTCGTGACCCAACTCAAGGTAATCGCCCGCGTACACGAT
>CAYLOW010000242.1:0-6768 GCA_964385315.1 uncultured Anaerolinea sp.
TCGAATTGGATGCAGGTGAGTCTCCAATACCTGCAATGAAACTTAAGCAGTTGAAGGAGTTCATGCGCATGGGCGGAAAAAGTCGATTGATCACTAGCGAGCAGGTTGCCGAAATCAACAGAATTTTAACCAAGGAATAAAATATTCCGCCCCACTATTAATGATATCCTGAAGGTTGTTCCGATTTATAAATCTCACAGCCTTCAGGAATATTCTTCCAGCTCGGGATTAAACTGCTATTGGGAAAGGGAAATGTTGAAAATTACCCATCAAGCCTCCGTAAATACCGAAAGCATCTTCCATAAAAATGATTTCGATATTTGATCGTTGGGATCATCTTTCCTTCATTGTATTTGCGCGTAATCCTTTATGGAGATCCCACCTATCCAGCGCGGCAGGTGACATAGTGAGTTGCATTGAATCATCCTTTGGGATGCTTGGGTAATAAACCGACACTCATTGTTTTCCACAACCGTCTGCCGTTTATTTATTTAAATCTTTTCATTCATCATTATAGATATCGCTGTTGAAAAAAGTAATATATTAAAAGCCGTTAGCATTAAAAGAGGCATGATGGAACTTTTAAAAAAGCAATGGGTCAATATCCTCGTTTTGGTAATTGTGTCCTGCATGCTCATACTCCGCCTAACCTCCTATGGTGAATTAGGACTTTCTGTAGCCAACGGTGACACTGACAGTTACATACAAGGAGGCGAGGCGCCTTTCTTTTCCAAAAATATGTTCACAAAAAACCGTCTCTTTACAACCAACCTGCTATATTACCTAGCAGATGTACAGGAATGTGAAATCCAAGCGCTGAGCTTCCCTGCAATCCAAAAAGAAACCTATCGCGCCGTCCAACCATGTTTTGACAGGATTGTTCTTTTTCAGAATATTACTTCAGCAATAGCCTGGAGTTTATTGGCACTGTTGATTTCAAAAAGGCTCCATGGCGGGTATGAAAAAATTCTTGCTGCGGTTCTGATCACTGCATTCGGTTTTAGCCCCACCATAGCAGATTGGGACAGCTTGCTTAGCTCAGAATCATTATCTTTCTCGCTTTTCGCAATCTGCCTGGCACTGGTGGTTGAGGTTGGATTCAGGATGGCCGATAGAGATAGATTTAGCAAAAGGTCAATCTTCATCTATGCTTTTTCAATCATAGCAATAGGTTTTTGGACATTCACGAGAGACTCGAATGTTTATGCAGTTGCTGTTTTACTTGCCATGTCCATCTCCCTTCTAATCTATCCTCCAATTCGTAAAAATAAGCTGTTTCTTGTATATATTACACTAATCATAATTTTCGCCGCAGTTGGATTTAAAAGCGCTTCAGTCAGCAGGCGGTGGGAAGCACCCCTCAGAAATGTTTTTACTGACCTGATAATCCCGTATCCCGCCCGATTGGCTTTTATGGAAAAATACGGAATGCCCGCGCCCGAGTCACCCGAATATTCCATTTGGTTCCTTGAAAACGCTCAGTATGCTTACGGTCAATTCCTTCTCTTTCATCCAGGATATACACTCACCTCGTTTACCGCCAGTCTTGATGGGATATTCTCCGAGAATATCCAGCCCTACTTTTACTCGGAACAAACCCCTCTCCGAAACGCCTTGATTGCAGTTAATGATTTTATGCATCCAAAGACACTTTTTATATTATTTATAGATATTCTGATTGCCGTCGGTTTTCTCTTTTCAATACAGAGAACGAAAAACAGGAATCTCACAGTCTGGTATTGGATCGGAATTTGGCTCTTTCTAAGTGCTTTAATGACACTCGCAGTCGGCTTTTTTGCCGATTCTATAGGTGTTGCCCGCCATACCATGTTTGCAATTGAGGTATTCCGCCTTTTGCTTTGGCTCTTCATAATCATTTTATTAGACCAGGTTAATCATATTAACACCGAGTAACATCGGAATGATGTCCATATTTTTCATGGTACACTTGTTCTAATATGACATCAATCGTATCACTCGACCTAGAAACCACAGGCCTTGACGAAAATCGGGAAGCCATTATTGAAATTGGAGCCGTAAAATTCACCAATCGACGGGTGGAAGCAGAATACACCACTCTTATTAATCCAGGTAAACACATCCCTGATTTCATCACCGGACTGACTGGAATTGATGATAGCATGGTTCGTAATGCGCCCCGCTTGCGTGATGTCGCCAACGATCTTACAGCATTCATCGGCAACTCACCCATTCTTGGTCATAATATCAAATTCGACATTGGCTTTCTTCGCAAGGCGGGTTTATTTGAATTTCACCAATCAATAGACACGTACGAACTTGCATCTGTTTTGATGCCAACCGCAAGCCGTTACAACTTGGGATCACTGGGCCAGCAGTTAAGCATTCCGCTGCCAGCCACACATCGTGCCCTCGATGATGCCCGTGTAACCCAGGCTTGCTATGTCCGTCTGCTTGAATTGGTACAGGAACTGCCTTTAAAGACTTTGCAGGAGATTGTCGAATTAAGTAATTTTGTGGACTGGGACGCAGGCTGGGTCTTCGAACAGGCGCTACATTTACGCGCTAAAGAAGGGATAAAAGTCAGGCAAACTCATTCAACCGTTGCTTCAAAGATCAGTCTTGGTTTAGCAAAAAGAGATTACCCTGCGATCGAGAAGAATGATGAACCACTTCCAATTGATCCTGAAGAAGCTGCGTCAGTCCTTGAATATGGGGGGCCATTTTCGAAATATTTTGAATCTTATGAACAGCGCCCCCAGCAAGTGGATATGCTCAAGGCTGTAACCAATGCACTGTCAAACGGTAACCATCTCATCGTTGAAGCGGGGACTGGAGTGGGTAAATCCTTCGCGTATCTCGTCCCTGCAGCCCTGTTTGCAGTTCAGAACAATACACGGGTGGTCGTATCGACAAACACGATCAATTTACAAGACCAATTAATTAAGAAAGACATTCCAGATTTACGGGCAGCGCTTAATTTGGATTTACGGGCAGCAGTGATGAAGGGACGTAGTAATTACCTGTGCCCGCGCAAACTTGAATTCATGCGGTCGCACGGTCCCGCCAATGCCAATGAAATGCGTGTGCTTGCGAAGATCATAGTCTGGGGACTTGACAATGATAGTGGTGACCGAAATGAGCTCAACCTCACCGGACCTATTGAACGCGAAGTGTGGATGCGCCTTTCAGCTGAGGATGACAACTGCACGACCGAAACATGCCTCGGACGAATGAGTGGAGCATGTGCATTCCATCGGGCCAAACAGGCTGCGCAAGGTGCGCATTTGTTGGTTGTGAACCACGCACTGCTGCTTTCGGATGTTTCCACAGGCAACAAAGTCTTACCCGAGTATGATTATGTGATCGTCGATGAGGCTCACCATATCGAGTCAGCTGTTACATCTGCTTTATCATTCCGCATGACGGAAAATGACCTGGACCGGATGTTAAAGGAACTTGGCGGATCATCTGCCGGTGTGCTTGGAAGAATGCTAACCGATACACATCAAACAATACAACCTTCCGAATTTGGCTTACTCCAGCAAAAAGCGAAATTCGCCACCGACCAGGCTTTCCGGGTTGAACAACTCTCCAAGCAATTCTTTAAAATGTTGGGGGACTTTATCGCCATGCAGCGCGAAGGACAGCCTATTAGCAACTATTCATGGCAACTGAGAATAACCCCGGCATCCCGTTCCTTGACAGGTTGGGACGATGTGGAAATTGCATGGAGTCAAGTCAGCGAAACAATGGGCTTACTTCTAAAATCGTTGGATGAAATTTATAAGGTCCTTGGCGAAATTTACGCCAACGGTCATGAAAATGTGGAAGATGCAATGGGTACTTTGGGAGGTATCGTACGCCGAATGGTTGAGGCAGAAACCGCCGCCTCAGGTATGATACACAAACCTTCGAATGAGTTGATCTACTGGGTTGAGGTAAATCCACGCGGGGAGAGAATTTCTTTGAACGCCGCCCCTCTGCGTGTGGGTCCCCTCGTGGAGAAACACCTGTGGAATGATAAAGCATGCGTGGTTATGGCATCTGCCACACTTACAACACATGGCGAATTTCGCTACCTACGGAATACACTATCTGCGAACGAAGTTGACACACTTGCACTCGGCTCTCCATTCGATTATGAATCCAGCACCCTGCTCTACGTTGCAAATGACATCCCTGAACCCAATGCACAAGGCTACCAACAAACACTTGACCGGGCCATCATCTCAACTGCCAAGGCGACAGGCGGGCGTATGCTTGTCTTATTCACATCCTATGCAGCGCTTAAGAAAACGGCACAGGCCATCACGGGCCCATTGGGACATGAGGACATTTTTGTTTATGAACAAGGCGAAGGCGCCTCCCCAAACGCACTTCTTGAATCTTTTAAAACAACCGATCGAGCTGTCCTGCTCGGAACCCGCTCTTTCTGGGAAGGCGTGGATGTTCCTGGGGATGCGCTATCGATTGTCGTCATCACAAAGCTTCCTTTTGATGTTCCTTCAGATCCGATCATCTCAGCCCGTTCTGAGCTATATGAAGACTCATTCAATGAATATTACCTGCCCGAATCCATCCTGAAATTTCGGCAGGGGTTTGGGAGATTGATTCGCACAGCATCAGACCATGGTGTTGTTGCAATATTTGATAGGCGGGTCTTGACAAAACAATATGGGAAGTTATTCCTGGAATCCCTTCCCCAATGCACAGCAAAACAAGGGCCTGCCTCCGGACTTGCAAAAATTGCAGGGGATTGGCTTGGAACATAACCAGATTACGAATTTTTGAATAATTGTCTGGTTTTAGGGAGGACTCTCTTCCAAATAAATTATTGTTCAATCCCACATGTTATCAAGCGCGAAAAACGCCTCAACCACTCTTGGATCAAAATGGATTCCAGATTGCTCTGTTATCATTTTTCTGACAACTACAGGATCAAGCCCTTTCCGATAGGGTCGATCAGAAACGAGAGCATCCCACACGTCCACAATACAAAATATACGTGCGATTAAAGGAATCTCATCACCTTTTAATCCGCGCGGATACCCAGAGCCATCCCATTTTTCATGATGTCCATACGGAATATCAAGCGCAGGGTTTAGGAATTTGATGGGCTCTAACATTTCATAGGCATACATGGGATGCTTTTGAATTACCAGACGTTCTTCATCCGTGAGATTGCCCGGTTTCAGCAAAATACTGTCAGGGATTCCCATTTTACCTATGTCATGTAAAAGAGCCCCGCGTTTTACATGTATCAATGCATCCTCACCTACTCCCATCGAGCGTGCCAGACGTTGTGTAACCAATGTCACTCTTTGGGTATGGCCTTCAGTTTCCTTATCTCGCAGATCGAGCGCACGCACCCACCCTTCCAGACTCGCCTGATATGCAGCCTCAAGTTCAGCATTACTTACTTGTAAATCTTCAAACAGGCGGGCGTTATCAATAGCAACTGCAGCCTGGTTCGCAAAAGCAGAAATGATCCCTAAATCCTCGTTACGGAAAATTCCAGTCTGAGCCCGGTTATCCACATAGATAACACCAATTAAATCGTCCTTGATCTTGAGTGGGGCGCATAAAATGGAAAGAAGACGATTTACAGCCACGCTGAACTGTTCACCAAAACGTGGATCTTCCTGCGCGTTCGTGGTTAAGACCGGCTCTCCAGTCTCAACCACACGGCGCACAACTGTATTACTTATGGAAAATACATCTTTATCCAGATTTTCACTTTCAATACCACGCGCGATCCGAACAATTAATTCGCCATTTGGATCCCGCAGCATTAAGAAACCGCGTTCCGCGTCCATTAGTGCAATTAAGGAATCCATGACAAGTTCCAGTACCCGCTTCAAACCAAGTGACGAGTTAATGGCACTGCCGACGCCAACTAATGCACCCATCTGTCTCGCCTGAATCTCCTGAGATCCAATTATTGCCTGTTCAATGGAATTAACAGTGCTCGATATTTGCTTAAGATCCCTAAAAATATGCGAGGTTTGTCCATAATTTGTACGGGAAAGATGCGTCATTACCCGTTCCAAAATTTTATCCATTTCCCTCAGTTTTTCCTGAATGGATTGGGCGTCAGCAGTTGTTGCAAATGTTTTACCCATTGGATCCGGATTACAACTTCGGCAGAACAATGGATTGTTGGTTTTGGTATTTACCCTTTTTATCGGCATAGGAGACGTCACAAGCCTCATCTGCTTCAAAAAATAAAACCTGAGCTAATCCTTCATTGGCATAAATTTTCGCCGGTAAAGGGGTTGTATTTGATATTTCAAGCGTGACAAACCCCTCCCACTCAGGTTCGAAGGGTGTAACGTTTACAATTATTCCACAGCGTGCGTATGTCGATTTTCCAAGACAAATTGTCAAAACCTTTCGTGGAATACGGAAATATTCAATGGTCCTCGCCAAAGCGAATGAATTGGGCGGGACAACGCAAACATCACCAATAAAATCGACCATCGATTTTGGATCAAAATTTTTTGGATCAACTATTGCAGAAAATACATTTGTAAAAATCTTGAATTCATTCGCTACACGCACATCATACCCGTATGATGAAACTCCATAGGAGATGACCCCCTCCCGAACCTGGTTTTCGACGAAGGGTTCTATCATTTTTTGTTCATGTGCCATTTTACGGATCCAGTGATCTGGTTTTAATCCCATTTTTTATCTCCTTGGATTTCTTCTTTTCTCGATCAATCTCAGAATAACAATACTACAGCAAAATTATATCAAAAACGGATATATTAATAGATTCTCCCT
>CAYLOW010000243.1:0-6763 GCA_964385315.1 uncultured Anaerolinea sp.
CCGCGGATGGGGTATTTACCTTCGTTTCGCCTGCCTGGACAACCCTCCTGGGGCACCCAGTGTCGCAGGTGGTTGGCAAATCATTCCAGCAATTCGTCCATCCGGATGACATTGCTGAATGTCTGGTCTGGTTGCAAAAAGTGATCGAGACGGGCCAACGTCAGAAAGGCATCGAGTACCGTGTGCAGCACGCCGATGGATCGTGGTACTGGCACACTTCCAGCGCTGTTCCTTTTAGGAGCAAGGCTGGCGTGGTTATTGGTTTAGAGGGCACAGCCCGCGACATCACCGAGCGCAAGCAGGCTGAGGCCGAATTAATTAGGGCCCAGGACGAATTGGAAAGTGCCCACCGTGATCTCCAAAAATCCTATGAGCGTGAACAGACATTGGCGCGGATAGATGATATGACCGGCATCAACAATCACCGTTCCATTCTGCAGCTCGCCGAACGCGAATTTGATGTTGCCATGCGCTACCGGACACCGCTCTCAATGATGTTCCTGGACATTGATTTTTTCAAACAGATCAACGATACCTTCGGACACCTGATGGGTGACCAGGCATTGAAAAAAATGATACAGGTAATTTGCGCCGAACTTCGGTCTGCCGATGTGATCGGCCGCTATGGTGGGGATGAATTTGTCATCCTGCTGCCCCAAACTACTACGCTAGATGCGCTGCCTCTCGCCGAACGCATCCACGCCAGTATCGCCTCCATGTGCCTGAATACCGACAAAGGTCCGCTAACTTTAACCATCAGTATTGGTATCGCTCAAACGATCCACGACACTGCGCAGCCTGATACAGTGGAAAATTTGCTTCTGCGCGCCGATAGGGCCTTATATGATGCCAAGCAAGCCGGGCGCAATCGGACAGTGGTTTTTTAACCGGAAATAATTGGAGGATTTTATGCGCGGCATTGAGAAAATTGATATCCGACGATCATCCAGTTATTTTGGATAACCATTTTTTCCTGTTTTAAATGTACGAGGCTATGCATGAAGATCAATAAAGATAAAGCGGCTTTGAAATTACCTCTGCAGCTGGTTATGCTGTTTCCCTTTATGCTTGTCATCATCGGGACGGTGGGTGTTGTGGGGTACATCGACTATGTGAACGGTCAAAAGGCGGTTAACGATGTGGCTCACCGGCTGCGAAATGAAGTATCTGCGCACATCGAAGAGCATTTGCACGATTTTCTGCTCGTTCCCATTCAGGTGAACCAGTTCAATGCAACGTCCATGGGTCAGGGTTGGATGGATCCGCAAAATACCAGAGAGCTTCAGAATTTCTTTTTGGAACAGGTGAAGATCCAAAAGACCATCACAAGTATTTATTTTGGCAATACAGACGGGGGGATCGTGGGCAGCGGCCGGGAAGGCGTTGGTGATTCCTTCTATGTTTACAATACCGAAGATCTGCGGGCGGGCACATTCAATAAATACTCCATATCCCGGGATGGTGAAACAGGAGAACTGCTGACAACCATCCCGAACTTTGATACACGTACCCGTCCCTGGTACATCGGCGCCTGCCAAAAAGGGACAACCACCTGGAGTGATATTTATATCCTGTTCACAGGCCAGGACATGGCCATCTCAGTCAGTTCCCCGGTATTTGATGAACACCATAACTTCCAGGGTGTTGTGTCTGTGGATATATTTCTTTCACAGATCAGCAAATTTCTGGAGACCCTAAAGATCAGTGGATCCGAACAAAGCTTTATCATGGAGCGTACCGGATTGCTGGTGGCTTCTTCAACTGGAGAAAAGCCGTTCATTGAAAAGGATGGAAAAATGGAACGGCTGGATGTGCGTAACAGCCGGTCGCCTGTTATGAAATACTCGGCTGAATTCCTGAGCGATCGTTTTGGGGAGAATTTTGAAATTATTCAAGATGAACAACTGGAATTGGAAATTAATGGTGAGATCTACTTCTTGAATGTATCCCCGGTTTACGAGCCTTATGGAATTAATTGGCTCAGTATCGTCGTGATTCCCGAATCTGATTTTATGGCCGAGATCATCGCCCAGGATCGTTTCACAGTCCTCATTACCCTACTGGCCGTGGGGATGGGCATCCTTGCGAGTGTTTTTATCTCCCGAAAGATCTCGAGCCGAATTTCCTCTTTGAACAAATCAACCCGCGCTTTTGCCCGGGGCGAGACAATAGGCATGGATTCAGCAGGCAGCGAGATCAGTGAAATACATGAACTGACTGAATCTTTTATCGCAATGGAACGACAATTACACCGGACGCTTGAGGACCTGAAGTCCGAAGTCGGTGAGCGTAAAGAGATCGAGCGGGAGCTGCGTGAGAGTGAAAGACTCTTCCGGGCCATATTTGAGCAGGCCGCTGTCGGCGTTGCCCAGGTGGAAACCCCAAGCGGTCGTTTTGTGAGGGTCAATCAAAAATATTGTGACATCCTTGGTTATTCACAAGCGGAATTGGAACAAATGAAATTCCAGGATATTTCTCATCCGGAGGATTTGAGCGCCGACCTTGCGAATGTGGAACTGCTTAAAACAGGGGCGATTAATGAATTTTCCATGGAAAAACGCTATTTTGGGAAATCGGGCGGGACGATCTGGGTCAGCCTGAGCGCTTCGCCAATGTGGGCAGCCGGTGAAACACCAAATTATCATATCGCCATCGTGCAGGAAATTACAGCGCGCAAACAGACGGAGGAGCAGCTATCCCTGCAGGGATCTGTGCTGGAAGTCTCAGCCAATGCGATCGTGATCGCCAATCGTGAGGGTTTGATCGAGTGGGCCAACCCTGCCTTCACGAAGTTGACCGGTTTCGTCTTTCCGGATGAACTGTTCGGAAAAAGCCCGCGGGACGTGGTGCGGTCAGGTGTTCATGATCTGCATTTTTACAAGGAATTGTGGGACACAATTTTGTCCGGCAATGTCTGGCGCGGTGAGCTGGTTAACCGCCGTAAAGATGGCACACTCTACGATGAAGAGATGACCATTACGCCTTTGAAGAAGGATGATGGAGAGATCAGCTATTTTATCGCGATCAAACAGGATATTACCGAACGCAAACGGACGGAAAGCGCCATTTACAAACGTGTCCTGGAATTGGAGACCATCAACCGCATTTCACTTGACCTGCGCTCCGTTTCAAAACAGGAAGATATGCTTTCGATCATTATGGATGAGGTTCTGGCCATTCTGAATACCGCCCATGGTTCGATCGAACTGCATAATAAGACCACCAATATGCTTGAATCTGTAATCATGCGTGGCTGGGCCACCCGGATCAGGGAAGGCTCGCAAGCCATCTTCGAAGGAATCGCGGGCAGGGTATTCACGAGCGGTGGGATTTACGTCACACGTGAGTTTGCCAGTGACCCCGTGACCCTTGAATCATCACGCAGTCAGATCCCGGTCGGTTGGGGCGGAGCCTGCCTGCCCATCCGCACCAGCCAGTTATGCCTGGGAGTGATGATGGTTTCGGTGCCAAGCGAACGGGAACTTGATGAAAATGAGATCCGCCTGCTCTCCATCCTGTCTGAAATGACAGGCGCGGCACTGCAGCGCATGCAATTGCATGCGCAAACCGTTCACCGGTTGGAACAGTTAAATGCATTACGCTCGGTGGACCAGGCAATTTCCAGCAGTCGTGATATCCATCTCACACTAAATATTTTATTGACACACACCATCTCCCAGCTAAACATGGATGCCGCGGCCGTACTTTTGCTTCACCCTGGTTCAAATCAGTTGGAGTTGGCAGCCAGCCGGGGATTCCATATGCTGCGGTTTGAAAGTGTCAACCTGAGGAACAGCATTGCCTGGCGCGCCATTCAGGAAAATCAACTGATCATGACGCTTGACACAACATCTCCCGCGCTGGGTGCATACCCCCAATTTGAAGAACTCTGGAAAGGGGAGGGATTTGCCTGCTATTGGTGCGTTCCATTAAGTATAAAAGGCGATGTCAAGGGTGTTATGGAAGTATATTCCAGGCATAACTTCACCCCCGATCAGGAATGGATCGAATTCCTTGAAGCCCTGGCGGGTCAGGCGGCCATATCGATCGACAGCACCCAGCTTTTTGAAAATCTCCAGCGGTCCAATCTGGAACTTAGCATGGCCTACGATGCTACCATTGAAGGCTGGTCGCGGGCCATGGACCTGCGCGATCACGAGACGGAGGGACATACCCAGCGGGTAACAGATCTAACCTTGAAACTGGCGCGGTTCATGCAGATAAATGAATCCCAATTGACAGCCATCCGGCGCGGCGCGCTCCTGCATGATATTGGCAAGATGGGCGTACCGGATGCGATCCTGCTTAAAGAAGGAAAATTAACAGACGAGGAATGGGTGCTGATGCGCAAACATCCCCAGCTTGCGCATGATATGCTCACGCCCATCGCCTACCTGCGTGATGCGCTTGTCATCCCTTATTGCCATCACGAAAAATGGGACGGTACGGGGTATCCCCAGGGGCTGGCGGGCGAGCAAATTCCTCTGGTGGCGCGTATCTTTACCGTTATCGATGTATGGGATGCCCTTACCACCGACCGTCCGTATCGCAAAAAATGGACAAAAACCAAAGCGCTTCAATACATAAAGGATCAGAGCGGCAGACATTTTGATCCACGGGTTGTATCTGCCTTTTTGAAGAATATACAAAAAACCTGATTCACCAGGCAGATCGCCCCCCGTCCACGGACAGGGCGATGCCCGTCACGAAGGATGCATCCGCTGAGGCGAGATAAGCCACCGAGCGGGCAATTTCCTGCGGAGTCGCGATGCGGTTCAGCGGATGGCGGGACGCGAATTGAGGCGTTTGTACCTCAACCCCGCCCAGGTCATTCATTTCGCTTTCCAGCATGGGGGTGGATACACTTCCCGGGCAGATGCAGTTCACACGGATGTTCTGGGCGGCATGGTCGAGCGCCATGGCCTTGGTCAGAGTGATCACCCCGCCCTTCGCGGCGCAGTATGCTGCCACGCCGCTGCCTCCGACCAGACCAAAAATTGAGGCATTGTTAATGATCACGCCTCCCCCGCTTTTCACAATGTGCGGAATGGCAGCTTTGGACATCAGGAAGGTGCCTTTCAAGTTGGAATTCAGTGTGGCATCCCATTCCTCCTCAGATGTTTCCACCACATTCCGGTTGACATGGATTACCCCCGCGTTATTGAATAGAATATCCAACCGGCCAAAGGATTCGATCGCGGCGGCAACGCAGCGTTGACACTCGGCAGCCACGCCCACATCACCTGGCACAAAGATCGACTGCCCGCCTTGGGCGGTGATCTGCTCCGCCGCTGCCTGCCCGCGGGACGGGTCGCGTGCCATTAACACCACGCGCGCGCCTTCCTGTGAAAATAACTGCGCCGCGGCCAGCCCGATTCCTGAAGTGCCGCCGGTGATGATCGCTATCTTGTTTTCGAATCTCATTCTGGTCTCCTTGCCTGTGTTGGTTTATTCGAATGATAGGATTGTAATGGATGGGGGGCTTTGGCGGCAGGTCTTGTGTGTAAGAGCTGTACCACGCGGGTCGTCATATGAAAAGTGAAATGTTTCACCCAAATCAGTGATCGAATGCCGGGTGATAAAATTTATCCAAGGAGAAATTATATGAAGACTGCTTCCATTGCACAAATGACCATCCGGGGTGCCGGGGTGCTCCAGTTGATATTGGGGTTCATTGTTTGGTCAGGTAAAACGGACTTTCTGGTCCCTGTTCATATTTTGATCGGGTCGATCCTGGTCGTAGCCCTGCTGGCCCTTTGCACCCTGGCCTGGCGTTCAGGTGTTTCGAAAGGACTGGTCATCCTCACACTGTTTTGGGCATTGATACTGCCTGTCTGGGGGATTTCCCAGCCAGTCCTCGAAAAGCACCTTTCAGAATCACTGGCCTGGATCATCGCGGTTTCGCATCTATTATGCGGTGTGGGCGCCATCGGGTTGGCTGAAATGATGGGTGGAATGATGAAGAAAAAGATCGCATCCCCTGCATAATGAACTGCGCTAAAAAAAGAAACACCGGAAGGAGTCACGAGCGTGTGGCTCCTTCCGGTGTTTAAAGCCTTAAAAATTGCTATGAGCTTTTCCCCTTTTATTTCGGCTTCCATCCTGCGAGCACGGCGAAGCGTGCCCACTCAAAGAACGACCCCGCGTTTTCAAAGCCGATCTCCTTCATCCATGAGATTTGCTCTGCGATCGTGGCAGATTTGTCATAACCCATGCGCTCTTTTGCCGCGCGGATCTCCTCATCATCACTACCGAGGGCGCGCGCGCCGCCGAGATGCATCTCTTCATTGAGTTCCTCGCGCTGCTCTGATTCCCCCAGAACCTGTTCCGCGTTGACGAAGATTCCCCCGGGTGCAAGCGATTGGAAGATGCGCTTATACAATTTATATTTTTCATCGTGCGGCAGGTGGTGGATGGCCACCGAAGAGACGATGGCATTGAATTGCATGCCGGGCAGCGGCTCGGTCATCGATTGGATCAGCAGCACCGGTTTGAATTTTTCCAGCCGCACCAGGGCTTTGGCGCTCATGTCAATTGACTCATCTAACAGGCAGAGCGCGCCTTTACCTACCCTTTGCATGACAAATTCACTCATCAAGCCGGTGCCGGCGCCCAGGTCCAGAATGACCGGGAACGAAATATCGCGCACGGTGCGTGCCGCCAGGTCGGCTGCCGTGTTGTAGAACAGGTCATAGCAGGGAATCAGCCGGCGGCGGGAAAGGTCGTATTCAGAGGCGTTCCAGATCTTGCTCATACCCGACAT
>CAYLOW010000244.1:0-6740 GCA_964385315.1 uncultured Anaerolinea sp.
CGTGTCGAATTGCGGGGGAATGACGAATTACATCAGCTTGCGGGAAGTTTCAATCAAATGGCGGAACAATTGGAGCAGGTTGAAACGATGCGCCGCCGCCTGATCGGGGATGTGGCACATGAACTTCGCACCCCGCTCACAGCCATCAAAGGATCCGCGGAGGCATTGATGGATGGCGTGCTTCCCGCGTCCGCAGAAACCTATTCACAGATCCATTCTGAAGCTGAAAGGTTAAGCCGCCTTGTGGATGATCTTCAGGAACTGAGCCGTGTCGAATCCCGCGCCACACAATTAAATATTCACCCAACGGATTCGAATGCAATGGTTCAGACAGTATCAAAACGACTTCAACATCAGTTTGATGAAAAACAAGTCACCCTGACCTTGAACCTGCCGCGCAATCCGATCCTCCTCCCCGCTGATGAAGACCGCATTATTCAGGTACTTACCAATTTGATCGGCAACGCTTTGCAATATACACCGTCAAGCGGAGCAGTAACGGTCTCGATTGAGCGTGATAAAAATGAGGCACGATTTTCCGTGGTTGATACCGGCTTTGGGATCCCATCCGACCATCTTCGGCATGTCTTTGACCGCTTTTATCGGGTGGATAAATCCCGCTCACGCGCGCACGGCGGTTCAGGTATCGGTTTGACCATTGCCAAACATCTTGTTGAAGCACATGGTGGAAATATCTGGGCAGATAGTAAAGGCGAAAATTTGGGGAGTGAATTTATTTTTTCACTTCCTCTTGCAAAATAAATTTTTTACAAGAGTCCCCTTGTGTCATCCTACTCGATCGGTTTGACAACACCCAGGTCTGAGGGCGTGCCGCCGAAGAGACCAATATCTGTGCAGGAAGGTTTATCCACGCGCAGTAAAATTACATCATTTGATGTTGTATCCACCTGAATTGCGGTATTTAGCTTGAAGGTTGAATCGACAGTCAATTTCAGCGTAACCTGATATTGGGCTGGCAGGTTGTTAATGCACACTTGTTTGTCGGGATGTTCACGGTCTTCATCAATGGCGCGCAAAAGGGCACAGGTGTTCGGCAGATCCACAGTGCCCGAATTTTTTACCGTTACATATGAATTGGTCACTTCACCCATACCATGAGTGATGTCTATACTTGTATCACAGCCAAGAATATTGACCACCACCGATTGCACCGCGGTGATAGTTAATATGGGTGTAGCTGTCCCGGTTGCAGGAATTGGGGTGCTCGTTGCTGTTGGAATTTCGGTATTGGTTGGTGTAGCAGGCACGATCACCGTTAAACCTGGGACAGCTGTTTCGGTAAAAGGCAGGGTGAGGATGATCGGTGTGGCGGTAACAATGTTGGGTGTGCGCGAAGGGATTACCGTCCAGACTGGAAAGGGCTGGGGCGACACTGTAAAGGTTTCACACGCGCCAAGAAAAAACATGAGAACAAACAAGGCGGACGATCTTCTCATGATTCGATTATACCCCTGCGCTTTTTATTGTTGGGATGCCTGTCAGCTACATACCGAGTTTTTCAGCCAGTTGTGTGTTGGACGGCTCCACTAAAATATCGCCGCCAGGAAAAATAATGGTGGGAACAACGCGGTTGCCGGAATTGATTCCACGAACAAATGCTGCGCCCTGCTCATCATTATCCACATTGACTTCGATAACTGAAATATTGTTGTTCTGAAAGAACGATTTGGAACGTCTGCAATCCGGACACCAGTCCACGGAATACATGACGATCTGGTTCGGCTGGAGCGTGTATAGGTTGTTGGCAGTCATATGCCCTCCCGATCTGTGGATCATGGATATTATTCCTTGTCTGTAGTACTCTTAAGTCTGGAGTCCTCATGTAAAATTCAAAAGTGCCAGTATTGTAATTATGACTCATCTTCCACTTGAAGGTCAACCCTCACTGTGCCCGCTATTTTATTTTCATGGGAATTCGTGGATTTCTCAAGGATGCTCATCAATTTTTCCCTTGTCCCATTCCTGGACAAGCTCGAAAAGGAGATGCTGTGCCTTGTCGATTGATCTGGAGTGAAGTCCATGTTGATCAATGCTTGAAAATTATCATCAACCGGATCAAGATCTGATTCAAGATGGTCAATAATAATTTCCACCATATCAAGCAGGATTCGCGCTGACGAATTGCTTTCGTTGGTCAATATCTCTATTCCTTTAAGAACGACCTTTTTGCTCATACGCGACTTCCTGCACGATTTTCGATTATGGGAAAAATTATTAGCATTTATAAGAATATACCCTGTTCTTCAATAAGCATATTGCCGTTTCATATTAATTTCCAAAGATGGACCGGTTTGATGGTTGGTATTTTTGTGCCTCCTCACCTGTCTGCATGTGAAAACCGGACTGTAAACGCGGTATCCTGTGGGGCTGCAGGAGGGAATGGATCAGAATGTTAAGACCGGCATTTGCGTTTCCATGCGGAAAAATTTATTATTGTCAAAATTGTCCCACCTGGCTATTGCTCAACAATCGGCTCTGTTGAAGAGGGGCGTTCACGAATATCGTTTTTGACAGCGACCATTTTTATCTGTTTTCGTGTTTCCTTGTCTACCTTCCCCCTCCAAAGGTAAAATAAGGGTATGGATTCAGAAGATCCTTTAATTTTTCGCGTGGGAATGTTTTTTTATGTCATCGGCGGAGGGGCGTTCGTTCTTTTTGTCACCTCCGACCTTGCCAAACAGGCAGACTTTGATTACCTTTTCATCGCATTGCTGATGATGGGCATTGGCTGGGTGTTTCGGCGCGGCAAAGCCCCGCCCCCTTCGGCAGGGCGATTCGCCTGGTGGAGAAGGACACGTGAAGAAGCCAGGAAGAAAAAAACAGACAACTCAAAAGCCAGACAGGAAGCAAAGAAAAAATAACATGTCCAAACTCATTTCACTCAAACAGGCAATTGCAGATTATGTCAGCGATGGCGATGTGGTTTACGCCGCAGGTTTTACTCACCTCATTCCCTTTGCTGCCGGGCATGAGATCATCCGTCAAGGCAGGAAAAATCTCATTCTTGCGCGTGCCACACCAGACCTGATCTACGATCAAATGGTCGCAGCTGGCTGTGCAAAAAAAGTCATCTTTTCGTATATGGGGAATCCCGGTGTTGGTTCGCTGCGTATTGTGCGTACTGCAATTGAAAAAGGTCAACTTGAATGGGAGGAATATTCGCACTTCGGCATGATCACCCGTTTGCAGGCAGGGGCGGCAGGACTTCCATTTTTGCCCATGAATCAAACTGGCGCGACCAGCCTGGAACAAGCCAACCCGTTAATTAAACGCATCCCAGATCCGTATGGCGGTAAGGATGTGATCGTTGTGCCTGCGCTTAATCCAGATGTGGCAATTGTCCACGTGCAGCGGGCTGATTCGAACGGTAATGCGCATTTATGGGGCATTATCGGTGAGCAAAAGGAAGCAGCCTTTGCCGCGAAGAAGGTCATCCTCACCGCCGAAGAGATCGTGGATGAATCTGTCATCCGCTCCGACCCGAACCGCACCATGATCCCTGCCAATATTGTTGATGCTGTGTGTCATGTTCCGTATGCCAGTCATCCATCCTATTCACAGGGCTATTACGACCGCGATAATGAGTTTTATCTCGCATGGGATAAGATCAGCGAATCACAGGAAACCGTCAAAGCGTATCTTGATGAATGGGTTTACGGTGTCAAAGACCGCGAAGAGTATTGGGAAAAACTCGGTGAAAAGACCCATGACCGTTTGAAAGTGGAAGCGCAGTATAGCGAGAAAATTAATTACGGGAAATATTAATCCGCTAATCTTCGCCAATCCACGCGAAAAAGAGGAATGAATGGACTTGATCTACAAAGATGAGGTGTATGCGATTGTCGGCGCGGCAATGGAAGTTTACAACAATCTTGGGGCAGGTTTTCTTGAAGCAGTCTATCAAGAAGCTATGGAAATCGAAACTGTCTCAAGAAAAATCCCTGCCTTGCCAGAGCAAAGACTTTACATCGAATACAAGGGGCTGCCTCTCAAGAAGTTCTATGAAGCAGATCTAATATGCTACGAAAAAATTATCGTGGAAATCAAAGCAATGGACAAATTGACTTCACGAGAAGAGGCACAAATCCTAAATTATCTAAAAGCCACGGGATGCCGGTTGGCATATTAATTAACTTCGGCGCGCACAATGACCTTGAGTGGAAGCGCCTGGTCTTAACTCAAAATAAATCACCTCGCGTATATCGCCCTATAAACGCATTAAAAAAGATTAGTGAAGATTAGCGTGGATTAGCGGATGAACATTCCTGGTTTCGATTATGGCGGCGAGGGGGCGCCGCTTCACTTTCTCCATGCCAACGGCTACCCGCCCGAATGCTACAAGCCGTTGTTTGACTTGTTGAAAACTCAATATCATGTGTTTGGGATGAAACTTCGCCCGCTTTGGGATGATTCAAAAGTGGAGGAGATTCACGACTGGCATCCCCTCTCTGATGACTTGTTGCGATTTTTGACAACAAGTGGGTTGACTCCAACCATTGGGGTTGGTCATTCCATCGGAGGGATTGTCACCCTGCGGGCGGCGCTGCGTGACCCCGGTAAATTCCGCGCGCTGATTTTGCTTGACCCCGTGCTGTTCGTGCCATCATTTTTGGTGATGTGGAATCTCGTCCGCGCGCTGGGGCTGGGGAACAAGGTACATCCCAAAATTAAAGGCGCTCTCAAACGCAGACGCGACTTCGATAATTTGGAACTGGTCTTTCAAGGCTATCGTTCACGCGAAGTCTTCAAATACATGAGTGATGAAAATTTAAGCGCGTACATCGAAGGGATTACAAAGCCAAAAGCAGATGGCGGTTTCGAACTGGCATATTCCCCTGAATGGGAATCTCACATCTACCTGACAGGCTTGCGCGATTTCGACCTGTGGCGCGAAGTGCCAAAACTCAAAGTCCCAACCCTCATCATCCGCGGCGCAGAGACCGACACGTTTTTGGAAAAAGCAGCAACTCTTGTAAAAAAGAAAAATCCAAAAATTCAGATCACGACTCTGGAGAAATCAACACACATCCTGCCGCTGGAATATCCGCAGAAAGTATATAATTGGATACGGGCATTTCTCTCTGATATTCGATAAAACAAACTGACTCCGAATGTAATTCTTCGGAGTCAGTTTGTTATCGGGGTGAAAGGTGAAAAGACTAACGGGAAGGCGTGCAGCGCTGCGGCTCCTGCTTTGTCCCAGTAAAACCGAACACTTCGCGGCAGACGTTGTCCACGGCATACAACGCCTTGAGCGGATAATTCTGCTGGTCACGGACGGGCGAGCCAGCCTCCTCCTCGGTAAAGCGGTCAACATAATCCAGGTCGGCAATGCTTTTCATGCCGCCGTCTGCGATCACACCGTACATAAACTTTGTGCCTGCAAGTGACTTCTTGAAGGCAAACTGCACAGTGGCTTTATTGCCCGCATTGACACGCACCCATGCGAGGTCGGGATCATCGTTTGCACCGCGCCCGCCGTCAAAAATAACCTCATCGTACCCATCGCCAGGCAGGGGCGCCTCCGCCTTCTCAGCAGAAAGTCCGCCCGTGTCGCGGTTGGTATCCTGCACGATTTGTACATTATCCGTTGACCACTCCACGTTGTAGGGCGGGTAGGCAATGATGATCATGTCGCCAAAGCCATCCCCATCAGTATCAAGCTCGACACCGTAATTAATGCCCATGTCGTTATTTGGATCTGTGCCAACCAGTTCAATCGAAACGTAGAAAAACTTTTCATCATAAGCCAGGTTGAAACTGACAATATCCAGGTCTGGGACGTAGGTCATATCCTGCATAAAGGGGCGCTCAAAACGATTGATGTCATACGAATCACCGTATGGAGCGCGTTTTTGAGCGGCGGTATCCACCGAGACAACATCATTGATCAACTTGCCTGGCTTGACAATGGTTGACGGAATCAATGAGTGTAAAACTGTGATGGTGGGCGTCGGCAACTCAGGCGTGGGGGAAGGGGCTTCTGTCGCAGTCGCCAAATCCGTCGTCGGGGTGGCGGAGGCAATGGAAACCACGGGTGTATTGGAAGGAGCGATAACAGCGGGACCAGCGCCCTGGGGTTTTGGCATGTTACATGCCAGAATAACAAATATAAGAACGAAACCGAATGTAAAAATGAAATTGTGTTTTCTCATGGGTTTTCTCCTCGCAGTCAATTATCATTCTTTTTGCAATTCAAATCAATAGGAATTCAGGCGCGGTATCCATCCCTTGCCAGACAGACGAAGTTCAGGCACAATAGTACACATTCTGAAAATTGTGAGGAAAAATGAACTATTCTTCAGCCGAGTTGATGATTATCAATGCCGCGCGTTTGTTGCGCGATGGAGACGTTGTTTTTGTGGGAGTGGGTCAGCCCAACCTAGCCTGTAATTTAGCCAAGCGCACGCACGCGCCCAACCTGGTGATGATCTACGAAGCCGGCGTGATTGGCGCAGAGCCTGCGCGGCTTCCGCTTTCCATCGGCGACCCGACCCTTGTAAGCGGATCGCTTTCGGTGGTGAGCATGTACGATATTTTTGCCAACTATCTCCAGCGCGGCAATGTGGATGTGGGTTTCATGGGCGGCGCTCAAATTGACAAGCATGGCAACATCAACGCGACCGTCATTGGCGGGTACGACCAGCCCAAAGTGCGGCTGCCAGGCTCGGGCGGGTCACAGGAAATCGCCGCATGGGCAAACCGCTGTTACATCATGA
>CAYLOW010000245.1:0-6735 GCA_964385315.1 uncultured Anaerolinea sp.
CCAGGGTGACATTTCTACTTTGCAGATGAGGGGACATTTCTACTTTGCATTGACATCAATTTAATAACAAATAATTTGCGTCGGCCGGGATTTTTTATTGGTTGACTCTTTCATTGAAAGCAGATCATTCTTCTGAATCTAAAATGATCAACGGCGTATCTGCCTCATCAAAATATCGCGGGATCTCATCATCCATCACAACCGCATTGCGGCCGGATTCCTTGGCGCGGTACAGGGCTTTATCGGCGCGTCTGAGCAGCCTATCGAAGGTTTCATGGTCTTCCGACAAATTGGCAATGCCCGCGCTGATGGTCATCGAAACGGATTTGCCATCCAGGTCAAGGGGCTGCGCCGAGATTGACCTGCGGATGCGCTCCACCACGACCTGTGCCTGTTCCCTGTTTGCTTCGGTCAATAACAGCGCAAACTCATCGCCACCGAAGCGTGCGAAGACATCGATCTCACGGATATTGCTCAGGCATAATTTTGTTGCCGCCAGCAATGCCAGGTCTCCCGTGGCATGCCCCATCGTATCGTTGACGTTCTTGAAATGATCAATATCGATCAACACGATCGCCAGTGAGCGTTTGAGGCGTATTGCGCGTTTAATTTCCGGGTCTGCCAGTTGCTGGAAATGCCGGCGGTTAAAGATGCCGGTCAGCCCATCAGTGGTCGCCTGGTGATGCAGCTCCACTTCGAGGAATTTGCGGTCGGTGATGTCGCGCAGTACGATCAGCCGCCCGATGAACGCATTGTGATGGTCCAGCAGGGGGGAGATGCGTACTTCGTAGTGACGATCGTCAAGATTTACCTCAACCTGCATTTGATCAATATCGGGTTTTTTTGTGAAAGTGCTGGGCCAGTCTGAAAGGACCTCATCCACGGGTTCTCCCATATAGGTTTTCCCGGATAATTCGATCACATTTTTCGCGGTGGGGTTGATATCCACCACCCGGTTTTGTGTATCCAGGACGATCACGCCATCGATCATGTTTTCGATCAATACGCTGCGGGCGATTGGCACGATATCCAGCAACCCATAGCGGACGAGGGCAATGGCAATGATCAAGCCGGTGAAACTGAATAGAAAGGGTGTGGCGTCAGCATCGGGCAGGAATCCGCCGTTCACCATAAAACTGATGTGGACGACCCACGGGATGATGATTGCCATCAGGATCGTGATCGCCTGTTTCCGGTAAATTCCCACGGAGCGGTAGATCGTACCACCCAACACCATGATGGCAATGAAGATCAGAAGATCGGAATAAAATATATTCGCCCATGAGACAGGCCCGGCATTCAGGATGCTGATACCGCTTGGTACGCGCTTGCCGCCAAAAAACAAATTGTGCCATGAGTCGGTGTAAAGCAGGATGAATGCAGTCAGCGGTTCGATCATTAACACCAGCAGGGCGGGCCGCCTTAGCCACTTTTGCAAACTGGCAAATTCAAGGGTAAAGATAAGAAAAGCCGTCGGGACGATAAATGTCGCCCAAAGGGTCATATCAAGCCAAAAATAAGGGGTTGGTCCGGGAAAAGCCGCCCAGAAAAAAGCATAGGTGATATCCCACCAGCTTAAAGCAAGTAAAAATGCGAACAGTGGCCGTGCGCCTGCCGCCGTTCGCCGCACGTACCAGATCATAATGGACACGATCAGGCAGACGACGGCAGCGGTCATTAACAGGGCACTGTAGTATATGTTCGGTGGAGGCATGGTCAGGACCTTTTTCTTTTTTTGTTATTGTAAATGCTGATTTCGATGCGGCAGAGCGTGTTCATGGAGGTCGGATGGGGGAATGAAGACTGGCAAAGGATCAATAAATTTTCCCCCGGCAGCGCTGTGTCTTCACAGCTCGCTGAACCCGGTATCACAATACGGCCCGGTAAAAATAGCCGCTAATATTTTAGCACCAAAGGCACATGCGTAAGCTGGGTGCCATGAAATCTCATGATATTGCAATTTCTTATCGCTTTCATTGACCGGCCTTTCCATTTGCCCCTGCCGCCAGTTGAATTTTGGCCACAATGCTGCGCAGTTCTTCAAGCAGCGGGCCTTTAAATCCCGCATAGTCATACGCTTCGATCGAGCTCTCGTAATACCATAATTGATCTTCCTTGCCGGCATTGAACCGTTTCCAAAGTTCATCTCCCATCCGTTGATGATCAGCCAGGATGGCCCGCGCATTATCGATCTTGTCGGCAATGGTGACACGCAGCATGCCGGGGTCTGTGACGCGGGCATGTGCGAGATAGGCCTCCTTGCGTTGGCGCCACGGAGGCTTGACACCGCCCGTGTAATCAGGCGGGGTATCAATGGAGACCTCGATGATCTGTACCACCCGCTCTCCGAAAAGGGCGGCGATCTCAGTTCGATTTGTCTCTTCAGGTTTATCTTCAAGGGCATCATGCAGCAGCGCGGCAATCGCCTCATCTTCGCCGCCGCTGTCCTGTTGCACCAGTGCGCAGACAGACAGCAAATGCGCCATATAGGGGATATCGCCCGCCTTGCGCGCGTCATGGCCGTGAAGTTTAAAGGTGAATTGCAGCGCCTCGTACAGGCGTGTACTGATCTGGTTGGAACTCATTTTCTATCCTCCATTCTGTTCTTTATTTCGTTTATTCGTTCGGGATATTTTAACTTCCTGTTTCCCTAAACATAGCAGTCAGCGTCTCTCCCAAGTCAGGCAGCTTACAAGGCTCCCCGAAGCGCCCTGTCCACCACGGAGGATAAAAGCGCATATAAACCTTTTTCATCAGCGAAGGTGTCGATCACGATCTTCCCGATCGCCGCATTGGCGGTATGTAAACCCGATTTGATCTTCATGCTTTCTTCACGAAGGTGCTCATTGCGACTCCTGTGCAGGACTTTGCTTTTCCCGAGGACAATCAAAGTCGTGTATTCTCCCACTGCGAAGTTTCTCTCTCCACGAAAACTAATATGATCTCCCAGCAAAACACCAAAAAGGTCCCCCAATAAGGTTTTGGGGTCGTCATTGGTCTCTTCAATTTTCATTAGGACCAGCACCTTGTCGGACCCTTTTTCAAGAATGGCGATATCCAAATGACTCAGCTCGGTTTCCCTGCTGTGCCGATCTCCAAACCACGATACGATCTTTCCGGTATTTTCTTTTGTTGAATCATGGTCGTAAAACACACCATACCCTTTTGCCTCATAATACCCCGAGAGCGTCTCGGCGGCCTTAATAGTTATCCGCCTGTATGATTTATTGTCCATCGTAAATTATCCCAACCCTTCC
This sequence comes from uncultured Anaerolinea sp., assembly GCA_964385315.1. Lineage (GTDB taxonomy): Bacteria > Chloroflexota > Anaerolineae > Anaerolineales > Villigracilaceae > Villigracilis. Next base: position 3,258 of record CAYLOW010000245.1, read on the forward strand.
TCTTTCCACCAATAGGTGCCCACACCAATGACCGTCAGAAATGCAGAAAGCAGCGCGGACTCACCCCATGTGAGATCCACAAAGAGATAGCCCATCAGCAGGACTACCGGAAACACGACGACGATCGCGATCAGATAATTGCGGATTTTTTTCGACATGGGAGATTCTTTTTATGCGGCTATGACGATCAGGATTCAAGATCGTTGCAGCAAAATGCCGGGGCTTACAACGGCAGCCCCGGCCGGTATGGATGGATCATTAATTGTTTGTGGCAACAATGCCGACAACAAAAACGAAATAAGCGATGAAACAACAAATGGCGACCACTGCCAACCCGAGTTGGATCCACCCCATCACAATACCTGCCGTGGCCATGCCGTCGCCCGCGGCCCTGGGCGGGATCGCGCGCGTTTCCTTTCGGGCCGCGTAACCTGTCCAAATGGCCACAATGCTCCCAATGACCGGGAACCCTGCGAAGCCCAATATCCCTGCGATCAAACTGATCGTGGCGAGCGGACTTGTGGGCAAAATCACGGGGTTCATGTTTGACGGAAAATTCTGTTGTTCCATTTTATTCACCTCTTTTTTTATTTTTGATTCTAACAAAACACGGCGGTCTTTTGAAAGCCCCATTCGTACGGGCTGTTTATTCCCCTGCTTCAGCGCCTGCCCGCGATCAAAACGCTGAGGAAAACGAAACCAATGGCAATGCTCTCCCGCATGTTTGGCATTTGTCGTGAGCCCAAATAACTGGCCAGCACATACGTGATTTGTATGACGAATCCCTGTAACATGGCCGCCGCCCAAAAGCGTTGGTCATAGAATTCGTACATGGCGCGATAGCTCCACCAGACCGGGAAAACCGAGAATGCGAAATAAAGCAGCGCCAATGGATTGAGCCCGAACTTAACCACGCTTGCCCAATCAGACGCGGTGGTTTGACGGGCATCAATGTAGAAATAGATGCCGAATGCAAGAATTTGAACACAGATGGCAAGAATAAGTTTTAACATGAAATTCCGATTCTCCTCACAGCTCTCCCAGAAACGCCCTATCCACCACGGATCAGTTTTACCCGCTGCTTGTTGACATCCAAATTTCCGATCTTCCAGCCGGCATTTGCCCATGCGCGTGTATTCACGTGGTTGCCCTCTTTCACGTTTGCCCACCATGCCTGGGATTCATACGCCGACGCTGGCAGACTGGTATTCAATATTTTTTCGATCTGTTCAAACCCAAGTGTAACTTCTCCCTGGCTTTCGGGGAGGCTGCGCAGGTAATTTTCAAGGGGAGTATATTTTCCGGCCATCATGATTCCTTTTTTCAAAGATAGTCCTTAATTGCCCGATCCATGGGAACGGGGCACTCCGATGATTGATCAACCCGTCATCGGTTTTCTGACAGAAGGGCTGTGTGTTTCAACCAATTAAGAATAACATAAAGTCGAATAATTTTTTGGAAAATTGAATGGTATTTGATGCTCTTGCCAGCCGGGAATATTCTTCTTCCGGATCTTTTATCATCAGGTCGCTATGAAAGATCGTTGGCTTTTGGTGATTATGACATTGGCGCGCGAAATCCCCCTTAAGGTCTTTGCTTCATTCGCTTGTTGCATTAATTCCTGGGTTTTTTCGTAGGGAGCCGTGTTGGCCATGGGGTCATCATGGGGAATGGGCTGGGATTGAATGCCGGGTCGAGGCTGAGATTCTCAGCCTGAATCCAGCAGGGCTGATGGAAATAAGGGTTGCGTATGATATACCAGCCCGGCACGGTGCCGACAGCCAGCAATTCCACGATTTCACCTTTCTTGATGTTGCTCTCAAGATTGTAGGCCCGCCCGGGTCCGAACCAGCAGGCAGCCAGGTTTGTAACCACGGGCTGTTGGGTGGGCGTGCTTGTAGCGGTCGGGAGCGGAGTTGGGGTTTGCGTTGCGGTGGCTGTCCGTGACGGAGGAAGCGCCTGGGCGGTCTGGGACCGGGCGGCGATTACGCCGAGGGCAATACTTGTCGCCATGGAGTTCACAGGCGCGGGAGCGGCTTGCGGGCTGCAGGCCGCGCTCATGCATAACAGCAAAATTCCAATACCAGTTAATCGGGGAAATCGGATCATCAAGTCACCTTCTTTAAAAGATGGAATGAGTATATTGCATTGAAGCCGATTTCGGGAATTCAAATTCCTGCTGGGAATTCATCATTTTTTAGCGGGGAGATATCGGGATATGCAGACAGAACCCGCCAAATAAATTTCCGGGACGCAGATGCATCTGCGTCCCGGTTGATTATTTCCGTAAATCGGCTAGGTGTTCCTCGACAGCCTGCACCTCGAGTTTGAGTTCTGCTAGATACGACTCCAATTCTTCGATCTGTTCAGCTTTGGTCTGGAAGAGACGTTGAAAATGAAGCCCATCTCCACCGCATTCACCGCCGCAATCACAACCGCTTCCGCACTCGCAATCACCATCCTTACAATTACAAGATTCATCTTGAGACATATTGTTTCTCCTTATATACTATTTTGAATTTCATTCTATCGCCCGGCACAGGATAGCGCAAGGATTTTTCCTGATATTTTTACAATTGGTTCAATTTACCTATAATCCCCCTCTCGCAGCTCTCCCTTGAACGCACTTTTCACATCCCCGAAGGGGGCGGTAACAACGCCAGCCGCGCTAGCCGATACTCAGGTGACAGTTATCTTAAAGATGACTGTCACCATTAGACATCACAACTCTCCCCTAAACGCCCTGTCCAGCACAGATATTATCCCCTTGAGGGACGCCATCCTCGTAGGTGGCAGCAACGGTACACCCGCTGCCCGCTCATTCCTTTCATACGATTATCCCATTTTCCTTGAGCATGTCTTCAAGGTCCAGTTTCATCAGGTCCGCGATCCTTTTACTCGGAGTGCGTTCGATCTCGACCACCAGCGCCAAGGCTTTTTCGTGCCAGTCCTTGCCGCCATGCGGGCAGGTGAATATATCATATAAATCATTGACCTTCGCCATGGCCATAGCAAAATTCGCGGGACCATAGACATCTTTTTCAACGCCGCAAACCGCCCCGCACACCCGGCAGTTCATCTTTTTGGTGGATCCCGGGTCCCTGAAGAATTTTTCGTAGTGCAGCTGCATTAGTTTATCTCCTCAATCATAATCATCTTCTGCAAACCACTTGCTCTGCGCATCACTGACCCACTCCTTGTGCAATTCCAGATATTCCTCCCTTGTACCAAACCATTTCAAAACTTCACTTTTGTTAACGCTCGTCTTCCTGTCAGACAGTATTATCCCATACGACGAATACTTCCAATCCCGAAAATCCTGCACGAACTTGTGCTTCTGCGGGTTCTGATGAATGTACGCGATCACATTCCAAAATTGACGGTCATTTGTAATTGGCACACGTCCAAAGGGATGCTGGAACAGGCTCCCTGTTCTTCCATAGGCCTTGTTGATCGCTTTGGCATAGGCGTTAAAGAA
>CAYLOW010000246.1:0-6726 GCA_964385315.1 uncultured Anaerolinea sp.
TGGCTTCTTCCATTCCTGATTCACCTTATACCTTTCACTGGAATCATTCCACTTGAATTATCCCTTGCGCTTGATACGGATCAATTACCGCTCCCTAGTTGTCATGGTCCCAGAAATCGCCGCCTGCGTAAACAGACCATGGAAAAATGAAACCTAAAATGGGCATTTCATTTTTTGGCAAAACCGCCGTCTGTAAACACCGCTGCAAATAGTAAAAAAGTTATTCATTTCAAGATGATATTGACAAAAAAATCAATATAGTATAATATAAAACATAGTATCATAATGTCATCATACCACAAGAGGAGTTCCTATGAAAGCTGTCCAAGTATTTGGCGCTGAACACGCAGGATATCATGATGTTGAGACTCCACACCCTGAGTCAGGAGAAGTCTTGGTGCGTATTAGTAAGGTTGGAATTTGCAGTACTGATATTGAAATATATGATGGTGTAATGGCTTATTTTACGATGGGAATGGCAAAGTACCCAGTTATTCCTGGGCATGAATGGGTCGGTAAAGTAGTAGAAGTTGGGGGAGACGTTGAATCTTTCAAGATAGGCGATCAAGTTGTCGGTGAATGCAGTGTGGGTTGTGGGAAATGTTCTAGTTGTCTCGCAGGTTCTTATCATCAGTGTCCCAATCGAACTGAAACTGGAATTCTAAATCGGGATGGTGGATTCGCTCAATTCATAAATTTTCCGGCGACTTTTTTGCACAAGGTTCCTGATACTGTACTAGATTCAGCTGCTGCAATGGTTGAGCCAACCGCCATTGCTTTTAATGGCGTAAAGCAAGCCGGTGTCACACCTCAAGATGAAGTGGTGATATATGGTGATGGCACCATTGGGTTGATGTTGTTGCAGGTAGCACAAGCGTTTGGCGCAAAAAATGTAATTGTTGTTGGTGCAACACAGCATCGGCTTCAGAAAGCCCTAGAGATGGGAGCAAACAATGTTATAGATGTTAACAATTGCGACCCAGTAAAAGAATTGCACGCCTTGGGGGGAGGAAATTTGCCCTCAGTTGTTCTTGAGGCTACTGGATTTCCTCAAGCGGTTGAGCAGGCATTAAATTCTGTCCGACCTGGTGGAAGAATCGTATTGCAAGGGCTGTTGGGGGGCAAAAAAGTCCCTGTAAATTTTGATTCATTAGTTATTGGAGATATTACATTGCGAGGAGCGCTTGGAAGCCCAGGAATCTGGCCGGATGTCATTGATCTTATTGCGCGTGGCAGCCTCAAACCAGATTTAATTGTCACGCATACTCTTCCATTGGCTGAGTTTGAAAAGGGAATTGAACTATCGCGCCAACGTGTCGGTATAAAAGTTTTGTTAGAACCCTAGTTATTCAGGAATAATTACTATGTTGGGTCAAAACGATATTCAATTTATGGAACAATCTGATGTAATTATCCGGAGCGAAGGGCTTACTAAACAATTCTCGGGCGTTGTTGTAGTAAATAAAGTAGATTTAACAGTCAAAAAAGGGAGTATACATGCCATTGTTGGAGAAAATGGAGCAGGCAAATCAACATTGGTCAAGATGATTGCTGGTGACCTGAAACCAGATGATGGACGGTTATTTCTCGATAGCCATCCTATAAATTTAGAGAATCCACGGCATGCCAGTTTGAGCGGTATCGCGATGGTGCATCAGGAGATGCAACTGGTACCGACATTGGATGTAATCAGTAACCTGATGTTGGTTAACCCTCCAGATGCATATAACATTCGCAGAGGTACTAAAGCGGAATTGAATTATGTCAATTCCCAACTTGCAAGAGTCGGATTGGATATCAACTCAAAGACATTGGTTTCTTCTTTATCTGTTGCACAAGCGCAGTTGCTCGAAATTGCTAAGGCGCTGTGTTTGAATGCTAAAGTAATAATTTTTGACGAACCTACTTCTGCTCTACCCCCTAAGGAAGTCGAAGCATTGCTCAAATTGATAATTTCGCTACGAGATATGGGGCATGCGATAATTTATATTTCTCATCATCTCTCCGAAGTGCTTTACTTGGCTGATTCTATAACCGTGATGAGAGATGCCAATGTTGTAGGCAACTTTGATCGTGGAGAAGCCACCGAAAATGATTTGATTCGCCTGATGGTGGATCGCCCCGTTGGGCTATATTCTTCTTCGAAACCGAACCATATGCCTGATATTGTACTAAGCGCAAACAAAATCTCCACAGCTCGTGCAAGCAATATAACACTCGAGTTACATAAAGGTGAAATATTGGGGTTTGCTGGGCTATTAGGCTCAGGTATGCAAGAGGCTGCAAGGGCATTGAGTGGGGCTGTACCTATTCGGTCCGGTTTATTAAGAGTCAATGGTCGCCAAATGACATTTAGAAGTCCCTATCAAGCATTACAAGCAGGTATAGCTTATGTTCCAGAAGATCGAAAAATCGACGGTATTATTCCTGACGCAACCCTGGACGATAACTTTCATGTTGGGCGGTTCCATCAATTTAGTAAGCGTGGCTTTCTCGATCGAAAAAAAATGAAACAGACATCGCTCGATTTGGCCAAGGAATATGGCGTGCATTATAAATCTATATTTCAACCTATAAAAAGCTTGAGCGGAGGCAATCAACAAAAAGTAGTCGTGGCTCGTTGTGTGCAAACGAATCCGCAGGTGCTGATTTTGTCTGATCCTACTCGTGGTATCGATGTGGCGGCAAAAGATGATATTCACCAACAGATACTATCCTTGGCATCCAGGGGAACTTCAATTATTTTAATTTCATCTGAACTAGAGGAAGTAATTGCACTTTCCAATCGAGTTGCAGTTTTTTGCAGCGGGCAATTAGTTTCGATTCTCGAGCAAGACCAGGTCAGCCCGACAACAATTATGTCACTTGCGACCCCAAAAAGGAACGGTTCCAATGGAGAAAAACATAATGAAATCAACTGAAACCCAGGTGGAAAAGATGCAGCCGAAAAATTCTAGTTTATTGCGGGTGGTTAAAAATACTATTATTCAAATATTTGATGCTATTCCTGAATGGCGTTTAGTATTAGCTGTATTGATTGGGATGATATTTTTATCTTTGTCTTCTGATGCGTTTCTAACCCCATTCAATCTGCGTAGCGTTTTACTGGCTTTTTGTTTCATCGCAATCGCTGCCTTGGGACAATTAATGGTGATTATCACTGCAGGGATTGATCTTTCTGTAGGATCCATCATAGGCTTGTCAGGTATGGTTGCAGCTTACATTATTCAAGCAGGGTATGATCCAATTGTTGGTGTGATGTTCGGCATACTGTCCGGAATCATAGTTGGTGCTGTTAATGGATTTTTCTTAATAAGATTCAATATTCATTCTTTTATTATTACCTTGGGTACTCTGCAAATTGCCCGCGGTATTACTGTTGGTATTACGCAGGGCAACACAATAACACATTTCCCCAAAAACTTTTTAGCTTTTGGCAATGATAATTATTTTGGACTACCAGCGCCAGTATGGATAATGTTAATCCTACTAATTGCCTTTGGATTTTTGCTTAATTACACAAAAGTTGGACGCGAATTACTTGCAATAGGCGGAAATCCAAGCGCGGCTCGTCTTGCTGGAGTGCCTGTTTACCGAAACTTGATGATTGCATATATAGCCAGCGGAGCGATGGCGGCGCTCTCCGGGGTGCTTTTAATTGCACGTTTAGGAGCTGCTGTGTCTAATGCAGGCGTCGGCTATGAATTAAATATTATTGCATCCGTTGTAATCGGCGGGGCAAGCCTGTCAGGGGGAAAAGGAACTGCACTTGGGGTTGTATTGGGCGCACTATTAATCGGTTTGGTTAATAACGCCCTTGTTCTGCTGTCTGTACCAACATATTGGCAGCAAACCTTTATTGGTGGCGTTATTGTCGCAGCAGCGCTGATGGATCGATTGCGCCGATAAAACACAAATATTGCTAGAAAAGGAGGTGCCTCGACCCAAAAAATCTGCATTAGTTGAGATAATTATTTGGAGTTTTGCAATACAGATTGTTAAAAAGCCCAAATATTTGTCTTAACGTAGATTGTCTTGTTGTTGTTGGAATCGGACACATAAAAATACTATAAACATTGGAGGAAGCATGAAAAAAAAGCAACAAATTCCTGTTAGCAGACGAGACTTTCTTAAGCTGTCTGCACTGGCTGGGTCCACCGTTTTCTTGGCGGCTTGTGGTGCTGAAGAGCTTGGAGCAGCAAGTCAAGCTACTCCTGAAAAACTTGCAGAGGCAACCGCGAAAGAAATCAAACTCGCCTTTGTCCCGAAGGCTCTCAACAATCCGGTTTTTGAGATTACCCGTATGGGTGCGGAAGACCGCATCGCCGAACTCTATCCAGATGTAAAATTTGAATGGGTCGGACCCACAACAACAGATGCCGCCGCACAATCCCAAATCCTTGATGATCTTACCTCTAAAAAGGTGTCAGGTATTTGTCTTTCCTGCAATGACCCAGGTGCTTTGGTTCCGTCTATCAATCGAGCCATTGATGCTGGTATTCCAGTTATTACCTGGGATGCCGACTCCCCCGATTCAAAGCGTCTAACTAATGTCGCCATTGATCAATTTGCCGCGGGCGCTAAAGCTGGTGAGTTATTGGTTAAACGTGCTCCAAAGGGTAAGTGTGCTGTATTGACAGGTACTCCTGGTGCCCTCAATCTTGAACAACGTTTGGCAGGATTTCGTTCCGTTGTAGATAAAGTACCGGATATTGAGATTGTTGCTGTTGACCCGAACTATGATGATGTGCAAAAAGCAGTTGATATTGTTGAACAGCGAATCAACGCAACTCCTGATTTGGCTTCATATTACTTCGTCGGCATGTGGCCCTTCTTTGCTGACCTAGAATCAATGCCAAACCTGAAGGCATTTGTTGGGAAAGGCGGTTTTGTCGTTTCACTCGATGCCCTCGAAGGTGCTTTGAATGCTGTTGAACAAGGCTATTGCAACGCTCTAGTAGGTTACTCCTGGTGGGGCTTTGGGCGTACAGCAGTTGATGCGTTAATGAATAAGATTACGAAAAACGAAAATCCCCCGGATCCTCTTTACACCGAACTGTTCATCGTTGATGAATCAAACATTGCTGATTACCAGAAAAAGCAGAAAGAGACGGGAGGTCGTTGGTAGGGCTTGCAAAAAAAGAGCATGGAAAATCACTGGGCAGGGAAGGATACCTTCTGGACGGCATATCCTGGAAACCTTCTCTGCCCGTGAACAAACACCAATATTTTGCCAAAAGAAAGGAAGTGCGCAATGGAAAAGTCACCGCGTGAAGTAGCTGAGTCTTATTGGGAGGCTGAATGCACAAGAGATGTTGAAGCCGTTTTAGCTCATTATCATCATGACGCAATTATGCAACCACCAGGCCAATATTTAGTAGGACATGAACAAATTCGATTATTTTACGAAGACTCGGTTAAACGGTTTGCTGGGTTGGAGGTGAAAATTGTTCATGAGGTTCGAAATGGAAACGACTCTGCTATAGAATGGGATGCGGTTTTAATTGACTACCAAGGTGTTCGGCACCCATTAAAAGGGGTGAATATAATAAGAGTGGAAGATGGAAAATTTCGTTATGTCCATGCGTATTTTGACCCCTCAGTGTTGCCCTAATAACCTATGGATTTCAGAATGGATGATGTAAAGCATTATTTAAGAGTCCAGTGTAAATTGGGCGAGGGTCCTTTATGGGATTGGCGGGACCAATCCTTGGTTTGGGTTGATATTGATCAAAATAAGATTCATCAGTATTTTCCTGAAATATCTGTGCATACTTTTTTTGACGTTGATTTTCCAGTTGGCGTTCTTGCCTTGCGTGCGAACGGTGGGTATATAGCCGCAACCGGAAAGGGATTTGCATTCTGGGATAGCAAAACTAATAAATTTGATTGGATTACCAACCCGGAAGAAGGGCAGGAGACTCGTTTTAATGATGGCGCAGTTGATTGTAATGGTCGATTTTGGGCGGGCACTATTCATCTAAACTCAGAGAAATATCATCTGCCTGTTGGTAAGCTCTATCGTTTAGATCCTGATCGTTCCGTGCATTTAATGGAATCAGAGTTAACTATATCAAATGGGCTTGACTGGTCCCCAGATAATAAGGTGATGTATCTTACAGATACGATCAGGCAAAAAATATATGCCTACGATTTCGATCAGGATTCTGGAAATATTTCAAATCGACGCGATTTTATTCACACGCCTGATGGTCCAGGATATCCGGATGGTCTTGCAGTTGATTTAGAAGGGTTCGTATGGTCTACTCGAATCGCGGCTGGAAAGCTCTTTAGATATGATCCACTCGGTCAGCTTGAACGCGAGATCAAGATCCCAGTCACTTGTCCAACAAGTTGTGCCTTTGGCGGTGAAAACTTACATAAGTTGTTTATTACCACGTCTTGGCATCTTTTATCGGATGACGAAAAGGTTCAACAACCTCAGGCTGGAGACCTATTTTGTTTTGAATCTAGTTTTAATGGTTTACGAGCAAATCTCTTTGCGGGTTGATTAGCTGCCTTACTGCAAACACAAAAAATATAAATGAATGAGACCCGGAGTAGTTTGACCCTGTGTTGTTGTCAAACTACTCTTGTTTTGTATCTCTCCTTACCTGCTTCAAATGATCTGTCATTGCCTGTTGGGCCGCAACCGCATCCTGTTCTTTTATTGCTTTTAGTATTTTTTTATGAAAGACTTGTCCGGCGCGTGGTCCCCCATGTTTT
>CAYLOW010000247.1:0-2386 GCA_964385315.1 uncultured Anaerolinea sp.
TCGCCCCAAATAACTTTGGAATTGGTTTCGAAGTATTTTTTCCTAATCGGAAATATGTTAGTTGAAGCAAAACAATATATATACGTAAATACATTGTTGGTGTAGAATGAGGGCCAAATCAGCAAAAATTCCAATCATTTCTAAGGAACCATTTAGGAGAGCCTACAATGTTGGAAGAAAACCAAGTGGGCAAATACGTATTAGCCATCGACGTGGGTACTGGGGGACCAAAAGTTGGCCTGGTCGATCAAAAAGGACGGGTAATCAGCAGTGCATCCGCGCCAGTTCAACTATTCTTTCTCCCGGACGGCGGGGCGGAACATGATCCCGCCGAATGGTGGTCAACCATTACCAAATGTATCAAAAAGGTGATCCATGAATCAGGGGTGACTCCCATGGCGATCATTGCCGTGGCTGTAACCAGCATGTGGTCAGTTACTTTGCCGGTGGACGAGAACGGTGAACCCCTGATGAATGTAATATCCTGGATGGATGGACGCGGTGCACCTTACAATCGCCAAATCGTTAAGGGATTCCCAAACATTCAGGGCTACAAATTGAGCACCATGCTCAAATATCTTGATCTGGTTGGCTTCCCGCCAACACTCAAAGGTGCCGATGCGTTAGGCCATATGCTTTTCATCAAAAATGAACGCCCGGAGATCTACAGGCGGACATATAAATTCTTTGAACCGATGGATTACATTAATATGCGCCTGACAGGCAAGTTCGCTGCCACGCAGAATACGGCCCTACCCATGATGATGGTGGATAACCGCCGCCTGGATGTCCAGGAATACGATCCCTGGCTGCTTAAGACAGGTGGCATTGACCGCGAAAAACTGCCCGACTTGCTGCCCATAGACGGTATCCTTGGTACGATTACCCCTTCCATAGCCGGCGAGTTGGGGCTTTCTCCCAACACAATCGTAATCTGCGGGGTTAACGATAATAGCTCTTCCGCTATTGGAGCAGGCTCCATCGCCGAGTCTGAACCTGCCGCCGTGATGGGAACTTCAGGCTACCTGGCTTGTCATGTTCCCTTTAAAAAGACAGACATCAACAGCTCCATGGGCACCATGCCCAGCGGGATCAAGGGGCGCTACCTCTTCTGGGGTGAGATGGCAAATAACGGCAAGGTCCTTGAGTCTTATCTGAAGAACCTGATCTATGCCCAGGATGACTTTGATACAGGAAATATCCCCGCTGACATGTACAATCGTGCCAGCCAGGTTGCCGCCCAGGTGCCACCCGGCAGCGAAGGTCTGATCTTTTTACCCTGGTTGAATGGTGTTTTTTCTCCAGGGGAAGACCCGTACATGCGCGGGGGTTTCTTGAACATTTCCCATAAAACCAGTCGTGCCCACCTCACCCGGGCGGTCTTCGAAGGCCTTGCAATGAACTGGCGCTGGCTGCGTGGACCATCAGAAAAGTTAATCGGGAGGAAATTCCAATACTGGCGGCTGACCGGTGGCGGCGCCCTTTCAGATGTCTGGTCGCAGATCATGGCAGATGTGGTTGGACTTCCCATGCACCGCCAGGCCGACCCGCGCAACAACAATGTGATCGGCATTGCGCTGCTGGCGTTCAACCGTCTGGGACTGGTCAACCTGGAAGATATTCCGGAGATGATCAAATTTGACCGGGTCTTTGAACCTGACTTGAAGAACCGTGGCGTCTACGACCGCATGTTTACACAATTTATGGCCGGCAAGGACAAAATAAGACCAGTCTTTCACGCCTTGAATAAATCATAAAATTTATACGATAAACAATGGTTTTGAACTGTCAAAAAGGAGAAAAGTATGTCTGACGATCAAGAATCAATGGATATGTTTGGTGATATGCATCCCTATAATAAAACCTTCAAGATTTTCAAAGAACTGCCTGAAAAGGGCAGGGATGAAGAAGAGGTCATGAAGGAGCTCGCCTATATGTCGGAGGAGGAAAATAAAAAATGGCAGGGCGGTCAATGTTCCGGTACGATGTACCATGGAGGCATGGAACACTACGCCTTTTTGAACAGGGTTTTTAGCATGTACTCCTATGTCAACATCATGCAGCGGGACCTGTGCCCGAGTGGAACAAAATTTGAAGCTGAAGTCCTCGCCATGGTTGGTAAGATGCTCCATGGCGAAGAGGTAAGCAAGGTCGATCGCTATGATGAGCAAGCCGGTGCAATCACCTCTGGCGGTACTGAAAGTATTTATAACGCCATGTTTGTCTATCGCGAGTGGGGGCGCGAAGAGAAAGGTATCACAGCACCGGAAGTGATTGCTCCAACAACCATCCACCCCGCCCACCTGAAGGCGGCACATTACCTGGGAATGAAGGTAATCCGCGTACCAGTCAATGGAGATTTCGAAGCTGATGTCGATGCCATGCG
>CAYLOW010000247.1:2486-6688 GCA_964385315.1 uncultured Anaerolinea sp.
CAAGGCAGCCGTTCAGCCGGCTTGAGCGCGGCCATGTGGGCCGCCATGGTCAGCATGGGTGAGGAAGGGTACCTTCAAGCTGCCAAGGCGATTATGAAAACAGCGGATAAAATTCGCGAAGGTGCAGCCAGGATTCCAGAACTGCGAATCATGGGTAAAACTACCTTCCTGATCAGTTTCACATCCGATGTTGTAGACCCCTATTTTGTAAATGATTACCTGGATAAGAAGGGCTGGCGCATGAATGGATGCCAAAACCCTGCCGGCTTCCATTTCTGTATTACGCTGCCACAAACCCAGCCGGGTATCGCCGAGCAGTTCGTAAAAGATCTGGCAGATGGCGTCACATTTGCAAAGAATCCTCCATACGAAATTCCCAAAACAGGCTTCCTCTATGGGATGGGTGCCAGCGCAGATGGCCGTGAAGTTTTGCGTCAAGGCTTGAAGGGTTATGTTGACGCGTCTTATGAATTCGAGTAGCTGATCCGAACCTGAATCGACCTTGCGGGAAGTACCTGCTTAGTTTCTGTATACAGAATGCTGGCTTGAAAATCCAACCTACGCTGTAAGGAGAGGTGCAATCGATGGCAAACCTTTCAATTAATAAAGATAACACGGTAAAAACATACGGCTACCGCTGGGTGGTCCTTGCAGTTTGGATGTTTGTCAATATCCTCATGCAGGCCCTATGGATCTGTTATTCTCCAGTTTCAAGTCAGGCCGCCCAAATGTGGGGAGTAAGCGAATTCTGGGTTGGTTTCCTGGCGATGAGCTTCATGTATGTATATATTGTGATGTCGCTCCCAGCCTCCTGGGTGATCGAGAAGTATGGCTTCACCTTCGCAGTTGGTGTCAGTGGAGCGGTAAGTTGAAGTTTGTTACCCGGCGCCCGAACCGGCTTCCAGCGGTATTCTCATGATCGCTTCCCAGGCTTCTGTGGTGGCGATCACAGTAATGGGTTGGGCGTATGCCAAAACCGGCTCATTCACCTCATCTTTATTGGTCATCACCGCGTTACTGCTCTTGAGCGCTCTGGCTTTGTTTAAGATGAAGGAGTCGAGCATTCTCAAGTAAAGAAGCTTGGGAGTGTTTTTTCTGTCCAATTAACAAATACACTTATAACCACGAAAGGAAATCATTCGCATGGCCATTAAATTCCCCTCCGATGAATGGATTAAAGAACTTTGTGCACGCCTGAACGCCAGTGAATCCTATGCCCAATTTGCCGCGGGTTGGGAAGGTGACTGTATTTTTGTTACCTTGCCGGATACTGATTATGCAGACACAGCCTACTTATACATTAATCTCCAGCATGGTAAAGCCTTCGATGCCCAAATGCTTAACAGCTTGGATGAGAAAAATGCACTTTTCATCATTTCAGGACCCTTCAACACCTGGCGCAGAGTTCTCGAAGGCCGTCTTGACCCAATTCAGGGTATGTTTTCAGGCAAACTTAAATTAAAAGGCAGCATGGCCCAGATCCAACGAACACCCAAAGCGACCAACGAACTGGTCAAAGTCGCGGGGCAGATCGATACCGATTTTGGATCTTAACTCCACATGAATGGCTATCTGGGTAAGATCCTACGCGTTGATCTAACTCGAGCCCAGGTGTGGGACGAAGCCCTAAATGAAACTTATGCCCGTAACTATGTTGGGGGCAGCGGGCTCGCAGCACGCTATTTGTACGATATGCTTGATGCCAACACTGCCCCCCTTAGCCCGGAGAATCCGTTATTCTTCCTGACTGGTCCCTTGGTGGGGACATCTATGACATCCGCCGGACGTTATAGCGTGTGCGCACGTTCACCGTTAACGGGTATCTGGGGTGAAGCCAACAGTGGCGGTCATTTTGGTCCCGAACTGCGCTATGCCGGTTATGACGGCGTGCTGATAACCGGAAAGGCTGCACAGCCTGTCTGGCTGTCGATCGTGGAGGGGCAAGTTGGCCTGCATAAAGCAGGTAACCTGTGGGGCAGTGATATTTATGCCACGCAAACCCGGCTGCGTGTGGCAGTAGGCGACGCCAAAGCACGCGTTGCCTGTATCGGGGTGGCGGGCGAGAATTTGGTCAAATTAGCCGGTATTGCCAACGACCATGGACGTTTTGCTGCGCGTACAGGGTTAGGCGCCGTTATGGGATCCAAAAATCTGAAGGGGATAGCCGTGCGTGGCTCTGGCAAGGTCCCACTTTATGCACCAGAGAAATTCGCTGCCACCTCCAAACAGATACTGGCGTTGTATAAAGAGGATTTTCCTGCGCAATCCCTGCGTGCCTATGGAACTGCCGGCTATGTTAATTTAAGCCATATGCTGGGGGACCTGCCTATCCGCTATTTCCAATTGGGTGAATATGCACCAGCCGACAACCTCTCCGGAGTAGACCTTACTGAAAAGTACCTCACGCGCAACACCGCCTGCCATAAATGCGTGATCGCCTGCGGGCGTGAAACAAAGTCCCCCACATATAACGATTCAAAGGTGGATGGCCCCGAGTACGAGACAGTTGGAGCATTGGGGTCTCTCTTAATGATATTCGATCTGGAAGCTGTGATCCACGCCGGACACCTGTGTAATATTTACGGAATGGATATTATTAGCATGGGTGTGACGATCGGCCTGGCATGCGAACTTTTTGAACGCGGGTTACTAGGCACAGCAGACACGGGCGGACTTGAAGTCCGTTACGGTGATGCAGAGATGGTCTTTACTTTAATCGAGTTGACAGCCCGCCGTGAAGGCTTTGGTGCGGTGCTTGCCGAGGGGAATGCCGCACTGGCCGAGTATGCGGGCGTGCCTGAACTAGCGGCCACCGTCAATCGTCTTGAAGTGCCTATGCACGAACCGCGCGCATATATGGGAATGGCCGTAACCTATGCCCTCTCACCTCGCGGCGCCTGCCACATGCAGGGCGATATGTTCAGTCTCGACCTCGGCCAAAGCAACGTTGAAGATGTCGGGCTTATACCAGGCGACCGCCATGAGAATACCGTCGAAAAAGGGCACATTGCGGCAAGGTTACAAGCATGGCGCAACTTGTACAATTCCCTGATCTTATGCCAATTCGAAAACCCGGGTGTAAAGCCGCTGCTGTCTTCCGTCAACGCAGCCACCGGTTGGAATCTGCAAGCAGAAGATTTAATGATATTAGGCAAGCAAATCGTTAATATAAAACGCCAGCTGAATTTTAAACTCGGCCTGACCAAAGAAAATGACAAACTGCCCGACCTGTTGCTTAAGCCTCTCAACGAAGGTGGAGCTGCAGGCTTCACGCCAGACATGACGGCTTTGCTTGCAGGAGCATACGCAGAGTTCGGATGGGACACTGAAACTGGCCGCCCCGTTAAAGATCTTATATGATGGCTCTTATCGCAGCCCATCCCTGCTTTTTACTTGAGGTAAATGTTGAATATTACTATTGATAAACAATCCGCCGTCCCGTATTATCATCAGGTAAAGGTGGCGGTAAAAGCCTTGATCGCAAACGGTGATTTGAAGCCGGGGGATATGCTATCCAGTGAATTCAGCTTGAGCGAGCAGATAGGAATTAGCCGTCTTGTAGTACATCGCGCATATCGTGAGCTGGTCACTGAAGGTCTGCTAATCCGCAAGCGCGCCAAAGGGACCTTCGTCTCCCCCCCCAACAAGCGCAGTTACACGGTGGTTGGGCCACTTTTCAGCATGACCGAAAACCTGGTGAAGGATGGCCTGGAGCCCTCAAACAAGGTCCTTTTGCAGGAGGTGATCCCCGCAAGCGAGGAGGTCAGGCATGAGATCAGGTTACCCGAAGGTGCGAGGGTCATTCACCTGCGAACCTTACGCATGGCGAAACAACTTCCTTTCGCGATTGAAGAAATGTATTTCCCATTCGATCGTTTTCCATCGTTGGCCGACCTTGATCTGAATAACCGTTCCATCTACACAACTTTGGATACCATTTACAATGCCCATCCACAAGAGGCACTGGACATTATCACCGCAGGATCTGCTTCTCACGAAGAGGCCGTATTGCTCGGGGTCAATAAGGGTGCTCCAGTGATGCGGGTGAAACGGGTATCCACTGACATCCAAGGTCTACCAATAGAATACAGCCAGGTCGTCTTCCATGCTGAACGGTATCAATTTATGGCGCGTGTGCAAAGAATAGTGTGACTAATCCCCACGCATGAATGCGGGGGCTTCTAAGGCAGAGCCTAGGCTAT
>CAYLOW010000248.1:0-6667 GCA_964385315.1 uncultured Anaerolinea sp.
AGCCCAAACTATCCTACCTGAGGTTCTCTCTATCTGACAACCTTTGCTTGCACACAATTTCGAAGATATACATTCCCGGCGGCAAATGCCTTGTAAGGAGTGGGAGTGGCTGTGGGGGTCGAGGTAGGCGTAAAAGTAAATGTTGGCGTCGGCGTAAACGTTTGGGTGGGAGTGGCTGTAGGTGTACTAGTAAACGTGGGCGTAGATGTAGGCGTGGATGTGGGCGTTGATGTGGGTGTAGGCGTGGACGTATTGGTTGGGGTGGGGCTGGGAAAAGCTACCGGATATAACGCAACCGTGAATTGAAGATAGAAGCAAGCCAGAATAATCATAAGAAATGCCAATAGAATGCCCGCCGCCCAACCCAGTTTGGTTTTACGGTCCATTGGTTTGGAACCCGTTTTATCGCCTGTGGTTTCAGCTACCAGGCGCGCGATCTTTGGCTGTAAATTGGGCAGGGTGGACGGATCGCCATTGTATTGCGCCAGCGATTTTTCATATTTTACGTGCAGTTCTGATACGAATACATGCAATCTGGAGTGGAACCCCTCGGGTTCCACTCCAGTTGTGACAACTGCCAGGTATGCGGCTCGTCCGCTCTGAATGATGATGCGTTCGTCGCCGTATTGCACTTCGTCCAGTTCTTTATCTTCATCTCCATGCCCAAACGAGTCACGCACAAAATCGCGGATGGCTGTCAACATTCCGCTGATCAAATCTGAATCGGAAACCTCTGTGCTGCCAGGATGACTGTACGCAAGCAATAAGCCGGAGCCATGCTGGATAAGAAAAATCTCCTTAATAGAAAAAGGCAGTGAATCGCGCAGAGCCAATTCCGCAGACGAGACGCCGCGCATACGTGCCACGGCTGAACGCAACATGCCTTGAGGACCAAATGCCGCCTTCATGCGGGCATCGATATTGCGCTGAAATTCTTTTGTGAACTCGCCCACTGCGCGCTGTACTGTTTCACCGATCACAGGATACAACGCCTCAACCATGTCCTTGCGTGAATCACGGATCTGCACGCGGATTGCTTCGCCCATGATGGGACCCAACGCCTCTGCCATTTCGTCACGCGAATCGCGAATGGTGCGGCTGATCATATCTCCCAGAATCGGCGTGACACGCGCGATCAATCCTTCTGAATCCGCTTGTGCCTTGCGGCGCAATATTTCAATTTCAGTATTTATGTCGCGTGAACGATGATCTGTTTCTCGGGCAAGCAACTGCAAACGGTCAAGTTCCGCCAGCAGTTCGTTCAACTGTTGGCGCAGGCTTTCATCTTCTGATTGGGATTGGTTTTGGGATGCCTCAATTTGACGTTCGATCTCGCGCAAGCGGTCGGACACATCTGAGAGCAGGATGGAGCGAATCGAAATTAACGGGTCCAGGTTCTCGACAACGGGTTTTGCAGGTGTTTCATTATCTGGCTGGATGGGATTCATGAAGAGTCATACATTGGGGATATATATAATATTGCCCTGCATGTGAAAACTTGATGGAATTCAAGCAACCCGCAGGGCATTTTATGCAGCAATAGGATTAGGAATTTTCAGATTCTTGTCGTAAACGAAGTCCCAGTTCCATTAACATTTGACCCAGATCCTGGCGCGAGGCTTTTTTGTTATCCAAAGAAGCAGCCATGGAAAGAAGTTCCTGACGCAAACCATCGTCGCGTTGGCGGGCTTCCGATTGCAGGCTGCGCGTGCGCTCTGTCTGTTCCGCGGCTTGTTTATCCAAACGGTCGCTTAGTTCCTTGTGAGTCTCGCGAAGCTGGCGCATCAGGTCTGCGGCAAGTTTTTCAAGATTATCAGTTAATTGCTTTTGAACAGCTTGCAGTTGGGATGCCTGCTCTGCAGACTGCCTATCCAGCCTTTCAGAAAGGTCTTTTTGCGCGGCTCGCAATTGGGCAGATTGATCCGTTCCCTGCTTATCGAGCTTTTCATTAAACTCGCGGCGGGTTTCCACGAATTGTCCATTGGTGGACTCCGAAAGGGTGCCAATTTTGTCTTGCAACAAATCAGTCATTTCCTGCCGCGATGATCGAAGTCCAGTCTCCAGGTCGGTCAACCGCTTTTCAAGGGTGCGCGATTGTGATCCGAATAAAATATCACGCAGACGCCCCAGTTCATCGGCTGTTGGTTCAGGCGCGTCGGTCTTCAACTCGATGCCTTCAAGAGGGGGTGATGACACGGGTTGTGTTTCGGTTGACGGGGAAGGATTTGATTTGTTCATTCTTTACTCCCTTTCAAGAGTTTTTTCTATTATACACTTCTTCGAATTAATGACAGATTGCAAATTAGATAGCTCAAACCCCATGGATGTGGAAGGCGAGTCCGCTCGTGTATGGAACGGTGCGTGGAGATTGCAAAAAAGAGAGTGGATAGAAGCCCACTCTCAAAGATGAAAATTTTATGCTGCTAAAATACGATTTACTAAAACATTACCCACGAACAATTTTCATTAGGTTTCTGATGAAATAGCCCAACAACGCCTGTGATCAAAAGGAATAGCCATGCATTCCACGGAAATAGATTTCCATTTGTCATTTCTGAAATTTTGCAGGGATGAGAGGGGTGACAGGTATTAGCCCTAATGCGCCTAAAAGAAATACGTAAATGGGACTTAGAATCTGCCAAGTGAATAGTCTTTGAATAAGAGTGTCGCTGTATGTGCTGCTTTGGATCGGGTATCAATTGGGTCATAATCAGAACGACCTTCCCTGGTGCGATAACCTGGCCAACCTTGCAGCAAAGCACCGGGGTTATTTTGCTCATATTAAATTCCTTTATCAAAGTTATGTGTTCAAATGCCGGACAGCTTGTGTTCACGAAGCGCTCGCTACTAATCGATAACAGGTGTATTATGTTTACAAAGGAAATCTTGCGGTTTATTCTTTGTCACTATACACATCCATTACATGCCTCTCTGAATGTGATGTCATTGCAGTCGCATGATGCAATAAACGATTGCAAATAATTGGATAGCAAAGTGCATCCTTAGAATAAACAAAGGAGTGTTCGATTTCCAGAACAGGAAAATAGACCACCAACTTATGGGTTGAGGAATCTTATAATTTTCATCCGCTAAACCAAGTTCCTTTTCAATTTCTAAGATTTTATTAAATTTTGTCGCCTCAACTACTCGATGCCGTAAGGTAATCGATATCCCAAATTGGGACACCACAAACAACAAAATAGACACAAACACTGTAACAACTCGACTATCAACTTGCCAATCAAACCCTACTAACGCCACCGCAAAAATAGTGGTTATTTCTAATGCTTTCCATGTTTGTGTACGGGTTTGAAAATGATCTTGCCATTGAAAGTCGAGCATTTTTCTCAAGGTCTCCTCGGATGGTTGTTTATTAATTGACATTACAGTGCTCCTGAGTGCATACGCTTAATGTTATCGTGGGGGCAAAAAACATATGTTGATTGGCTGAAAAAACAGGCTAAGAGTTCGCGTTGCTGTATTGACGCAGTTTGATGACTGTAAGTTTAGTTCGACGGTCCTCTTGCGACGGTTTATGTCAAATCAAAAGGTTGTCCAGTTTTTGACAACACAGACTTCCAGAAAATGCCTTCTTTGGGTATCCTTTTCCTACCTAATATAACAAGTTTTAGAGGAACCAGCACGTATTCTGTAAGCCACTGGCTAACCATAAAATCTGTGTAACCAGCTAATGCGTTATCAACGGCTAGAATTCCAAGTCTTTGGGCAGTGATTATATCGGCAGAACTTGGAGGGGTGGCGCGGAGAAGATGCCTTGGCTCATTGGAAAAAACTCTTAACTTATTCCAATCTGGTTGAACATTATGATCAACATCTACTCTCGGGAGAAGTTTTAACAAACCTCTGCTTACAATTTTTAATCCTGCGGTGCGTATGGCATCATCTGTTTGCCCCTCAATTCGTTGTTGCGATTTTCGCTTGCTATTGAAATTAATAACAGCTTCTTTCTCTCGCTCACTTAAACCAATTTCAGGATCATCAAGGTATTCCATGGCATCCGTTGGGATTGCAGTTTCTGCCATAACAATAAACCCATAGGGAATACGTCCTCGTTGGTTTTGTAAATGCCGTTCACACATTCGCAGTTTGAGATATCTTGCAAGTTCTTTCATGCTAAAATCAATTTCTGGAATCAAAGCTGCGTCGCAAATACCTGTTCTGCTGGCTAATACTGCGTGACTGACCACAAAACCTGAATCTGAGCCGAACAATTGAACTACTCCAAGTCGTGGGTTTGATTTGACCTCTGTAGCCAAATGCTCGATTAACTCCCGCGCCCTTTCAACCGCTGATAGAAAGCCAAAGGTTTGCCATACCCATAAAATATCGTTATCCATAGTTTTCGGTATTGCAACTACAGACAAGCTTCTTTGCAAACCTCTTTGACCGGCATATTCCTGTGCAAAACTCCAAATTGCATGAGCGGCTTTCATACTGCCGTCCCCGCCAATAACATACAAAATATCTATTTTGTTGTCGAATAGCAAAGCTACGATTACTTCCAATTCTCTCTTGCGGGAGGAAGGGTTTAGCAGTTCTTCAAAGCGTGAAGTTCCCAATATAGAGCCACCTTCGTTTACATGGCTTGATGTTTCTTCAAATGACGGCATTGGAAGCCCGCTTGGGTCGTGGGACGGGATTAAAGTACATCGTGATTGATTGAAATCATCAAAAGCTTGAAACCCGTCTTTTACCCCATAAACCTTTACTTTGTACTGATGTTTTGTCGCATACATATAGTGTCGTTGAGTAATACCGTCAATGACTGCATTGATGCCCGGAGCTATTCCGCCAGATACAACAATTGCCACATTTAAATTCTTTCCAGGTTGTGGATATGCTAATTTTGCTTTTGGCCCCGCCTCAAGAAAACACAAGTTTTTTTGTACCATGCAAACATCGCAATGATAATTAGATAATGCGGCAGCAACGACCTTGGCATCATCTAATCTGAAATTCCCGACTTCACTGGGGTCTAATTGATTATCTCTCAAATTGTTATCCCAGCGTATAATTGCTGGCCATTCTGCTGGGCATCCCTCAATTTGCTTGTCGCGAAACTGTTCATGCTCTTGTAGTAACTGTTGATATTTTCTCCTCAGATGTTCGTATTCTGGTGTTTCTTTTTCGATTTTTGCTAACTGGGCGCTCACGGCAGCGATTCCTGTTTCCAATCGCGACTTATCAATAAAATATTTAATTATGTCCTTCTCGTAGTCAAAGAGATGGGGATTAAGAGGTAAATCATCGTCGGAATACCATAAACGTTTTAATCCTTCAACTACTATTTTCTTGGCTACTTGATATGCCTCGCTACTTGACAGGGATGCGACTTTGATGTGCGGGTACACTGAGAACATATTTAATTCAGATGGTATGTCTTCTCGACCTGGTAGAAGTACGAAAAAGAAATGACGGTTTCCTTGATTTCCCTTTTGCTGAAGGGCGTAAGCGCTGCTTACCTCATCAAGCTGGTATTTTGATAGTGGCAGGTGTCCTACAAAAACTACCATCACCTTACATTCTTCCAACGCTCTGTTGATGGTGGTTACAAAAGATTCGTCGCTTCTTTGATGTTCCTCATAGTAGTAAATACCTTCAAGGTTGAGTTTAAGGTGTTTTGCTACTTCAACAACAAATGTTGAATCCTCGCTGGCGTGACAGAGAAAGGCTTTCAATGGTATGTTTTGGGGATTGCTAGAGTTCATGTTTTACTCTCCTTGTATATTATCGAAACAAGTTTGCGATTGAAGCAATTATGATTATTAAGCAGAGAATACCAAATAGGATTGGAACAATGCGCTCGACTTTATTCAATCGTCGATAACTATATTTGCCTGTGCCAAGAATTTGCCATTCGCGGCTATAACATTGATACGGCAGGTGGTGTTCCATTTCTTCGATAACTTTGAATTTCAATGAAGCAAGTTGTTTGTATGAATTTATGTTTACCACCCAAGTAAAGCATAAGATGGCGCCGATAGCGCCAATGCCTAGTAATGCTAGCTTATGTGCAAGAGTTGCCAATCCTTGACCAAGAATAAAAGGAATAAGAGCAAGTAGAGCTGTCAAAAGCGATGTGTAAAATTTTGATGCCTCATTCCGCCTGGCGCTTAGGCGATCAGTCATTTCGACATATAGCTTATATTGCTCTAACAAAACATCGTTAAATGTGCTTGGTAGATTGTTGCTCATATCTTCCTCCCGAACATACAATACTTATGAAATGAACCGCCGAACGAACTATGTGTTAGACGAAAACTTTCCGTATAATCACCATCTATGGGGTCTTACTGGCACATATACTCCCACTATAAACCTCCTCTCATTTTTTGACAATATTTTTTAGCCAAAATCCGCTTTCTATCCAAAAAATCTAACACACCTCTTACGCCCCACATACCGCCCGTAAATTCCGCTTTTGTTATAATGCCCTCATTGACTGACCGTAGACCATAGACCGCAGACCCTCCTCAATCGTCCGTTGTCCATTGTCCTTCTTCCCGTCAGCCAACGGAGGATACCCCCATGATGCGATTTGACCGATTTACCGAACTGGCACAGGAAGCCGCCCAGCGTGCCGCTGAGATTATTCAGCGCTACGGACACAACCAAATAGACACCGAACACATCCTGCTGGCGCTTA
>CAYLOW010000249.1:0-4920 GCA_964385315.1 uncultured Anaerolinea sp.
GATTCGCATCCAGCTTGAGCCCGGCCTGTTTGACGCTGCGCAGGGCTTTGCCTTTGCCCGAGACGAGGGCGTGTAGTTCCTTCGCGCGGGCGGATCGGTGCGGGGCGTCCCAGATATCATCGGCCCAGACGAAGACATTTGCGTAGCGCGCCGCCACGGCTTGCAGCATGCGGCTGTCGCCGCTGCCCTCGGTGCCGAAGTACACCCATCAGGCTGGCACTGCCAGACGCTGACACAGTTCAATTCGCCTTCGACCAGCAGCAGGGTGTGATGGGTTTCAGGTTGGGCGTAAGACAAGCCGAAGGGCGCGTCAAACTTGCTGCCAGCCCTGCTGAAATAGCGCAGCTTCGAACCACTGTGCAAAACGCGGTACTTGACAGCGGTCACCACCTCGCCCCGCGCATCCCATTCGTACCACGGCAGCGTGATGACCGGGATGTGAGTCTGCGGTCTGTGCTGAGGGGCATAGAGCATGAACCCGAAGAGCCATGCCTCCCACGCGGCCACAGACAGCCCGCGCGACGTGAGCCAGACACGGGCCGCCCTGCCCTGCGGCTAGTGCAACAACGCATCAGACGCGGCGCTGATCTCACGCAGGGTCCCGGCCTGCCAATCTGTGGACGGCAGGGTTTTGCTCTGCGGGTGGATGGTTTTGGCTGGCGCATCAGCACCTAACACGGCGAGTGCGGCCTTGAACGGGAGATGGTCACGGCGCATGATGAACTCGATGGCCGAGTGATACTTTTGGTCGCCGCCGCACTTGCGGCACAACCACAGGTCGCCATCCGGAGCATGTTTGACCACGAAGCGGTCGGTGCCGCCGCATAACGGACATGGGCCGACGGAGTACATGCCGCGCCGGTGCAGGTTTGTTCCCACAAGGGCTGTCAGATCGATGCGCTGTTTCAGTGATTCAAGGTCCATTTTCATCCTCTTCGCGGGATACAACCCCGTTGTTTTTTCCCCTGCATGGTTGGTTGTACCTTGTACCCCTTTTAAGAAAGGGGGGTACAAGTACAACAACCAGCCAATTGCAAAGTACAAGAACAATACAACCGGGTACAAGATACAACCTCACAGGGCGCGGGCGGCTTTTCGGCCTTTTTCGGTCAGGGCATATTCGGCCTTGACACCCTGCCCGCCACCGTTGGTGCGCTCTACCAGCCCTTTGCCGGCCAGGTCATAAGTGCAATTGCGTGCGGTGGCCACGCTGCACGACCCGGCGTTGTCTGAAATATCCCGGACAGAGCTGATGCCGTTTTCCAGCAGGTAGCCCAGGACATAGCGCTCGCCTTTGGCCAGGCTCGATGCGCCTGAAGACGCGGCAACCGCCGCGGTCGCGGATGCGGACAGCGAAAAAGAACCCGGCATAAAGGCGGCAGTCGCCCCGAAATGCACAGGCAGGGTGTCGCGCGCCTTATCGGTTCGGAAGGTGATCTCGTTCGTGCCGCTCTTTGACTCGACACTGACCAGCAGGTCGAGCGAGCCCTTGATGGCGGTGCTGCCGCGGTACGAGCCGCCCTTGTTGGCGTGGTGAATAACGGCGATCGCGGCGCGGGTTTCCTCGGCAATTTTGCGCAGGGACAGGAAGACCGGCTGCACATCCTTGACCGAGTTCTCGTCACGCCCCGGCATGACATCGGCCAGCGCGTCGATGATGACCAGGCTGGCTTTGGTGGACGCGATCAGGTTGTAGAGTTCGCCGATATCGTTTGGCAGCCCAAGGTTGAAGGCGGCGAGCGAGACGCAGTGCACCGGCGTATCGACCCCGGCGCCCCGCCCGCGCAGCACATCGCCCAGGCGGCTGAGCATCCGGCGCGGACCGCTCTCCTCGTCGATCAGCAGCACGGGACCCTGCCGGGTATTGAAATTCAGGAAAGGCCTGCCCAGTGCCACACAGACCGCCAGGTAAACCAGGCTCCAGGTTTTTTTGGAGCCGCCCTCGCCAAAGAACATATTGACGCTGCCGGCGGTGATCAGCCGCTCGACGACCCACTGCAGCGACGGCTGGGGCTGCAGCGCGTCGCAGGCCGTGAGGATCTGATAACGCGGTTTGATCTCCATTGCACGCTCCTCGGGCGGCGGCGTGGGCGGTTCATTCAACTGTACGGTGACTTGCTCAAAGAGTTCTTCGGTGATCGTGATCTCACACCTCCATCATGCGGGGATAGGTCTGGCGCCGCGCATGATGATAGGACAAAAGATGAAGCCTGCCTATTGGTAAACTACTTAGGGGGCTGAGTCCTTTCACAATTGACATGCCACGCGCGAGTAAGGCCATGCGTGCATATCGTGTATAATTCCATCCACACCCCGGCAATTCAAGCGGGGCCCAGCATACAACAAGGTTTTGAAATGAATTACGCGATTTAGGCGCGGAGCGGATAGGGAGAAAACCCGCAAGGCAAAATCCTACCGCCCACGCTTATTTGCGCAGGCGGTTCTTTTATCCATTTCAGAAAACAAACCAGGGAACTCCTTATCCATGAGCACATTAGATTCAGACACGCACCCAAAAATGGAAGCCCTGCAAATCCAGATCATCCGGCGCATGCCCTCCTGGAAAAAAATTTCGATCGTAGACGGGCTGAACGAGACCGTCAAAACACTGGCGATCAGCGGCATTAAGCAGCGCCACCCCAACGCCACCCCGGTGCAAGTGCGGCGCATGCTGGCAGACCTGACGCTCGGCGCGGAACTGGCGGGAAAGGTGTATGGCCATGCAAAGTGAAGCAACCCGTATCACCCTGCTCGTAACGCAAACGCTCGAACGGCTTGGGGTCCCTTATGCCGTGGGCGGCTCGTTCGCCAGTTCCCTGCACGGTGTCATGCGATCCACCCTGGATGTGGACATTGTGACAGACATGCGCCTTGAACACATTCCGGCGCTGATCGCGGCACTTTCAAAGGAATTCTACGCCGACGATGAGATGATGAGAGGCGCCATCGAACATCGCAGCAGTTTCAACCTCATCCATTATGAGACCGCCTTCAAAGTGGATATTTTCATTCGAAAACTGCGCGCCTTCGACCAAATGCAACTGGAACGAAGCCGGGCAACGGTTATTGCCACCGACCCCGAAGAAAGCATTTATGTTGCCAGCCCTGAAGATACCATCCTTGCGAAATTGGAATGGTATCACATGGGTGGTGAAATTTCAGACCGTCAGTGGCGCGATATTCTCGGCGTGCTGAAAACGCGCGCGGGCGAACTGGATCTTGCGTATTTGAAAAAGTGGGCGATCGAACTCAAAGTTACAGACCTGCTGGAACGGGCGTTGAAGGAATCTGTATAAACCCATTTACACAGCGAAGTCGACTTCGAAATCGTCTGTGAGGGGCTTATTCCCCCAAAGCAGCCTGACGAATTTGCCTTCTGTCTTTCCCGAAAAACAGGGGGAACGACATGGATCGGCATTAAGAAAGCCGCAGCCAGTACAAGGGTACGGGTACTTTTTTTAAATGAGTCATGTATAATTTAGCATACGATTGTGCTAAATATCACGAATCATCGGGAGAGGCATATGGAAAAATCAAGAAGAAATCGCTTCGTATTGGCTGCCCTTATTGGTTTTTTTGTGGTTGTGGGATGTAAAAGCTGCGTGACCCCGCAATTCGATTTTAAGAAGACGGCCGAGCCGCCGGTTTTCAGCGGACCGGGTGAGGTGATCACCTATTCCTACACGGTGAAGAATGAATTTCAAAATGTGATCAAGATCAGCATTACCGATGACAAGCTCGGCTCCGTACCCTGTTCGGTATCTCAATTGGCGATCGGCATGGAATTAACCTGCCAGCTGCCCTACACCACTACCGATGAGGATGTGGCCGCGGGCGTGATCAAAAACACCGCCACCGCGACAGGCGAGTTCGTTAATAATGATGATTTTTTCACTTTTGAAAACACGGTGAAGACCGCCAGTGCCGAGGTGCTTTACGCGGCGCAGTGCAAGCTGGAACTGGAGAAAACCGCCAGCCCGACGATGTACGCAGCGGCGGGAGAAACAATCAGTTACAAGTACACCCTGAAATCAGTCGGCCCGCTGGAATTGAATGGCCCGTTCACGCTGACCGATGACCGGGTGGATGAATGGTCCTGTGATGACGGGGCCGGGACCCTGGCCCTGTGCCCTGCATGCGCACCCATCCTTTGCACGGCGAGTTATACGATCAAAGAATCAGATGTGGGCTCGAATATTGTGAACACCGCCCATGCCAGCGGAGTTTGTTCCAGTACCGGGGCAGCGGTGGTTTCCAATACCGATACGGCCACGGTTACTTACCTGATGGCCACCCCCACTTCGCAGGTCCTGGTGCCGCAATTAACCGTGACCGAAACCCTGAACCAGACCGTGTACTCAAAAGCCGGCGAGGTGATCGTGTATACCTTCAAGGTTCAAAACAACGGGACGGCGCCGGTGCAGGGACCTTTCAGGGTGGTGGACAGCCTGTTCGATCAGTGGGAATGTGATTCGACTGCGCTGCTGCCGGCCGGCGGACAGACCAAATGCAAAGGCTATTACCTGGTGAAGGATTCGATCGTCGGGTCGGATATTGTCAACTCCTCACGGATCGAGGCCGGATCTGCATCTTCGAACATGGTCAGCGGCACCGTATATTATATTTCGACCGGCGTGCCGGCCCCTGCGCCGGAGAATCCCGCCCGCCCGCCGATCATCATCATTCCCATGGAATGAACCGGAGCGTTTTTGGCAGTGTGATCTCCGCTGGAAACGGCAGGACATAAGAAATACAAACCCCATTGGTGAACGAGTGAGGGGCGTGAAGCCTTTCATTCCTGTCATGCCATGCCTGAAAGCCATGCGTGCATATCGTGTATAATTCCAAACACGACCTGTTGGCTTTATAAACAACAAGGTTTTGAAATGGATTACGCCACAGGGTGCTGCGCAAGGGGAG
>CAYLOW010000249.1:4930-6648 GCA_964385315.1 uncultured Anaerolinea sp.
CTAGCAGGCGGAGGGGGTGGGCTGGCATTTGTACTTAATGTTGGCTTTAGTTAGGCAGGGGGCCATGGTTCGGCCATTACGAAGGAACTCCAAAACGATGCGTCACGCCATCGAGTTACGGAGAGAACTCACGCCCGCAGAGCGAAGACTGTGGGCGCAACTCCGCAACGATCACCCCCATACGTTATAATGGATTTGGAGGCAGAGATGACAACAGTTCAGGTTTCCATAGAATTACCACGCGAGATATTTTCCGCGTTGCGTACCGACCCTGAAGGCTTTGTGCGCGAAATGCGCGTGGCGGCGGCGGTCAAATGGTATGAAACCGGCATTGTCTCACAAAGCAAAGGCGCAGAGATTGCGGGGGTCACTCGCGCAGAATTTATGAACGCGCTCAACCATTTCAAAGTCAACCCTTTCCAATATACCGCCGATGAGATCATCGCCGAAATCGTTCATCGCTGAAAAGTGGGTCGTCAATTCATCGCCCATCATTGCATTGGGGCGCGTTGGTCAGGTGGAATTACTGGCGAGTCTGCCGCAACAAATCATCGTTCCACAAGCTGTTAAAGAAGAATTGCTGAATGCGCCCCAGGGCGATCCTGCCCGCGCGGCAGTGGAGGGCGGCTTGTTTGAGGTCATTGAAACTCCCCCGCCTCCGCCGGAAATTTTGGCATGGGATTTAGGCAAAGGCGAGACTGCTGTCTTATCATACGCATTATCCGCGCCTGATTGGGTGGCAATTTTGGACGATGGTGCAGCGCGGCGCTGTGTGCGCAGTTTATCCATCCGGCTGACAGGCACATTAGCGGTGGTCATCCTCGCAAAACAAAACGGCTTGATCGAATCCGCCGCACAGGTATTGCGCGCACTGCAAAACAATGAATTCAGATTGGATGATGCAGTCATCCGCGAAGCGCTGTTAAAAACTGTTGGGGAAATTTGGTAAACTTCCGGGATTTGATCCAGGCAAATACCCCGAAAGAGTTTTTACAAATAATATGTGAGGTAAAAGAATGAGCGCATTAAGTTTACGTTTGCCAAAATCATTACACGAGCACCTGCGTGAAGTAGCGCAGGAAGAAGGTATTTCTGTCAATCAGTTTATTATGCTTGCTGTTGCAGAAAAAGTTGCTTCCATCTCAGTAATTGAATATTTAGAAAAGCGTGCAAAACGCGGCAGCCGTGAAAAATTTCTTGAAATATTAAGCAAAGTCCCTGATGTAGAGCCAGAACCATTTGATAAATTGTAAAGGGGGCCAATAAAACGTGAAGTGTCCTGGAGCACCAGGGCACGTTCACTAGCTGCGGATCAAACTGGCGAGATCTCTTACGGGGCAAGGCTCAAAGAACAAATTTTGGGGAGACATGATTTAAAGACTGCTTATGGAACCAACTTTATTATTCCTGATGTATTTGTCCCTCACCCATTTTCAAAGTGCGAAAATGGGTTTAGTTGGGCAGGGGCCCATGGTTCGACCATTACGAAGGAACTCCAAAACGATGCGTCACGCCATCGAGTTACGAAGAGAACCCACGCCTGCCGAGCGGAGACTCCGGGGTCACCCCCACCCGCCTCCCCCCACGAAGCATGCGACATGAGTACATTTTATGACCACCAGATTTAAACTTGTCGCATTTGCCCACAGGGTGCTGCGCAAGGCTAGGTGCCTGCGGCAGCAGACAGAGGGGGTGGTTTGGCTTTTGAACTTAATGAT
>CAYLOW010000250.1:0-6581 GCA_964385315.1 uncultured Anaerolinea sp.
GAAGAAATCCGTACCGGTGACCTTCTCTGCCGAAGACAAAATCATCGTGATCGCGGAAGATTAGTTTTTTACACAAAACGCCCTAATGGCCTTCAGGCCTTTAGGGCGTTTTGTGTTGTACCCATGTCGTTGCGAGGGCACTCTTGACTTTTGCCCGAAGCAACCTCGCATCAATAGGAGAGCGCTTTGGGGTAACACCTTCACTAACCTGTTCCGATGTTTTTCGGAAACAACATGGCGGAAATTAATTATTTATCGGTAATCATGTTTAAGGCCGATGGCTATTGACCTTTACCGATTCATCAAGAATTCCGGCCTTTCTAAACCAGCTATGACTGAACATCAATCATCAGTCTTTTGAACATCGAAACCGAGATGATTGTGGTCTTTGTTAACTTTTGTGCCTCGATAAAATCTGCATCCCCTGTGATCAAAAAGTCAGCACTTGCCATGAGAGCGCAGGCAAGAAATTTGGCGTCCTTCTGGTCACGGGGAAAATCCACCGTAACATTTACATCCAAAATGGTGGTCAAATTCGAAATAATGTAATTCCATTTCTCAACGACTTCAGGTGGCAACTTGAATTATTCCCGCCGTAGAACTTCCTGATATTCATCCAATATGTCCTGTGAGACAATCCATTCCCGATCATCCTGAAGGGCGACCCAAATAACAACCGCCTCGGGGGACTTGTCCCGCCAGGCGGCTGATACCAATACATTTGTGTCAATGACAACTTTCATTTAATCTTTGATGCGCGATACGCGGCAATTTCCGCAGCGATGTCTTCTTCAGTAATTGTTCTTGCCTGCGGTAAAGATTGGATCTCCTTGAACAAGGCTTGCATTTCACCCGCAAGTGTCTTCCGTTTTACCACAGTACCTTCCTGGCTTTCCTCACGCACGAATACCTCCACTTTTGCGCCAGGGCGAAATGGAAGACCTTTGATGAATAATTTTCCATCTTTCAAAACAGTGGTGTGAACCCGGAATGTTTCCATGGATACTCTCTTTTTAATAGTTATACATGAAATGGGCAGCGTTTATTTTTACTAGAAGGCTTTATGGCGAATCAGGATGTGTATCCTCATTCCGTCGTGCGGGGGGATAATATGTCTCCTTGCCAAGGAGATGTGCGCTTCCCACTGACATAAAAGCCGTACTCTGAAAGAGTGAATTTACACCGCTTCAAAAATGGAAATGGATTCGATGTGATAGGTCTGGGGGAACAGGTCGAACGGCGTCACCTGGGTCAGGCGGTAGCCGCCCTGGATCAAGCGCGCGGCATCCCGTGCCAGGGTCGAAGGATCGCAGGAGACATAGGCGATGATCTGCGGCTTGATGCTCAATATCGCGTCCAGCGCGTGCCGTTCGATGCCCGCGCGCGGCGGGTCCACGATCACGAAGGTGGAACTGTCCAGCCGGCCGGCCAGCCCGGGCAGAACTTCCTCGGCCTCGCCCTCATACAGTTCGACATTATCGAATTCATCAAGATTGACTACAAAATCCTCGCAGGCTGATTCGGAGGTTTCGATGCCGATCACGGTCTGGCATTTGTCCGCCAGGAATTTGCTGAACAGGCCGACCCCGCAGTACACGTCCAGCACTGTGTCGGCCGGGGTGACCGGCAGGCGGGCGATCAGGTGTTCCACCATTTTCTCTGCCATTTTCGTGTTGACCTGAAAGAAGGATGCGGCGGAAACGCGGAAATCCTTTCCTGAAATATTGAAAAGCAGGTTGTCCTGCCCGGCGATGACGACCGCGTGTTCGTCATATAAATGCACCACCGAAACATCCGCTTCAATTTCAAACTCCGGCGTTTCAGGTGATTCTGATTCGAGCACGACCATCAGTTCTTCTTCCAACCCCGCGCGCAGCGAGACACGCTCCACATCCTTGTTTGATTCAAAATACAGTTCGTGCCAGAAGGCGTTGATGCCCGGTTCGGGCAGATGGCATTCCCTGATCGGCAGGGTGGAATTTCCCTTCGCGTTGATAAACCCCACCTTGCCCTCTGCTGTCAGATGGAACTGCACATGATTGCGATAATTCCATTCCAGCGGGGAGGGAACCATTTGCATGACAGGCGGGTTTTCGATCTTTCCAATTCTGTGCAGCTGATCGCGCAGAATTTCCGTCTTGGCCTGCAGCTGTTTTTCGTAGGTCAGGTTCTGGTAATGACAGCCGCCGCACTTTCCAAAGTGCTCGCATTTTGGCTCTATTCTTTCGGGCGAGGCTTTTAATACTTCAAGTAGTTTCCCGCGTGTGAAATTTTTCTTGTCTTCGGTCAGCTCCAGGCGCACTTGTTCGCCGGGCAAACCAAAAGGCACGAACACGGCGCGCCCATCGGGCAGGCGCCCCATGGCTTCACCGCCGTAGGTGAGTTTTTCAAGTGTTACTTCAAAGATTTTTACATTATCGTTGGAGGACATTTACCACCGCCTGAACAATCTGCGCAACTTGAATATGTGTTATTTTCCCCAATCGTTTTACCAGTCTTTGATGGGAGACGGAACGGACTTGTAAGCCGTCTGCCGCAGAAATTTTGCTCAACCTGTTTTCCGGATCCGGCTCAACGCGTACCATCCATGATGCGGATGTGTAGCGATCTTTCCAGTCTGTAAAGGGGACAATAATTTTTAGCGGTAATATTCCCACAAGGTCACTGCTGATGATTACAGCAGGTCGTATTTTTTTTGTTCCTGACCCAACCGTTGGGTCAAGATTTACCAGCCAAATTTCGCCCCTGTTCATAATTCTTCCTCAAAAAGAAAGTCGTCGCTGTCAAGGGCTGTAAACTGCGTTAAGTTGGGGTCTGTGTTGTAATCCGCTTGAAGCTCGCGCGCAGCAAGGTACATTTTGCGGCGTTGGCGGTAACGCAATTCGCGCGCGATCATTTCACGCACAATCTCTGAGAGGCTGCGTTTCTCCTGTTCTGCTATTAATGTAAGTACTTGATGTTGGTCTTCTTCAAGGAGAATTTGAGTTCTATGCAGTTCCATGTTACACCTTAAGATGTGTAGTTTATATACACATTATTATTACACTTTTCTTCTTTGGTGTCAAGAATAAAAAAATAGGAAAGACCTGAAAATCAGTCTTTCCTATTTTCATTGTATCCGGCGAACAGTTTATTTTATGATGAACGAGAGCGCGATGAGCACAACGACAAAGGATGCAGCCAGCATGGCAATGCGTTTAAGGTCTCTCTTAATGATGGTGTAGTCGGGGTTGAATTCCACATGCTGGGGGGCTGCCTTCGCAAAGGTGGTTGTTGATGCGGGTCTTTTGTTTTTTTTAGCCATTTTTACTTCTCCTAGTTTTGGTATCGCGCAAAGACAACAATGCGCTGTGTGTCAACAAGATACGGGTAGCACGAGATCAGTGTAACAGTCGGGCTGCCGCTGGATGCCATGACTTCGACGGCGGTCGGCTTCACCAGAACGGTGCGGTCCACGATGTAAACATACTGCCGCTGCTGGGTATAGATGATGATCTGGTCGCCGGGCACGAGTCGGTCCAGGTTGCGGAATAACTCACCGTAGACATCGTTGTGGCCCGAAAGGACAATGTTGCCGTCCTGACCCGGGTCGGGAGAACCGACATACTGCCCGATGCCTTTTTTGAGTTGTTCCCAGCCGTCGCCCAGCACAACGGGCGCATCCACATTGATGCTTGGAATTTGAATACGGATCGCCTGACCGGGTGCCGATGTGGGGATGGGTACGTTGGCCAGCGACTGGACCATCGGGCGCAGGTGCTCGGGGATCTCAGCCACGTTGGGTTGTGTGTTGCCTTGCGCGTCCGGCGGCACATGTCCCGAAGGCAGCACGACTGCCATGACCAGCGGGGTCGGCATGGCGGTTGCAGGGTTGAGCGCGGCGACCACTTCCGTATTAAGTTTGCGCAGCAGCCCAAGCCCGTTCAGCAGCACACCGATCAGGCCGATGACCGCCAGGATTTCCACACCCAGCAGCACGCGGTCCATGAACTTGCGGCGCCGGTTGACTGGCGGGGGGGCGGACTCGGTTCCTTCCGCTGTATCCACGATCGGCGCGGATTGCTGGTTCATATCGGGCAGGTCAGGCGCAACCGAGATCACACGTCCGGTGCGGCGAAAGTTTTCCAGACGGTCCTTTCGGACACCGCGTCTTTTTTCCACCAACAGCCGGCGAAGTTCTTCCACGGATAGATCTTCAGGCGATTTGCGTCTTGCCATAGCGTGCCGGATTATACCGCAGGGACATTCCCTGAGGGTTGCCAATTTTTGATACTCTCGGTATAATGGCAATCCTTCGGACGGGTAGCTCAGTTGGTTAGAGCACTGCGTTGACATCGCAGAGGTCGTAGGTTCGAGCCCTATTCCGTCCACAGCAAGTGATAATAAAAACGCGTTGATCAAGACGAGTACGTGATCAAGTTTCCGACAGAGAGAAGAAGCCGCTGGTTGAGAGCCTCTTCCGGAAGACATCACCGAAAACCCCTTGTGAGCGTGAGACAGAAAGCCCCGGCAAGTATGTTGAACGGATGACCCCGTTACCGGTCTAAGAGATGCTTTCGAAAGAAGGTAAATCGGGTGGCACCGCGTGAATTAATTCTCGCCCCGTTGTGGGTGGGAATTTTTGTTTAACATGATGTATGATATTCAAATGGAAGTTGTTGAATGTTGTCAAAGGAGAAAGTACTATGGCACAACAAACGGAACGCTACGAAGATACACAACTGTATAAGGTTCGCCACTCCGCCGCGCATGTGATGGCGCAGGCCGTGATGGAGTTGTTCCCCGACGGCAAGGTGACCATCGGCCCGCCGGTTGAGAACGGCTTTTACTATGATTTTGACCTGCCCCGCAACCTCACCCCCGAAGACCTGCAGGCCATCGAAAAGCGCATGCGGCAGATCGTGCAGGGCAAGCATGAATTCAAGAAGACCGTCATCTCAGCCGATGAAGCCAGGAAAGTCTTCGCCGACCAGCCGTACAAACTGGAGTTGATCGAAGGACTCGAACAGGGCGGCCTGGATGAGTACGGTAACCCGTTGACCGGCAAGGTCGATATTTCGATCTACCAGCACGACACGTTCACCGACCTGTGCCGCGGTCCCCATGTCGCGACCACGAAGGAGATCAAACAGGACGCCTTCAAATTGATGAACGTCGCGGGCGCATATTGGCGCGGCGATGAAAAGAATAAAATGCTCCAGCGCATCTATGGCACGGCCTGGGAGAGCAAGAAGGAACTGGAGGAGTACCTCCACCAGCTCGAGGAAGCCAAGAAACGCGACCATCGCAAACTGGGCCGTGAGTTGGAGATATTCATCTTCGATGATGAGGTCGGTCCCGGCCTGCCCCTCTGGCTGCCCAACGGCGCGGTCATGATCGAGGAACTTGAACGGCTGGCAAAGGAGATGGAGGAGGATGCGGGTTATTCCCGCGTCAAGACACCGCACCTGACCAAGGAGGATCTGTTCATCCGTTCCGGCCACCTGCCTTATTACGCCGAAAGCATGTACCCGCCCATGGAACTGGAGGGCGTTAAATATTATGTCAAGCCGATGAACTGCCCGATGCACCACAAGATCTTCGGCTCGAAGGGCCGCTCCTACCGTGACCTGCCGGTGCGCCTGGCCGAATACGGCACCTGCTACCGCTATGAGAAATCTGGTGAGCTCTTTGGCCTGATGCGTGTGCGTTCGATGCAGATGAACGATGCCCACATCTACTGCGCCGAGGAACAATTCGAGCAGGAATTCATGGGCGTGATCGACCTGTATAAAAAATACTTTGACCTGTTCGGCATTGACAAATATGTCATGCGCCTGTCGCTGCACGGCAAGGCCGGGCTTGGCAAGAAATATGTGGACAATGAGCGCCTGTGGATCAAGACCGAAGACATGGTGCGCCGCGCCATGGATAACGGCGGCGTGCCGTATGTCGAAGTCCTGGATGAAGCCGCGTTCTACGGCCCCAAGATCGATGTGCAGATCTGGAGCGCGATCGGCAAGGAGTTCACACTGGCCACCAACCAGGTGGACTTCGCCGTGCCCGAGCGCTTTGATTTGAAGTTCACCAACCGGGAAGGCGTGGATGAAATTCCGCTCTGCATTCACCGCGCCCCGCTCTCGACCCATGAGCGTATGGTCGGTTTTCTGCTGGAACATTACGCGGGCAACTTCCCCCTCTGGATCTCGCCCGAACAGGTGCGCGTCATTTCCATTACAGACGTGCAGAACGAGTATGTTGAAAAGCTGGCGAAGGAACTGCGTGCCAACGGCATTCGTGCCAAAGCCGATGTCTCGGCCCAGCGCATGAACGCCAAGATCCGCCAGGCGCAGTTAATGAAGGTGCCGTACATGCTGGTGGTGGGCGATAACGAAATGCAGGCGGGCCAGGTGTCGCTGCGCGGCCGTGATGGCACCCAGCAGAACAACATTCCGCTGGCTGAGTTTATGGCGCGGGCGAAGGATAAGATCGCGAAACGCGCGACGGAGTTATAGTAACACGACAGGCGGAGTTCATTCTCCGCCTGTTTTATTGTGCGCCCAGCACGGGCGTTGACTAGAGGGTGAAAGACCCTTACAGAG
>CAYLOW010000251.1:0-6540 GCA_964385315.1 uncultured Anaerolinea sp.
AGTCGGGGCGGCCGAAAGATTCTTCGGGTGAAAACACAAGACGCGCGCCAACCTTCTCGTAATCCTTGTCGCTGAAGCCGGTCAGCTCGCCCGCGGCATGCTCAACGATCACCTTATGCCCGCTTTGGGTGAGAATTTCCACCCCGGCGGGCGAAAGTCCCACCCGGTATTCATTGGGTCTGCTTTCCTTTGGAATTCCTATGTTCATCTTATGCCTCCACATAAAAGAGACCCTAAAGATACTGAATACCTTTAGGGTCAAAAATTTGTCTATTTCATATTTAGAACTTCACGGATGGATGGCAGCGCCCAGTCAATGGTGTCCTTGTCTATCACAAGCGGCGGGGCAAAGCGGATCACATTGTCGTGCGTTTCCTTGGCGAGAATGCCCTTATGCTTCAGGGCCTCGCAGAAGCGGCGCGCGCCTTTGGCTTCGGGTTTGAGTTCCACGCCGATCAACAGGCCTTTGCCGCGCACTTCCTTGATGTGCGGGCTGCTGATCTCGCTTAACTGCTCGACGAAATAATCACCTAATTGCTGAGAGCGCTCTGCCAGCTTTTCTTCACGGATAACTCGCAGCGCGGCGCGGGAGACTGCCGCCGCCAGCGGGTTGCCGCCGAAGGTGGATCCGTGCTCGCCTGGTGTGAACAAGCCGAGGATCGCCTTATCTGCCAGCACCGCCGAGACGGGGTAAAAGCCGCCTGCCAGCGCCTTGCCAATGATGGTCACATCCGCTCGAACGCCGTCATGGTGGGCTGCGAACAATTTACCGGTGCGGGCCAGCCCCGTTTGAATTTCATCCGCGATGAACAACACGTTGTTCTTCTTGCAAATTTCGGAGACCTTCTTTAAATATCCGGCCGGCGGAATAATGACACCCGCTTCGCCCTGGATCGGCTCAAGCAGCACAGCGGCTGTATTCGGGGTGATTGCCTTCTCAACCGCATCCGCGTCGCCGTAGGTCACGGTCACGAAACCCGGGGTGAAGGGTCCAAAGTCATCTCGGTACGAGGGCTCGGTGGAGAAGGAGACAATGGTCACGGTGCGGCCGTGGAAATTATTGGCCGCCACAATGATCTCGGCCTGGTGGCGCGGGACTTTCTTGACCTGGTACGCCCATTTGCGGGCAAGTTTGACAGCGGTCTCAACGGCCTCTGCGCCTGAGTTCATAGGCAGGGACATCTCGTAACCGGTCATCTCGGAAAGTTCCTTATATAGAAGGGGCAGTTGATCGTTGCGGAAGGCGCGCGAGGTCAGGGTGACGCGCTTCGCCTGGTCGATCAAGGCCTTTAAGATTTCAGGGTGCACATGCCCCTGGTTCACTGCCGAATAAGCAGAGAGGCAGTCGAGATATTTCTTGCCTTCCACGTCATACACCCACACGCCTTCAGCCTTCTCGATCACTACATCGAGCGGATGATAATTATGCGCGCCGTACTCTTCCTCGATCTTGATATAGTCCTGAGTGTTCATTGATTATCCTATAGGGTATTTATAATTTAATTATATGTCGTTACGAACAGTTGTCGTTGCGATACTTATCCCGATGATCTTACGGGAGGCCTTTTTGTCGAAGCAACCTCATAATGACAAACGATCTCCCATTAAAGGGGAGGTCACTTCGGGAACGACATCAGACAGAGTCTACGCAACATCAAACAAACGCGCCAGGACTGCTTTCTGCGCGTGCAAACGGTTATGCGCCTGCGGGAAGATGACCGAGTGCGG
The DNA here is from genome assembly GCA_964385315.1 of uncultured Anaerolinea sp. Taxonomy (GTDB): domain Bacteria; phylum Chloroflexota; class Anaerolineae; order Anaerolineales; family Villigracilaceae; genus Villigracilis. The sequence continues at coordinate 1,729 of CAYLOW010000251.1, forward strand.
GCCGTCGGCCACTTCATCGGTCAATTCATGGTTGCGATGCGCGGGAAGGCAGTGCATAACGATCACATCCTTATCCGCTTCATTCACCAACTGGGCATTGACCTGGTAAGGCGGGAAGACCAGTTCGCGCTTGGCGGTTTCCTCTTCCTGCCCCATCGAGGTCCAGGTATCGGTGTAGATGACATGCGCACCTTTGACTGCCTGATGCGGATCGCGCATAAAGGTCAGTTTGCTGCCTGTATCTTTCGCGATTCTTTCTGCGATCTCAATTGCCTTGGGATTTGTATCATAGCCTTCGGGGGTGGCTGCCGTGAAGTTCCAGCCCAGCTGCGCCGAGACATGCATGAGGGAGGTTGTCACATTGTTTCCATCCCCCACGTAGCTGACATTCAAGCCTTTTGATTTCTTGCCGAATTTCTCAATGATGGTCAGCGCGTCTGCCATGCCCTGGCACGGGTGGTTGTAATCGCTCAAGCCGTTGACCACGGGGATCTCGGACCACTTCGCCAGTTCCAGCACATGCTCATGCTCAAAGACCCGCGCCATAAGCGCCTGCAGGTAACCGGATAAAACGCGCGCCACATCCGCGATGGATTCGCGCTTGCCAAGCCCGATCTCGCTCGGCGAAAGATACAGTGCGTCGCCGCCGCAGTGCCGCATGGCCATATCAAATGAAATGCGGGTGCGCAGGCTCGGCTTCTGGAAGATCATTCCCAGCACCTTGCCTTTGAAAATCTTCTTGTTGCCTTTCTTGAAATGCTCCTTCTTGAGGTGGACCGCAAGATCGAGCATGTCTTGAATTTCATCCGATGAGTAATCGGAGATCGAGAGAAAGTCCTTCATGGTTGCTCCTTAGGGTTATTGTCTTTGGTTCACCATTGACGGGAATTTCTTCAAAGACTTGAAAAAATTGACAGCCAAAGTATATCTTTATTGTGCAATTTTGCCACGTCTCAAGGGTCACACTTTACGCGTGACATTTTGCCAGATTCTTTATCGGTATCGTTAGATGTCGTTGCGATACCTATCCCGATGATCTTTCGGGAGGGCGGTCTTGTCCTTCGCCCGAAGCAACCTCCTTCTCCCCGGTGTCATTTCGACCGTAGGGAGAAATCTTTCTTACTAACCATCAAGATTTCTCCTCGAAGAGCGCTTGTCGAAATAACAATATCCAAGAACTGTCATTTCGAGCGCCAGCGAGAAATCCTGCCCGACAATCGTCAAGGTTTCTCCTCGAAGAACAATCGTCGAAACGACAATCAGCAACGACACCATCACGCCGCCATGCGGACCTTGTTCCAATATCGCATCATGCCGTCTGCGCCCATGCCTAGCGGGTTCGCCAGGGTATAGGCGAGGATCGTATCCTCGCTCAGGTGCTGGGTGTCGCTTTGCTCTCCCATCCAGGCTTCATACTGCGTGCGCAATTCATCAACCGACGGATTGCTTTGCATGACATTCTCCAGCCACGTTTCTGTTTCCGTAAGGATCCGCTGCAATTCATTCAAGTGCCAGGCGGCATCTTCGAAAATTCCAAAATGGGTCGGTGCGATGTGCGCAAAATTATACGACTGCAGCCGGGTCAGGGTCTCGCGCCATTTTCCAAGATGCAGTTCAGGCGGGACCAGCGGAGCGCGCATATAGCGGTAACCGGGAATCCGCACCCCGCCCACGTCGCCAGTGAAACACACATCCTCAAAAAGATAACAGCAGTGATGCTCGGCGTGACCCGGTGTGTGCAGCGGGAGGATGTGCAGGTCTCCAACCACGATTTCCTCGGCGTCAATGGTGGTCCGCAATTTATCCTCAACCACCGGCAGGAAATCACCCCACAGTGTTTGCATCCGGTCACCATAGATGCGGGTAGCGCTGGCAAGTAACTTCGACGGGTTGAGCAAATGCGCCGCACCATTCGGATGGACATAAACCTTTGCCCCCTGGGTTGAGAGCCAGCCCGCCGCCCCCGCGTGGTCAAGATGAATGTGGGTCAGCAGCACGTGGGTGATATCGCGGGTCGATAAGCCCTCTTTGGCCAGTCCAGCCTCCAGCGCGGGCAGGGTCGAACCGGGCCCGGTTTCGATCAGGACCGCTCCGTGGTCATGGGGGATCAAATAAGCGGCAACTGAATTCGTCATCCCCTGAAAGTTCAGGTCTAGGGTGAATATACGGGACTTTGCCATGTTCGCATCTCCTGGGAAGTAAGGTCGGTGGTGAGGGTGGAAAGCGCCTGTTTGAGGTCTGCACCGCAGGGAATCACACAGACAGGCACGCGGCGTTCACGCAGCGAAAGCATAAGTTTCTCAGTGCCGCGCGGGCCGCCAAAGGTTGCAATATCCAGCAGAACAACAACCGGACGCAGGAACCGTCTTTGCAGGTCATCCACCGCCTGTAAAAGGTCGGGGCGTATGGTGGGTGTGACCAGGATGGCCGTGGAACCCTGAGGCAGCTGTGAAGCCTGTGCTGCCACCATCGCTGCGATCGATAGGTCTCCATCAGCCTTCACAAACGCGAGAGTCTCGAGGATACGACCTTCCTGCCGTTCGCTGCGTTCGGCCTGGTGCACGGTAAAAGTCCTGCCCGCGCTGGCATAACCGACCGCGCGTCGCTGGGCAATAAAATAATGAGCCAACGAGGCGGTGATGCTGATCGAATATTCCAGCGAGGAGGGCGGAAGTTTGAAATTCGGCTTACGCCCGTAAAAGATGGATTCGGCCGGGGGCTGTTCTTCCGGATCTGGTTTTTGATGATGCACGCTCTGCTGCGAATCAAGATAGACCCAAACCTCGGCCTGCGGATCCTGTTCGAACTCTTTCACCATTAACTGACCGCGCCTAATGCTGGTGGGCCAGTGAATGCGCTTCATCGCGTCGCCGTGAATATACTCGCGCACCCCTGCCGCGTGCGGTGTGATATCCGCTGACCGCCTGCGGATGACCTGTCCGCCAGGCAGCAGGCCGGGAGGCAATGTAAATGACTGCAGCTCAAAAAGCATGGGCAGCACAATCAATGTTTGCGCAGCAGGATTCTCTTTACTGGAGCGGAACAATCCAAACGGATCGCCGGTGGTCAATTGGGTTGGCCCCATCGCAAAGGCGCCGCGCTGGGTCAACCAGGTACGCGCAAGATAGGTACGCTTCTGGCGCCCCCTCACCAGGGTCAACAAACGCGAGCCCGAGCCATGGGGAATGGAGGATTGATTGAGGATCTCGATCCACGGCGCGATCACACGACTCTTGTTTTCAACCTCAAAATGTTCTTCAAAGAAATCCCCCACATTGGCACGTTGTATTCTTGCGCTTCTGGTTACACGCAATCCACTCGCAACCCAGCGCGTCCACAGCCAGCTGCCGGCCACAAGCAAAATGCCAAGGTATAGAAAACGCGAATACAGTTCGGCTCCGGTGGTCAATGCTCCCAACGTGCCGACCAGAAACAGCAGCGCAATAAAAATGCGCCCGGATCTCATTTCGTCTTTTTCCTCACAGGCTCGGAAGAAAATTCACCGCCGGGCACAGTCGTGGCATGGATCGCCTCCTGCACAATGCGATCTGAACTCAGGTCGCGCAGCCGGGCCGCCGGGCTGACGATAATGCGGTGCGCCAGCACAGCCACCGCCAAAGCCTGAATGTCATCGGGCAGCACATGGTCCCGCCCCAGCATGGCGGCCCGCGCCTGCCCTGCCCGCGCCAGGAACAGACTCCCGCGTGGACTCGCTCCCAGATACACATCTTCACTCTGGCGTGTACGCGAGGTCAATTCGACCACATAGCGCTTGATGGCCGGGGAGATAAAGATCTGCTTCACACCCTCGGCCGCCTCAAGGATCTCTTTCAGTTTGACGATAGGCTGTAATGTCTCCAGCGGATGCTGCAGCTGCTGCGCATCGAGCACGCGGATCTCATCCGCCACAGACGGGTAACCCAGCCGCAGCCGCAGCAGGAAGCGGTCCAGTTGGGCTTCGGGCAGCGGGAAGGTACCCTCGTATTCGATCGGGTTCTGGGTCGCCAGCACCATGAATGGTTTTGGCAGGATATGAGTCACCCCGTCCACCGTTACCTGGCGCTCCTCCATGGCCTCGAGCAAGGCCGCCTGAGTCTTGGGTGTGGCACGATTGATCTCATCGGCCAGGATGATCTGCCCGATCACGGGTCCCGGGCGGAACTCGAACTTGTTGGTCTTCTGGTTGTAAATTGAAACGCCCGTCACATCACTTGGGAGCATGTCGGGCGTGAATTGAATGCGGTTGAACGAGCAGTCGAGCGAACGCGCCAGGCTGCGCGCCAGCATGGTCTTTCCCACCCCGGGCACATCTTCGATCAGCACATGCCCCTGACACAGCAGCCCGATCACGATCAACTCGATCGACTGCTGCTTGCCCACGATCACCTTTGTCAGATTATCGATCACCTGCCCGCTGAATTCTTTTATATCCATCATGGATGACACATCCTTTCAAAACAAGAATGAATGATTCTCTTTGTTGTTTCCTTATTTGTCGTTTCGAGCAGCAGCGAGAAACCTTGCCTGACAGGGATGAGTGTCTCTCCTCGAAGTATGTTCGTCGAACACCTACCCCGATGCCCTCCCGGGAACGACAAGGGAATGTGAATATTTTGATTCTATCATGCCGCCTGCATTGCCGGCAAATCACGCATGAAGAGCTCAATGGCTTTGTGAATATTTTAATCGCCGCAAAACTGACAGGCACCGGTAGAATCCACATCACGCAGTTAACCCTTTTCAAGTCCATTTTTATCCTCTTATGCAGGATACAACCTCACAGATTCCCGGCCGATTTCCTTGTTAGTGAGC
>CAYLOW010000252.1:0-6520 GCA_964385315.1 uncultured Anaerolinea sp.
GCCGCATCATCCCGATGCCGATCCGTTCCAACTTCCGCGAGGGGCTCACGGCGCAGGAATACTTCATTTCAACACATGGTGCGCGTAAAGGCCTGGCCGATACCGCCCTGCGCACGGCAGACGCGGGTTACCTCACCCGCCGTCTGGTGGACATTGCCCAGGACATCATCATCAACGAATATGACTGCGGCACCCACGAAGGTTTGTGGATCCGCAAGACCGATGATGTTGCCGGCCAATCCATTATGAGCCGCATCTACAGCCGTCTTGCTGTTGAGCGTGTGCTTGACCCCAAGACCGGCGAAGTGCTGGCTGAATACAATGACGTCATCACGCACGACCTGGCACGCAAGATCGCCAACGCAGGCGTGACCGAAATGAAAGTCCGTTCGCCCATGACCTGCGAACTCTCGCACGGCATCTGCGCGAAATGCTACGGCATTGACCTGGGCCGCGGTGAGATGGTGGAACTCGGTTCCGCGGTCGGCATTGTAGCCGCCCAATCCATCGGCGAACCCGGCACACAGCTGACGCTGCGCACATTCCACACAGGCGGTGTAGCCTCCTCGGGAGCCGCAGATATTACAACCGGTCTTCCGCGCGTGGAGGAAATCTTTGAAGCCCGCAAGATGCCCAAGGGCGAAGCGGTGGTGGCAGAGATCGCCGGCGTGGTAAGGATCATGCAGTCCGAGAAATATACAGACATGCGCGAAGTCCACATCCAATACGCTGAAATGGTCCACGATGAATATGTGGTTCCTGAAGATTGGAAGTTCCTTGTCAAGGATGAAGCCGAAGTGCAGGCTGGCGACGTTCTGGCCAACAAGGAAAAATCCACCATCACAGCCCAGCACGCCGGGCGTGTGGCAGTGGAAAAGAAGGAACGCAAGGTGATCGTCTCCTACGAACAGCGCGAAGAGACCATTGAAGATGTTCCAACCTCCTCCCGCCTGCTCGTCAAGGACGGCGCTCACGTGGAAGCCGGCCAGGCGCTGACCGAAGGCTCACTTAACCCGCACCGTGTGCTGAAGATCCAGGGACGCGATGCCTGCCAGATGTACCTGATGACCGAAGTGCAAAAGGTGTACCGTTCACAGGGCCAGAACATCCATGACAAACATTTTGAAGTCATCATCCGCAAGATGTTGAGCAAGGTTCAAGTTACCCGCCCCGGCGACACCAAGTACCTGCCCGGTGATGCCGTGGACCGCCTTGAGATCCGCAAGATCAACGAAGGTCTGATCGCGGATGGCAAACAGCCCGCGCGCTCTGCAGAAATTCTGCTTGGCGTGACAAAGGCCTCCCTAAGCACCGACTCGTTCCTCTCGGCCTCCTCCTTCCAGCACACGATCAAAGTGCTGGCAAGCGCCGCGATCGGATCCACAACCGACCCGCTCTTTGGCTTGAAGGAAAATGTGATCATCGGTAAACTGATCCCCGCAGGAACCGGCTTCATTCATGGCCGCTTCACCGAAGAGCAGTTCCAGAACAACGCCAGGCAGTGGTCACAGCTCCCGGACACCAGCATTGGGGACTAAACCCGCCTGATCCATAATTGAAGTCAAAAATATAAATCGTACCCAGGAAGCGGCTCTTTTAGAGCCGCTTCTTGTATAATAACAATATGGGTACGCTGTACGTTCATTCAAAAAAGCCCCTGGGACTGCCAACCCGCGGCAAGACCGCTTCGAACCGGCTGCGCAGGGTTGACAACTTTATACTGCTCTATGAACCCGCGCTGCTTAAGCGAACCGATGGTCTGTTCGGCCAGGCGCTGTTCGTTGACCTGGGCTACGGCTTTGATGCGCGCACCACGCTTGAAAGCGCCGCCCGCTTCAGGCGCATCAATCCGGACCTGCCCATCCTTGGGGTTGAGATAGACAAGGAACGTGTTGAAGCGGCGCTGCCTTACGCGGATGCGATCACACACTTCCGGGTGGGCGGATTCAACCTGCCCCTGCTGCCGGATGAATCGGTGCGTTTGGTCCGCGCATTTAATGTGCTGCGTCAATATGAAGAAAAGGATTTTATCCCCGCGTATGAAACCCTCGCGCAATATGTCCTGCCCGGCGGATTGATGATCGAAGGCACGTCAAACCCATTTGGCAGCATTTGGGCAGCCAACCTCGCCAGAAGAGTTTTGGACGGTCCCCGAAGAACCTGGAGGATGGAGGCGCTGGTCTTTAGCACCAACTTCCACACGGGCTTTGATATACCAGACTTTCAAGCGGTGCTGCCCAAAAATCATATCCATCATGTTGTGCCGGGTGAATTGATTTATGACTTCTTTGAGGCATGGAGACGCTCCGCGGCGGAGACATCCTTCGCAAAGGTCTTTGGATTGAAGCAATGGTTTGGCGCCGCGGCAGAAAATCTTGCGGCAAAAGGCTATAAAATTGACCTGCACAAAAAATGGCTGGCGAAAGGCTGGCTGATCTGGAATCACCAGGAACAAAGCTCTGGCGAAAAACGTACTTAAAACGTTCGACCTTTGGACAAAGGAAATTAACATGAACCCTGCGCGTAAGATCCAACTGTCAGCAATTGCATTGGTAGTGGTCAGTCTGGCCTGTGCCATTACGCCGGCCGCCTCCACCCCGGATGCGGGGGCGATCAGCACCGCCGCCGCGCAAACCGTGATCGCGGGCATCACACAGAACGCGGTGCAGGCGACGCCGTCCAATGTTTTTATTTCCACCTACACATCCGCGCCCCCGCTGCTTTCCCCGACAGAGACTGCCACTTCCACAGAATCGTTAACGCCCACACAAACGACAACACCCACACAGACTCTTACGGCGACGCCGGCTTACACAGCAACCCCGCCTGTCCCCCTGATCAGCGTATCCACCCCCACCAACTGCCGCAATGGACCGGGCAAAGTCTATGATATGGAGGGCGCGCTGTTGATCGGTCAATTTGCCGAGGTTTATGGGCGTGACCCGACCAACAAGTATTGGTACATCCGCAACCCGGAAGCCAATCCTGAATTTTGCTGGGTTTGGGGAGAGTACGCAACGCTGACCGGTTCCACCCTGCTGGTACCGGTATTTACCCCGCCGCCAACCCCCACGCCCACGAACACCCCCCTGCCGACATTTACCCCCACACCGGTCCCGGCTTTCAAAGCGGATTTTGTGAGCCTTGATTCATGCAGCGGCAACTGGTGGGTAAAGATCATGTTGAAAAACAACGGCACGATCCCGTTCAGGTCAGTCTATGCTTCGGTTCAGGACAAGGTCACGGATGTCACGGTCGTGAATCTCTCCGATGGATTTACTAACATGGATGGCTGCCTGGTAAAAACCACAAAGGATGTCCTCGGTCTGGATGACACCTATCTATTAAGTATTCCGTCTTTCACGTACAGCCCAGCCGGGCATGAAATTCACATGATCCTTTCCCTGTGCTCCAGTACAGGTCAAAAGGGAACGTGCCTGACCAAAAAGTTCGATTTTACGCCGTAACGATAGAGTGTTTCGAAATTATGAAGCCAACCATACCCCCGCTCGCATTGCTGCTCATTCTTTTGGCTGGCTGTATCAGCACGCCAACACCCACCCCCGCAACAGAGAAGGTCAACTTTCAGAATACCATTGTGAGCCTGACCTTTGACGACGGCGATGCGGATAATTACGCGGTACGATCCATCCTTGCGGAAAACAAGCTGCAGGCCACATTTTATGTGGTGAGCGGATTTACCAATTCAACCGGCTACATGACCGCTGATCAACTGCGCGACCTGTATCAAGACGGCAACGAAATTGGCGGGCATACGCTCAGCCATAACAAGGTGACGGATGTGCGCGGGGAGGAATTGAAACTTGAGATCTGCAAGGACCGTTCCAACCTGGAAGCGTATGGCTTTAAGGTCACCTCGTTTGCCTATCCACACGGGTTTTATGACGATGAGAGCAGGCAGGCCGTGATGGATTGCGGTTATGGCAATGCGCGCGGCGTGTCAGGCGGCCCTGAAGCCATCCCGCCGGCAGACAGGTATGTCCTGCGGGCCATGCCCTACATCGTCAGCGATACACGCCTGCCCAAAATGCAGCGCTATGTGACCGAGGTGGAAAACGCCGGCGGCGGCTGGGTAATCTTTGTTTTTCACCACGTCTGTGATGGCTGCGATAAGTACGCCATTACCCCGGGCGTGTTCGTCAAATTCGCACAGTGGCTTGGAGAGCAGCGCTCCAACGGGCTGGTTATAGAGACCGTTGGGGAAGTGATGCGTAAAAAATAATCACGATCGGATGTATGCCGGTGGTAAAGCAAGATGAATTTGAGCCTGATGAAATCAAACCTATGAGGCAATATGAACATTGAAGCGGTAAAAAGGAACTTCTCTCCATCAGTCCTGCTGCCCAGTATTTCATGCGGGTTGATCAATGCCATCATCCTGATCAGTGTGCAAATATCGTTTGCCGCGCTCATCTTTTCGGGTGATCTGGCGCCCTTTCTTCCGCGCGGAATTGGGATCCTGCTGCTGGGTATGTCTGTCTCGTGTGTTTTGGTCGCGCTGCTCTCGTCACTCCCCGAGATGATCGGTGTCCCTCAGGATACTCCCGCCGCGTTGATGGCGCTGGTCGCCGCGGGAATTACAGTCGCGCTGAAAGGCCAGAAGCCCGAGGTGATCTACTCCACCGCGGTGGGCGCGATCATCTTTGTGTCACTGGTGACCGCCGCGCTGTTCTTCGCCCTGGGGTGGTTTAAAGCCAGCGCATTTGTCCGGTATGTACCCTACCCTGTGATCGGCGGTTTTTTGGCCGGCACAGGGTATTTGTTATCGAAGGGGGCCTTCGGCGTGATGGTGGATCTTCCGCTGACATTTGCGACTCTCCCTCAATTTTTCAGCCCCGAGGTCGTTTGGCGCTGGCTGCCCGGCACATTATTTGGGCTGGCTTTGCTGTTCATTCAGCGGCGCTACACCCATTATTTAATCACACCCGGCGCGGTCGTTGCCGCCATCTTTATCTTTTATCTTTATCTTTTCCTCGCAGGCATTTCGGTTGAACAGGCAAGCACTGACGGATGGCTGCTGGGACCCTTTCCGGCCGGCGGATTATTCAAACCCTTCACGATCGAAAATCTTTCCTTGGTGCAATGGAGTGCGATCTTCACCCACTTTGACACCTTCGCAACCCTGTTTGGCTTAAGCGTGATCTCGCTGCTGCTCAATGCCAGCGGCCTGGAGGTCATCTACAAACAGGATATTGACCTGAACCGCGAGTTGATCGCGGCGGGCAGCGCAACCCTGATCGGCGGATTGATCGGGTGTATTCCCATCTACCAGACGCTGGGAATCTCAGCGATGGCAAACCGCCTGGGCGCACGAAGCCGGCTTGCGGGAATTTTCACCGGGTTATTCTGCGGATTCGCGCTGTTCTTCGGCGCCTCGGTCCTTTCCTTTTTTCCCCGGCCCGTACTGGGCGGGATGTTGTTCCTGCTGGGCATCTCGTTTCTGGCGGAGTGGCTGGTCGATTCATTCAAGACACTGCCGCGCATGGATTACTTCCTGATCTGGACCATGGTCATCATCATTTACATGTTCGGTTTTTTGCAGGCGATCGGAGCGGGAGTCATCATCGCGGCGCTGTTGTTCGTCGTCAGCTATGGAAGCATGAGCGCGATCAAGAATACGCTGTCCGGAGATACCTATCACAGCAAAGTTGAACGTCCGAAAAGGCATAAAAAGGCGCTGACCGAAAAAGGCGCGCAGATCCATATCCTGGTCCTGCAGGGATACATCTTTTTCGGTTCGATCCAACGCGTGCTGCAAAATATCCGCGGGCGGATGTCTGCAAAAGATGGGCAGCCTTTAAGCTATATCGTGCTGGATTTTCAGCGCGTCAAACGGCTTGATTCCTCCACGGTGTTCGGGTTTACACGCCTCAAGCAATTGACCGAAGCGAACAATATTGCAATGACATGGACCAACCTGTCTGATAAAGTCCACAGGCAGCTGGGGCACGACCTGCTGGAAAATCAGAACGACACCTTCATGATCCAGCCCACGCTTGATCACGGGATCGAATGGTGTGAGGACCAATTGCTTGCAAAGGAATTGGAAGAAAGCAAGCAGGACCGTGTGGACAGTGTTTTGTCGTATATGAGTCAGTCATTCCCCGGCCTGGAGCAGATGAAGCAATTCATGGAACAGGAGACCTTTCAAGCGGGTGATTTCCTGATCAGGCAGGGGGAGACATCCAACGATATGTTCTTTATAGAATCGGGGCTGGTGACCGTTGAGTTTCAAGCGGTGAATGGAGAGAAGACACGGCTGCGAAGCGTGCAGGCCGGCGCGACGGTCGGGGAGGTCAACCTGTATCTCGGCGGTTCGCGTTCGGCATCGGTCAAGGCGGAACAACCAAGTGTTGTTTATCGCCTGACCGCAAAGACCCTGCGCAGGATCCAAAAGGAAGATCCCGCGCGCGCCGCTCTGCTGCATGAATGGCTGGCCCACCTGCTTGCAGAACGCCTCGCGGATAACAACCGCATATTTGAAACTTTACTGGAATGA
>CAYLOW010000253.1:0-6493 GCA_964385315.1 uncultured Anaerolinea sp.
GCCCAGGAAACAACGATCTTCTTCTTGCGCAGATCCTTGCCCTTCTTTTCCATGATCGTCATCAGGTCTGCGAGACATTGAAATGGATGATAAATATCACATTGCATGTTCAAGACAGGCACACGGCTTGATTTAGCCACCGCATTCAAATATTTATTTCCGTCGCCATAATCGCAATGACGAATGGCGATGCCGTCGAAATAACGCCCGAAGATCTCGCCGATCTCCACCGGGGTATCGCCGTGTGAAATTTGGGTGGTGTTGCTGTCAATGAATGCACCATGACCGCCGAGTTGGGCCATGCCTGCTTCGAACGATCCTCGGGTGCGGGTCGAGGAGAAGAAGAATAACATCGCCAGCGCCTTGTCGCGCAGATAGGGGTGCGGTTCGCCAAGAGCACGTTTGCGCTTTAGATCCCAGGCAACTTCCAAAACAGTTTCGACTTCTTCTTTTGTGAAGTCGAGGTCTCCAATGAAATCACGACCGCGAAAATTTGTTTGCATTTTATAGATCTCCTTAGTTTAGGTATATAAGCACACAGAGGGCGTAAGGACAATCGCTTGTCCAGCTGTGTAAGTTTTAGATGTCTGTTTTATTACTTGATCAAACTCGCCACAACGGCATAAAACTCGGTGGATTTAACCATGTCATCCAGGGGAACGGAATCACGCACTGTGTGTGCGGTTTCCTCGTCACCAGGGCCGAATCCAATGGAAGGAATGCCGGCCTTGCCAGCCCAGTAGATGCCATTCGTCGAGAAATTCCATTTTCCGCTTGGAACATCCTTCAAACCGATCTGCACCCGAGCTTCCTGCCCGGCCTTCACCAGTGGATGCTCAGCTTCAAGCGCCCAGGCAGGGAAGTATTTATCAACAGGGAATACAAAGCCGGTGTAGGAGGGTTCATCATAGAAAAGTTCTTCCACCTTGACGGAGCTCTTGAATTCGGCGGGGATCAGATCCTCAACCTGCTTCTTGACTTGCTCCTTGGTCTCGCCAAAGGTCATACGGCGGTCAATGTAAATGACTGCTTCGTCAGGTACAGCATTAATGGATGGGGTCTGGACGTGCATATCTGAAACAGTGATCTTGCCGTGTCCTAAAAATTCATGGTCGCCAAGCTTGGGTTCAAGATCGCGAATACCGGCGATCACAGGCAGCAGTTTGTAAATGGCATTATCGCCAACATGATTGGAGGCGGCATGTGCCGATTTGCCCTTGGAGGTAACCTTCATTTCAAGGCGGCCCTTGTGACCACGGTAGACGTTCATCTTTGTCGGCTCGCCAATGACTACAAAATCGGGTTTGACCTTCGGGTCAACTTCTACGAAGGTATTGGGCGCGATACCATCGCACCATTCTTCCATATTTCCAAAATAATACGCTGTCCAGCCATCGAGCAGGCCAAGGTCACGGGCAAACGCAAGACCATATACCATGCCGGGCGTACTGTTCTTTTCATCACATGCGCCGCGCGCGAAGAGAACGCCGTCTTCAACCTTTCCGACGAACGGATCCCATTCCCATTCACTCGGGTCGCCGATGCCTACCGTATCGATATGCGAATCAAAAACGATCACCTTTTTCCCGTTACCGATGCGCCCGATGGTATTGCCCATTTTGTCAAAGCGCACTTCATCGTAACCAAGTTTTTTCATCTCAGCTTGAATGCGCTCCCCGACCGGTCCGATCTTGGATTCCATGGATGGAATGGCGACAATATCACGCATGAATTTGATGATGTCTTCGCGGGAGGCTTCCACACGCTTTTGAAGTTCCTTAATTTTGTCTGTCATTTTTTTCTCCTTAATTTATAAATTGAAACCGTGCCAATTAATATCCAACATTTAATAGATCTCAACCACCCACCCGTCTAACGACGTGAAAGTGAAAATACCCCGGGATAAAGTAAGTCAATGAATAGTCCACAGTTCTGCCTTCGCCGTCAAACAACTGTGAATTGAAATGCAGCAGCACATCCCCCCGCTGAATTTGAAGGGCCTTGGCAACCTCGGCAGTTGCGCCAATTGCACTGATATTAGCCCGGGAAGATTTCAAAGAATCGCCGCGGCCCAACAAAAGGTCAAGGACAGAGCCGTGGAAATCAACAGGCAGGTCATCCAAATGCAGAAAATCCTCAGGCAATGTATCCACCAGGTAGGCAACCGGGCGGCCATCGGCGCAGATCACGCGGCGGACATACAGCAAGGGTGTTCCCACAGCAAGGTTTAAATTTTCGGCAGATATCGCATCTGCTTTGATTTGCTCCACACTTAAATTACTTACTGAAATCCTCAGGCCCAAACGCTTCGCCATCGTCTCGAGACTCTCCAGTACCTCAAGCCCGCTGTCCAAAGCCTGCACCTTGCCGACTACAAAAGTACCCGAACCCTGCCTGCGTCGAACAAGCCCCTGGGTTTCAAAAGTACGCATGGCGTCACGCAAAGTGGCGCGTGAAACCCCCAGTTGTTTTGCAAGGTCAGGCTCTGAGGGCAGGCGCTGGCCGGCGGGCGTTCGCTCAATTAACCCGGCCAGGTCGGCCTGCAATCGTTGAAAAGGAAAATTTGACATAACTCCTCAATCATCCAATACAGATAAAAATTCAAAATTCGTTACATCCACCAAACCCAAATCAGAAATACGCAGTTCAGGGATCACGACCAAACCCAGCAAACTCAATTGCATGTTCGGGTTATTCAATTCGCAGCCACAAGCTTTGAACCCCTCAAGTATCGATGTGGCCTTCGCAGCCACAATATCCGCATGTTCATTTGACATCAAACCTGCGATCTGTAAATCCACCAACCCGACCACTGCGCCATCGATCACCACCACCTGGCCGCCGCCGCACTCCGCCAATTTATTCGCGGCAACTGCCATGCTCTCGTCATCTGTCCCAGCCACAACCATATTATGGCTGTCATGCATCACTGTCGAGGCGATGGCACACTTCCTTGTAAACTCAAATCCGTTCACCAAACCCACCATGACCTTGCCGGTCGCGCGATGGCGTTCCACGACGGCAATTTTTGCGAGGTCACGTTTCAAATCCTGTTTTATTTCACCGTTGTCGGATTTGACCTTCATTCTGAGATGGCGGGTGGGCGCCTGGTTCTCGATCACACCGATCACATGCGCATCCACTTCTGACCCGTTGGCGGCCCTTGTTCGAAGGACAAAATCAGCCGCTTTAAGATCCCGTTTCAAACGCACAGACCTGGTGGCCCACTTGGGATATTTCAAGGATGGCAATTCTACTTTCAGGTTCCCGGACTCCGCGATCACTTGTCCTTTGGCAATGACCACATCCGCCTTGAAATGCATCAGGTCGCTCACCAGCAGCACATCCCCCCACCGCCCGGGAGCGATCATGCCCATTTCCTTTGTCAGGCCAAAATGCTCAGCTGTATTGATCGTCATCATTTGAAGGGCGGTCATTGGACTAAGCCCTTCGCCAATGGCATGGCGCATAACGCGATCCATATGGCCCTCCTGGGCAAGGGTCGCGGCGTGCGAGTCATCTGTGCAAAGAATAAACCTGCGTGAATCCAATTTCTTTTCGGTGATCGCCTTTACTTGCGAAGCCACGTCATGCCAGGCAGAGCCGTAACGCAGCATGGCTTTCATTCCCTGCCTAACACGTTCCACAGCATCCTCGACCCGCGTTCCTTCGTGATCATCCTCGGCGCCGCCGGCCACATAACCGTGAAACGGCTGTCCCAGATCCAGGGATGGATAATGCCCCCCAATGGTCTTTCCAGCCGCGTGTGTCGCAGTCATTTCATCGAGTAATTTCTTATCACTCATGAATACACCTGGAAAATTCATCATCTCGCCAAGGCCAATGATTCCTTTCCAGGTCATGGCTTCCGCTACTTCCTTGGGGCCAATTGAAGCGCCTGGTGTCTCAAACCCCGGTGATGATGGAACACATGAGGGCATTTGCACCCAGACATGAATGGGCTGCCTGACAGCTTCATCCACCATCAACTTAACACCCCTCAATCCAAATACATTTGCGATCTCATGCGGGTCAATGAAAATACCCGTGGTGCCGTGCACAGCCGCTGCCCGTACGAATTCGGTCACTGTGACCATGCCCGACTCAACGTGCATGTGCCCATCCAACAAACCCGGTACAAGATACCGTCCCCCGGCTTCAATGACCTTTGTTTTTTCGCCAATCGTGTGTCTGGCATCCGGTCCAACATACGCGATGCGCCCATTCACAATGGCAATGTCAGTACGCGGGACCATCTCTCCCGATTGAACACAGACCCATCTGCCATCACGGATTACCAGGTCAGCCTTGACACGCCCCATGGCTACATTGACAAGGGAGGCTGTGAGTTTTGTGGATGTTGTCATTTATGTTTTGTCACTCCTGCAAGGCTGCACGTAATATTTCAAAAACTTATAGATCGGACGAGATGATATTAAATAGGATGTAAACAAGATAAGCCGCGGGCGGTAAGGGGGCCAGCCAGGCGATCAAGGTTTCATTGTTGCTTAAAGCGACTCCAGACCCGACCAAAAACAGCGGCATTAACCTCACAAACAGATGGAGGCCCGTCCATGAGCCCAGCGTATAAGCAAAGGGAATGAATAGAAAGGCGGCAAAATAGACCAAACCCTCCTCCCTGCGAATTAATCCGAGCAGGATCGAAATCATCGCCATCCCTGCAACAACCAGCCCGGGAATCCCATGGGAAAGCAAAACCAACATGTTGTTGACGACATTCATAAGAAATTACCTCCTATGCAGCCAGCAGACGTTTCGCAGCTTTATTATGTTTTTCGATCAGCTTGTGTTCATCCACTGTTACCAGATGACCGTCCTTGACGACAAATTTACCATTCACCACGGTGTAATCAACATTCATGGTTTGGCCAAACACGATTGCCGAGACAGGATCATGCATACCCGTGTAGGCAAGTTTGTTCAGGTTGACAGCAAAGAAGTCGGCACATTTGCCTGGTTCCAGGCTCCCAATGTCGGTGCGGCCCAAAACCGCCGCGCCGCCACGCGTGCCGAGATGCAATGCCTGACGCGCGGTCATTAACTTGCGGTTGGGGTCATTGGAGAGGGAATAACCCGTCATGCCTTCCTTCACACGGGAAACCAGCATCGCGTTCCGAACTTCCGCCAAAAGATTTGAACCGTCATTGGAAGCGGAGCCGTCCACACCCAGGCCAACGTTGACCCCGGCGGCCCGATATTCCTTGATCGGCGCTATGCCGGAGGCGAGACGCATGTTCGAGGTTGGACAATGCGCCACCCCGCAATCATGCCTGGCAAAGACTTTAATTTCCTCATCATTTACCCAAACCGCATGCGCGAACCATACATCCCCGCCGACCCAGCCCACCTCCTGCATATAGCCTACAGGACGATGCCCAAACATCTGCTGACAGAATTGTTCCTCGTCTTCAGTTTCAGCCAGATGGGTATGCAGGTGAACACCATATTCACGCGCCAATATTGCGGACTGTTTCATTAGATCCGATGTCACGCTGAAAGGCGAACACGGGGCAAGCACGACCTGCGTCATCGCTCCGGGTTTTGGGTCGTGATATTTTTCGATCAGACGTTGAGAATCTTTGAGAATATTTTCTTCGGTGTCCACAACTGAATCGGGAGGCAGTCCGCCTTTGGATTCGCCAAGGCTCATTGAGCCGCGGGAAGCCTGAAGCCGCACACCAATTTCAAGGGCGGCGGCAATTTCGTCATCCAGTTTGGATCCGTTCGGAAATAGATAAAGATGGTCCGATGCAGTGGTGCATCCCGAAAAGGCAAGTTCCGCCAATGCGGTTTGTGTTGAAGTAAAAATGTCCTCAGGTTGTAACTTTGCCCAAATGGGGTACAAAGTCTTTAACCAATTGAAAAGGTTCGCATCCTGCGCGGCGGGCACGGCGCGCGTCAGGGTCTGGTAAAAATGATGGTGCGTATTGACCAGCCCCGGCAGAACAACATACCCTTTTAGGTCCAGTACTTCATCGGCAGAGGATGGGAGATCACTTGTTGCCCCAACCTGTTCGATAATTCCATTACGAATAAAAAGACCGCCCTCGGCAATTTCCCGCTGGTGGTCGTTCATCGTGACGATATATGCGTTTTTGATGAGGAGAGTTGTCATGAGGTGTTTGCCTTTGTTTTGGACGTTTGGCTTAATTGTCTGACAACTTATAGTGTAGCAAAAAAGAGGGAGGATGTCAACACAGTTTTTCTGTATAAAATACGTTATTTTAGATGACAGAAAGCATTATATAAAAGGGAAATGGCCAATAAAAATTACACTTTTATCTTACAGGAGAAGGGCATTTTTTAAGATTTGATCTGTTCAATTCGTATCGGGTTTCAACTCCCTGACTGACAGATCGGTAGGGAATTTCCTTTCTTATATCTAACCAATATCATGGCCGGTCTGCGTTTTTTGTATCAAAGATGTGATAGCCTTAAGGGCAGTTGGACATCTTCAATGAAATGGGAGTGA
>CAYLOW010000254.1:0-6433 GCA_964385315.1 uncultured Anaerolinea sp.
AGCGTTGCGGATCTGGGCGTGGCGTCAGATAAAGGAAACGTGTCTGTGACCCTCAGCATCGGTATTGTGGAAATGATCCCCGGCTCAACAGAATCAGTGGAAGACCTGTTCCGCCGGGTCGATAAGGCCATGTATAGCGCCAAATTCACCGGCCGGAACCGGACTGTGATCCTTGAGTAATAGGTACTGATATAATGCGATGGGTACTCTTCAATATTCGGAGTTTAGCTTGAAAAGCATAAGACGGATCCAACCCGGAGAGACGGAACTTTATAAGCAACTGAGGCTCACATCCCTGCGGGACGCGCCTTATGCTTTTTCATCTACATTCGAGTCTGCAGCGCAGCGCAGCCCCGAATGTTGGCGCGAACAGGCGGAGAGTGCCGCGCAGGGGGCCGACCGGGCAATTTTCATCGCCTTCTCTGATGCGGATCCTATTGGTATTGCAGCGCTCTATCGCGTCGAAACCCAGCCGGGCGCGACGGAAATGAGCCAAGTCTGGGTTGCCCCGGAGCACAGGGGGACGAGTACGGCGGTGGACCTGATGAATTTCCTCTTTACCTGGGCTCGTGAGAACAACTATCGAAAAATCACCGCCAGCGTTACAGCCGGGAACACCAGGGCATTACAATTTTATCTTCGATATGGATTTTCCATTATTAATGCACCTCCATTGAACGGGTCAGAATGTACACCTTTGGTAATGGAAGTAATGGAACGCGAAACGGAAGAACAACCGGAGGCATAAAAATGTCCCTTCAGAAAAGTATTAAACTGCTTGGTGACTACATGGGTTTTTATGCCATGCAGTCAGAACGCCTGCAAAGCCTTGGCATCGGCACCTTCGGCCTGGAAGTCAGCCATCTGGCTTTTCGCACCGCCACCCTCCCCGACTATCTTGATGTCCGCCGGGAATTCGAATCGATCTCTTCCGCGAATCTCGAAAATATCTGGAACGGCAAGCCCATTTCCAAACTACTTTTACGGCAGCCGCTGTATCTAGCCCCGGGCACAACGGCGCCGCTGATCGAACTGCTGCCGCCCACCCGCGGAAGGGTCCATAAAACAGGCTGGGAGCATATAGGCATTGTGATCGGGGAAACCTTCGCAGATTTCGGCAAGGCGCACGCGCAGCAATTTACGGGGCAGCAGGATCAGGGGCCATATTGCCAGCCGTACTTTATTGCATTCCCCGACCAAACCAGTGTGAAATTTTACCGGGTTGGGATGCATGATGTATGCCTCCTGGAGGGCAGGCGGTTTGACGGCTATCACCACGAAATTGAGTGAAGGCGAGTGAGAGACTTAATCAGCATCCCCGGCAGAATCCCCTTCCCTGTCTCTTTATGATCAAATCCAAAATGACATGACAAACTCAAACGATACAGCCTCGCCGGCTGAAAAAATCGCGCTTTGGGCGGATAAACTGCGCGACCTGTCTGCGGCAGGGTACCATTATTCAGAAAATATATACGACAAAGACCGCTATGAATCCATCCAGGAAATGGCAATGGAAATGCTGGCATACGCCACAGCCCAGCCGCTGGAATCAATAACACCCTTAAAGGAAACAGTATTTTCCAGAATGTCGCCTGTGGTGGCCGGAACCGCGGCGGTGATCAATGATAAGAATGAGATCCTATTAATGCGCCGTTCGGATAATCAACTTTGGGCCATGCCGGGCGGCCAGATGGAAGTTGGTGAGTCTCCCGCGGAAGCGGTGATCCGTGAGACCTATGAAGAAACGGGTGTTCGATGTATCCCCAAAGCATTATCGGGCATTTACGACTCACGGTTTTGGGATGCAGGAACGAGCCAACAGGTATATAAATTTACGTTCTTTTGTGAGCCGGTAAACGAACAGGCCGATGCGCCTTCGCATTCCAACGAAACGCTTGAGATCGGCTGGTTTGAAATCGATCATTTGCCGGAAGACCTGTACCCGGGACATGCAAAGCGCATCGCTGATGCATACCAGGTACGCAAAGGCAGCCTGCAGGCGTACTTCGATTGGCAGCCAGGCTGAACGGTGAGCTTGCGCCGATCGGGTCATTTTGCCCACCCGGCCTTCCCGCCAGGATGATACATTCAATTTGAACCAAAGCCATACACAGGAGAGCTGCCGTGAAAATTGCGTTGTTTTACTATGATGGATTCTCTGAATTCGAAGTGGTGCTGATCGGCCTGTTATTCAAACCCCATGACCTGATTTCGATCGCTCTGGAGAAAAGAGAATACGGCAGCGAAGAGGGTCAAAGATTCTGCGTCGACCACGTCCTCAGGGATGTTGACCCTGATACGATCGATCTTTTGGTCCTTCCCGGTGGAGACCCCGCTCCCCTGGTTGGGAATCTGGAATTGAAGGACTTTATTGAAGCCTTGCTCAACAGGAATAAAAAAGTGGCTGGGATATGCGGAGGCGCCAGTTTGCTGGCCGGGCTCGGGCTGCTAAAAGGAAAGAGATGCACGGGCATGACCTCGGGTGTGGATTCTGGCAGGAGCAGTTATAAATACTACGCCGAATCGATGGTGTCAGATGAGTACGTGGTGGTCGACGGGAATATGATCACCGGCCAGGGCCAGGCCTATGTGGAATTTGCAATGGAACTTGTCCGCCAAATGGGCCTGTATAAAAACGACGATGAATATAATGAAGACCTAAAGTGGTTCAAAAATATCCGGCAATAGACTGACCCAATCGGTTCACCGGACTCAAGAGGTGTTTATGCAATATCCCATATTTCAGGTTGACGCCTTCACAGATAAGGTTTTCGGCGGTAATCCTGCCGCCGTTTGTCTTCTGGATCACTGACTGCCTGATGCTGTGATGCAAAGGATCGCGATGGAAAATTCCGTTGCCGAGACCGCCTTTTTTATCCCCCTGGAAGAGGGCTTTGAAATCCGCTGGTTCACCCCGGAAATTGAGATGGATCTCTGCGGGCATGCGACCCTGGCAGCAGCACACGTGATCGCCAGACACCTGAACTACCGTCTGCCAACCATAGAGTTCCAGTCAAAAAGCGGCTGCCTGTCGGTTGCGATCGAAGATATATTTCTGACCCTTAACTTCCCATCCCGCAAACCGCTGCAATGTGCTGACATGCCGCAGATCATCTTCGATGCAATTCCGGTGAAACCTGCCGAAGTGTTGAAATCCCGTGATTATGTGCTGGTATTTGAAACCGAAGAAATCATACGCGGCATGAAGCCAGACCAGAGCATGCTGGATCAGATCAACCTCGATCCCGGCGGAATCGTGGTGACCGCCCCGGGCAATGAAGTTGATTTTGTCTCACGCTTCTTTACCCCGCAGGCCAGCATTTTTGAAGACCCGGTCACCGGTTCCGCCCACTGCTCGCTGATTCCCTACTGGAGCGAGAGACTTGGGAAAGGCTCCCTGGTCGCGCTGCAGTTGTCGCACAGGGTGGGGAAACTACTCTGCGAGGATCTGGGTGACCGGGTCTTAATTTCAGGTCAGGCGGTAACCTATCTGGAAGGGCGAATCACCATTTAGCCTTTCAGGAGGCACCGGCATTACCGCGTTCCAAATAATGTTCTTCAGAAAGCCAAAAGCCTGAGGCCGCTTGAAACGGGATAAAATTGGGGCATGTGATTCCGTCATCTCACTGCCCGGACCTTCTTTTGAAAATCATTCGCCGCCTTCAAATCCTTCTGCTTATCCTTCTCGCCGGTCTGCTTCTTACCCAGGCGGCGTTCTCTTTGCGCTGGCTCATCACCCACGACGAAGCGCCGCTGTTATATGAAGCCTTCCTCATGCAGAGTCAGGGGCTCATGCCCTACCGGGATATTTTTGATTTTCAAATGCCCGGCGCGTACATCATGTATTATCTGCTTGGCGTACTGACCAACTTCGGACCCTTCCGCCTGCGGGTTCTCGATCTCGTCCTCCTGATCTCCCTGCTCGCCATCACATTCCTGTTCATGCGCCGGTTTGGAACCATCTCCGCGCTGGCCGCCGCGCTGCTCTTCGGGTTAAAGTATTTGCAGGGCGGTGCGTTCATGTCCATCCAGCGCGAATATCTTTTTCTGCCTTTCATCGCGCTCGCGCTTTGGATCAATCTGCGTGAGAATCTGACCTATCGTGACCATCTCATCACGGGAGTCTTATTTGGCCTCGCCGCCATCATAAAGCCTCACGCGGCCCTGGGGCTTCTGCCCATTACGGTCTTCCACATGGCGAATTTACGAAAACAGTCGATGCGCTTCCTGCTCCCCGCGGGGATCGGGTTTGCCATCCCTGTCGCACTCGTCATCCTTTGGCTGGCGCTGACCGGGTCCCTGTTGCCCTTCATTGATATTGCCCGCAATTACTGGCCCCTGTACGCGCAGGTCAATGGACAAATGGAAATCACCCCCGCGGGCAGCCGCCTTTCATTTTTACTCATGCAGGGCTTCAAAATTGGCAGGTATGGCATTTGGCTCCTGCCATCCCTTGTTGGCCTGTATCTCGTCCCGTGGGAAAATAAAAAATACGCCTACCTCCTGGCCGGGCTCACCGCCTGCTACGCGGTCTATCCCGTCTTTACCGGACAATTCTTCGAGTACCATTACATCCCGCTAGCTTATTCGTTTGCGCTGCTCGCTTCCCTGGCCCTGACCGAAAATACCACGGCCGATCCAAGGGCTATCCCGGTTTCGGGCAACGTGATCCGTACTCTTTCATCCTTTGTGCTGGTCGCAGCCATCCTCGTCAACATCCGTCCCTCCGACACGTTTATCAGGCAATTGGATGGCAGACCCCTCGCCAAAACGACCGACCGCGCTTCCCATATTGCAAAATATCTTGAAGATCATTTACAGGAAGGGGATACGGTTCAACCACTGGACTGGACTGGCGGCACCCTGCTCGCCATGCTTGAAACCCGCGCGCCGCTGGCGACGAACTATGTCTTCGACTTTTACTTTTATCACCATGTATCCACTCCCTATATTCAAAACCTGCGCAGGGATTTTATACAACAATTGAACGAGCAGGCACCGCGCTTCATCGTCGAAGTCACTGCCATTGACAAACCCTGGATCCACGGCGAAGACACCTCCCGCGAATTTCCTGAACTGCGGGCATACCTGAATGATAACTATACTGTGGATGTATATACTGAAGATTATTTGATCTACAAACGACATTGATGCCCCTCATGAAAACCCTCTGGCTCCACCGGCTCACCTACCTGTATCTCCTCATCCCTTTCATGCTCTTCTGCCTGGGCTGGCTGCGGCTGGAGGTTTCGCTCCCGATGATCGCGCTTGTTGTATTGGTTATATGGCGCATCTGGACTCCCGGAACTCCCGGCGTTGAAGGATTCACCACGGTTCGGGGCATTTTGGTTACCGCGGCCATCGCGGGCGTGTGGGTTTTTCTCTCCGGCATCGGCGGTTATGCCTTTCAAAACTGGGATCACAACTGGCGCAATGCCGTCTTCCACGACCTGATCAAATATCCATTCCCGGTCATCTATTCCTCCCCTGATAAGGGGGCCATCAACATGCTTGTCTATTACGTCGGGTATTGGCTGCCCGCTGTTTTTGCCGGTAAAGTCTTTGGATGGAAAGCCGCCAATTTTATTCTCTTCCTGTGGTCGTGGGCCGGCGTTTTGCTCACTGCCCTGCATATCAGCCTGAAAATGAAAACACCTGCCTTTCGGTCGCTTTTGTTTTTCATCTTCTTCAGCGGTATGGATTTCGCCGGTGTGCTGTTCTTTGCCAAAGGCTACCCCGCGATCCTTCCCCCCATTCAGCACATTGAGATCTGGGCGGGAAGCCTGCAATATTCATCGTTCACGACCCAGTTGTTCTGGGTGTTCAATCAGTCGATCCCAGCCTGGTTGTGCTTCGCATTGATCTTGAATTCCGAAAAGCTTGATGTGAAGATCCTGGGCGGCGCGCTGTGTTTCTTCTATGCCCCGCTGGCTGCCATCGGGCTATTTCCCTACCTGCTGCTGGAAGGCATGGATGAACTGCGCGTCGGTCTGAAAACCTTCCTGAAAACCATCCGGGTTGATGTGGCGGCTGCTGGTCTGGCCATTGTCGCGATCTCCTATCTTTATTTTTCATCCAACACAGCCGCGCAGGAACGCGGGCTTCATCCGCTCCCACCCTTGTTATTCACCGCATTTTTCCTGCTCGATGGCGGATTCCTTCTCCTGCTCCTCGCGCCGCAAAAATGGCGCGACCCGCGTTGGGCAGTCACGGGTATTTTGCTGCTTGTCATCCCTTTCATCCAGTTTGGCAATGGGCAGGATTTTGTCATGCGCGCATCGATCGCGCCGCTGTTCTTTCTGCTGCTGATGACAGGCGAAACACTTGACCAAAATTATCAGCCGCGTATGCTGCGGATCGCGCTCATCGCAGTGCTGCTGATTGGCGCCCTGACCCCGGTTTATGAGATCAACCGCTCCCTGGTTCGCACGAC
>CAYLOW010000255.1:0-6384 GCA_964385315.1 uncultured Anaerolinea sp.
TGCTAGACCCAGCGCTTTCATTGGTCGCTTTTCTCCCTTTAAAGGAGTAAAAGCACTGGCGAGCAAACAGCGAAACCGGCCGTATTTCTGTTTGCGTTCGCTATTTTTTTATTTAAATACTTACCATCCATTATTTTTATTTAGAGGCCTTATCATGGCAAGATCATTCTTTTCCCCGCTGTCTTCTTTTCTTCTGGCGCTTTCACTGGCACTGACCCAGGTGTCGCCTGCATACGCCGATGTAAACCTGCCCGCGGAGATCAACCAACAGTTCACGCCTCTTCAAATCGACGCGGGTGGTGCCGCAGTTCTTAGGATCACGATCTTCAATCCCAACACCCATGACCTGACATATGTCGCCTTTACGAATAACCTCGAGTTAGAGCAGGTGGGACTTAAAGTTGCCGACCCGGCAAATGAAAAAATATCACCCAGCTGTGGCGGCGCCGCGTTTACTCCATTACCGGGTGACACCACCCTCTCGTTTTCCGCAGGGACAGTTCCAGCGGAAAACGAAACTCCCGGTGAATGTTGGATTGAAGTGGATATTACATCCATAAAAGCAGGCAATCTGATCAATACGATCGAAAAAGAAGCGCTATCTGCCAAGGGATCCGGGAGCGTAACGATCCATAACACCTCACCCGCCAGCGCAACCATCACTGTCATTGCGGTCGACCCGCCCTCGATGAGCAAGACATTTGCTCCCAATACCATTTACGTAGGTGAAACCAGCACCTTGACTGTTCGAATCAATAATAATGACCCGGATACCGATCTGACGAATGTTTCATTTACGGATGACCTGCCCACCACCAGTTTTCCGGCTCCCGGTAGTGTCGTACTCACGAATCCGGTAGCCTTTACCAAAACCGGCTGCGGCACCGGTGCGATTATCACCGCCTCTCCCGGCGGAGCATCCTTTTCTTTTCGTGATGGAACCATAACACCCGCGGTTGATTGTGTGATCACCATGGACGTCACTGGCGATAGCGGAGTTTATACCAACAGTATTCCCGCGGGGCCTCTCGGTTCAGGCTCGCTGCATACACAACAGGGCGTGACAAACGACGAACCTGTGGAAGCGGACTTGAACATTCAGCCGGTGGGAATTTCAAAAGAATTTTCCGCTGCCGCTGTGGTTGCCGGGGGTACAGTCGACCTGCTCATCACGCTGACAAACCCAACGGGCTATGATTATACAGGCGTGAGTCTCCCGGATATTTTACCGGCGGGACTGACTTTTACCGGTTCACCGGTTACCACTTGCACCAGCGGTTCTGAAACAGTGACGATCAGTACCACGACCATAACAAACGATACAATCACACTGGCAGACGGTACCATTCCATTCAACCCCGGAACTTGTACCATCAGCGCTACGGTTCTTGCAGACCTGACTGCCTCGGGAACTTTGACTAACACCATATTCGAAAACACCCTGAAATCCGTGAACAAGCCCACCCTGAAGAACATCCTCCCTGCCTCTGACACGATTGACGTTACTTCCGCGCTGACAGCAACAAAAACCTACACTGCGCCTTATACCATAGCCCTGGGCGGCACAAATACAGTTACCATCACACTATACAACAATAGCGCTACGCCTTTCACGAACGTGTATTTTACAGATACATTACCCGCAAATTTAACGGTTTCAGGCACACCGGTTTCTTCCCAATGCAACGGTGGAGATATCACCTCCACCGCCAGCTCAATAACCCTTGGGGCGGTCACCGGCGGGGCGATTCCCGCCAAGAGCGGATCGACCCCGGGTTCCTGTTCCATCATCTTTGATGTAACCAGTTCCACTCCGGCGAGCGAAACCACGTATCAAAACACGATCCCGGTGGGTGACATTCACGCCTGCACAGATACCCTCGGCTGCGTAGGCAATACCTCAGCCATCACCACCGGCACAGACCTGACTGTCGTGAATGCGAATCAACTCCCCGTGGAAGTGAGTAAGTTGTTCTCGCCTGCATCGATTGCCACCGGACAAACCAGCCGCCTGACCATCACCATCACTGCCCCGTTTGATACCGGCATCAATGGAATTCAGGTCACAGACAACCTCGAGTCCGTCCAGGCAGGCATGACCGTTGCCCCAACCCCCAACGCCGCCACAACCTGCCCGGGAGGTGCGGCGAGGATCACTGCCGCAGCGGGCAGCGATCAAATCGATTTTACCAATCTGAATACAGACCCGCTGCTTACAGCTGGAACCAGCTGTACGATCTCAGCTAATGTTACAGCGGGCCCGGGTCTGTACACAAACACCATCGCAAAAAATACCATCATTACCAAACAAACCCGCACCAATGAGTTGACCGCCGCCACTGCCCACCTGAGCGTCACCGGCATGACCATGAAGAAGTCTTTTTACCCCTCCATGGTGCAGGCAGACGGTAAATCCACGCTGACCATTACATTGGAAAACACATCGTCCCTGCCCTTGACCAATGTGGTTCTGACGGATGACCTTCCCGGCACTGCGCCCAATAGGCTGATCATTGCAAACCCATCCAATGCCACGACGACCTGCCGCGCTGATCACACGGTAAACGCAGCCGCAGGTTCTCAAACCATTGGCATCACCGGCGGTACGGTCCCGGCCAAATCAGGCAGCGTTCCCGGTATTTGTACCATCACGGTCGATGTACAGGGCAAGGGCACAGCGAAGACCCATACCAACACCATTCCAACGGCCAATGTCACCGCCACAGACGCCACCTTTGGGCGAACCATTAATCCGCTTGCGCCGGCCAGCGCAGATCTGATCATTAAGAATATGAAGATCGGCGTCGTCAAGGGCTTCAACCCCGTTCTAGTGTATGGGGGAGCAACCTCCACCCTAACCATAAAATTGATCAATCCCAACTCGGTCCCGCTGACAGGTATTTCCTTTACCGACAACCTGGACTATTTTTACGCAAGTGAAACACCCCCGGCTAATGTCAGCGGTATGAAGCTGGCAAACCCGCCCTCCTTTAACACCGGTACCTGCGGCGGGACCCTCTCTGGCACCGCCGGCACTTCATCATTCTCCTTCAGTGGAGGCGCACTGCCGCCAAATGCCAATTGTACGCTCACCCTCAAAGTGATCATGATCCAGAATGGCAGCCGCACAAACAAGATCCCGACCGGCGCAGTAACCACTTTCAACGGCGTCAAAAGCGACCAGCCCACACAGGCTTCGCTTACCAACCTGCCGGGTGTGGGTGTGATCAAGTCGTTCTCCCCCAACCCAGCCACAGTTGGGCAGATCTCAAAATTAAACATCACGATCACCAATACCAGCACTGTCCCGGTTGTGAACATGGGATTGACTGATAACTTCCCCACCCTGCCAACGGGTTTGGCAATCGCTTCGCCTCCAAATGCAACAAATAACTGTAAAGCCGACGGAACCGCCGCGCCCCTGATCGCTGCAGCGGGCTCCCAGGTAATACGGCTCACAGGCAGTGGTCTGGATGCGAATGGACTTGGACATTACACCTGTACGATCCAGGTGGATGTTGTGGCAACCAGCCCAGGCGCATTTACAAATACCATTCCGTTGGGAGCGATCATCGCTGATGACGGGGTCAGCAACAAGAATTCCGCCACCGATACCCTGGTGGTGGGTACCATGTTCAGCCTGGGCAACCGGGTCTGGTTTGATACCAATAATGACGGTTTGATCGGTCCTTCCGAAGCAGGCGTGGACGGTGTCACTGTCCAATTGTATACCGCAGATACAGACGGCAACCCGGCCGTACTGCGAGACACCCAGGTAACCAGCGAAGGCGGGTATTACCGTTTTGATCAGTTGGAGCAGGGCAATTTTTTGGTGGTCATCCCCAGGGATAACTTTTCAAGTGTGGGGGCGGGGGACATGGCTCTGACTGACCCGTTGGCAGGCTACTGGAGCACCGGTACAAGCATCGGCGCAAGCGGCAACATCAGCGAAAGCACCTCAAACGACCCTGATGACAATATTGACAATGATGAAAATGGGCTGTACCAAAACAGCGGGCTCTTCAACGGGGCGGTCATCAGTAAGGCAATCACTCTTGGACCGGGGGCTGATGAGCCGACAAACGATACAGATATGCCAATTGCCAATCCGTTTGGCGAAGCAGATGACAACCAGAGCAACCGCACCGTTGACTTCGGTTTCTATAAATTGCTGGTAGGCGACCTGGTCTTTAAGGATATTGACCAGGACGGCAGGTACAACAGCGGAGATTTGCCAATAACCGGCGCAATGGTTAAATTATTCGCGGGCAACGGCACCAGCGAGATCCATATTGGGCCGGATGGTCTCCTAGGAACTGCGGATGACTCCCCGGGCGGCATGGCCACCACAGCAAGCGGCTTGTACCTGTTCAGCGGTCTGCCGGCAGGAAATTATATTGTTAGGGTTTCACCCACCGGTTTCCCCGGCACCCACGATACGTTCAACCCAGCCGATACCAATGACCCGAACACAAATGTGAACAACAATGACAACGGCGATGACACCAAAACCAGCGCCGGCGCGGTTTCAAGCAACATAGTCACCCTGACCCCAGGAAGTTCCGGCGCGAATTCAAATAACGTAGTGGACAATGCCGCCGGTACAACCAAAGACCCAACAGTCGATTTTGGCTATGTCACATCCTTCGCGAAGACAATCGCCGCCCCTGACGATGCCAGCCATACAACCGGTACCAAAGTTGCAATTGGCGAGATTATCACCTACGAAGTTTCCATGGTCATCCCATCTGGAGGATTGAACAACGTTCAACTGGTTGACACTCCCCAGACCGGACTCGTATTTGTGGATTGCATTGACATTGACCTTCCGGCTGGCGTAACCAGCATGAATATTACCGACGGCGCTTGCAGCGCAAAGGACGGCACCACCAGCGGCACAAGCAACCCACTGATCACAGGAAATGGAGGAGTCGCCACCTTCAATTTTGGCAATATCGCAAATACAACGGGCTCTTCCAAAACAGTGAAAGTTAAATATTCTGTGATCGTTTTGGATATTCTTGAAAATGTTGATGGCGGCAATCTCACCAACAACGCGGCCTGGACCTGGACGGGTGGAACATTAAGCACGAATGCGACGATCGTCGAGATCGTCGAGCCGAAGATGACCATCGACAAGAATGCGGCACCCACCTCGGTGACCCTTAACGACGTGATCACATTTACCCTTGATATTGCTCACACCGCCCTAAGTTCTGCGGATGCCTTTGATGTTGTTGTCACAGACCAGATCCCGGCCGGGTTGGAACTTGTGACCGGCAGCGTGAATGTCACTGGCAGCGCTGCACTCTCTACATCAACGTACGATACCAGCACGAGGATTCTCAGGCTGGTTTGGGCGGACTTCGGGCTCAAAGAAAACGCCAGGGTTACTTTTCAGGCCAGTTATATCGGACCCTCCCCGGTGGTTAATTTCGCGAATGTTGAATGGACCTCTTTGGAGATCGATCCTGGCGGCTCTCCACCCGCACCGCAGCAAAGGTCACCCTATCACCCTTCATCGACCGAGCGCTGGTATGACCCGGAAGATGGGGCAGGGATCAACCCATATGGCGTTAATGATTCTGTCAGCATCACCTCCCCCGCGGGACCAGATGATGATAAGGTGCTGCCGGGCATTCTGCCTGCCACCGGTTTTGAGCCAGGTCTCGTTACCCTATTAGCACCGAAGCCCAAAGACTTTTCCTACACGAATACCGATATCATACTTGAAATCCCAAAACTTAAGCAAAACCTGCCCATTGTCGGGGTGCCGTACGATCAGAACAAAAAGGAATGGAACCTGTCCTGGTTAAACAATAAAGCTGGCTGGCTGGAACGTACCGCCTTCCCAACCCACGCCGGCAACTCAGTACTCACCGCTCATATTACCCTGTCGGATGGTTTGCCTGGTCCATTTACAGAACTGGATACCCTCAGTTATGGCGACCAGATCATCGTTCACCTTGCCGGGCAGAACTATATCTTTGAAGTACGCAGTAGCAAACAGGTGGATCCCAACGCAGTCACTTCCACAATCAGGCATGAAGAGTACCCATGGTTGACCCTCCTCACCTGCAAGTCATACAACGAGAAAACACGAGACTACACCTACCGCACCGCAGTGCGTGCCGTCCTGGTCAAAGTTGTGGACGAATAGAAACCCCCATATCAATATTATCTCTAAGAACAGAAAAGTGGAGCTGCATTATAGGCAGCTCCACTTCTTATTCCAAAGCTATGATCAGAACCGGAATCGGGGAACTACCTGACTTCCTTCTCCGCCGCCGTCAATGCTTCTTCGAGGATCTTCAAGCCTTCATCCATTTCTGTCTTGCTCATCGAAAGTGGAGGGGCAATGCGGATGACACTCTTGCCGCAGGA
>CAYLOW010000256.1:0-6373 GCA_964385315.1 uncultured Anaerolinea sp.
GGCTGCATTTCCTTTCATCGCTGAAAGCAGAGGAGTACTAAAGTACCAGCTACCCTAGATTTATTAGGAATTTATCAGTGGATTTACTCAAATCGCTGTATTCGCCGCGATATTCTTCTGGCAGAAGGTTTGCCAGGCGGTACATCATCTCATCGACGATCTGCTGTCGTATTTCGCCGGTCACTTTAATACCCTGAGTTTCCACCCTGAAAGGTTGTCCCACGCGGATATGGTAGTCTGTCCGTTTTAATCGCTTGAGGTTCTTCATAAAATTCTCACCGCCCCAGTGGGCAATGGGAATAACAGGTGTGTCCGTGTGCAGGGCAAGGGTTACAACGCCGGGCAATCCGCGTTTCAAAATGCCGTTGTAATTCCTGGTACCCTCGGGGGCAATCCCAAATATATAGCCTTTCTCCAGGGCGCGGATGGCGGCTTTGAGCGCATGCATGTCCGCTTCTCCCCGTCTTACTGGGATCATCCCCCATATATTGAAGACCCAATTCAAAAATTTATTATCCCAGGACTCGATTTTTGCCCATCCGGTCAACCTGCGTGGCTGCAGGTGGGCAAAGATCAAGGGAACCTCGATCTGACCTGTATGGTTCGAGATCGCGATCAACGGCCCCTGCATTGGGACTTTTTGCAGATCGGGAGCGTCAATTCGACAGGTGATGCGGGTGTAAACTCGAATGATAAAGTTAATAAGCCAATACATTTGTTTTCTCTTTATGGATTGAAAGGAACCCGTTACGGCCTCTGTGAATTATTCATGGAGAAATTCAATCGCAGATAATTTCCAGTTCAAGCGGAAGCAGTTCAAGGGCCAGGTCCTTACCTTCGAGACAGATGAATTCACCGTCGGCATGTGCAGGGAAGGTTTTATCCATGGATTTAATGGTAACTTTTTTTGCGCGGCGCATTTTTACTTCGGGCTGACTTTCCTGTGTTCCACCCAGAAAATGGGGAATTAGTGCAAAGATGCGTGCCTTTGAGGCTGTCTCCGCAATACATAAGTCAAAAAGGCCGTCGTCAGGTTTGCTATCGGGGGCCATTTTGAAACCGCCGCCCATGCGCTTGCCGTTCATTACCGAGATCATTAGCGAAACCTGCTTAATGGTTTCTTTATCGTCTAAAACGATCTCAACCTGTGGGGGATTGTAATAAAGGAAAACAGTTTTGATCACGCCGATGAGATAGGCAGGCAGTCCCCGCGTCCAGCGGACTTTTACTGCTTCATTACCCACCGCGGCGTCAAAGCCCACGCCGATACCGTTGCCAAAATATCTGCCTTCAGGATAATAGCCGCCTTTTACAAAGCCCAAATCGATTTTCTTGCGTTTGTTTTCCTTTAATGCTTTCAGTCCGTCATTCAAATTGGTTGGGATGCCTGTGCCGCCTGCGAAGTCGTTTCCAGTACCGATACCAAGCACACCAAATGCGACATTGTTGTGTCCCGCCTTTTTTGCCAGCATAATGCCATTGATACATTCGTTTACTGTTCCGTCGCCGCTGGCGCAGACGATCACATCATATCCATTTCGCGCCGCGCCTTCCGCCAATTCGGCGGCATGCCAAACGCGTTCGGTACGTACCAATGTAAAATCCAGCCCGCTTTCTTGCAGGCTGGATTCAATTTGCGGGATGGATTTTTCTCCAAGTCCATGACCCGAGACCGGGTTGACAATCACATAATATCTCATACGCTCGCTCCAAATTTTGAATGGAGCGAGTTTATCTGTTGTAAGTCTGGTTGTCAATCTGTTTTTTTATGAGAGCGTCATGGCGGCACACAGGTTTTAAGCATCAAGTGGTCCCTGTGTGTCGTTTTCGACGGAAATTACTCGTTCATTCGCGGGGTCCGGCGGTATTCTGCGTGATGGCCCGCGTTCATCATGCTCAGCGCGTCTGCCAGTTCATCCACTGCGAAGGCTTCTTCATTATCCAGCACCTTCTTGATCTTTTCAAGCCGGTCGTGTAAAGCGATCATCCTGGCGCGGAATAAATCGAACGAGGCGGGGTCTGTATTGTTGCGAAGAGATTGTGTGGCATGGTAGGCTTCTTCTGTTGCGTGCATGGCGTCGAGAATATCTTCAGCGATCAAAGTCAGGTCAGACATGTCAGCCTCCTTTCTTATCTTCACAATAGCACATCACGGTTTGTATTTCAAGTAATCTGCAGGATTGTCGATATCCTGTAAGATTTTTGGAGAGTCACATTCCACGTAAAAAATATCATCCCTGTGCGTGTTCAAGAAATCTCGCATGGATTTTGGGGCTCGTAACTGTAAAATAT
Organism: uncultured Anaerolinea sp.; assembly: GCA_964385315.1. Lineage (GTDB taxonomy): Bacteria > Chloroflexota > Anaerolineae > Anaerolineales > Villigracilaceae > Villigracilis. The sequence goes on from CAYLOW010000256.1 coordinate 2,293, forward strand.
CACCCCAAAATACTCTATCGATCAACCACGGATGCCCGCGCCGCATTTGAAAACTTGGAACGACAATGCGGGATTGATGTTGATTAAAGCCCTCGCAGACCCGTCTCACACTTTCCATTTCCACTTGAGGCTGGTCGCCGAGGCAAATGAGAGTTGCCTCACGATCCGCTTTTTGTCCCCGTAAACCAAGTTGGATCGATTCAAGCATTTCGCTGGTTGCGTATTCCTGGTTAAAGGTTGTCCGGGCTTTGAGTTTCGCCGCGATCCTTTCCACCTCGTTCCTCGAGCCGCCTGTGACCACCAGAATATCTTCAACTCCTGCCTGTTGAAGGGTCTCAATCACACTGCCTAACACGGTTGTGTTTTGCCATGGCAGAAGCATTTTGGGCTGCCCCATACGTTTGGATTGTCCCGCAGCAAGAATTATGGCGGAAATATTCATTCGAGTTCCTTCAACTTTTGGTAGTCCTCGGGTTTATCCACATCGAACAACAAAACCGGGTCGTGCCAGGGCAGGTACTCGACACGGTGTTTGTCGAAGATCCCACGTCCCCCCATATCACCGGTGAGCTGCATGAGGTCGGCAAAAGTGTCCCGATCAAACAGGACCGGGTTGGCGCGGCGGTCTTCCAGTACTAACGGTGCAAGGATGGCTTGCATATTTTTCTCATGTGATTCGACCAATGCCCGTACCACCTCCACGGGAATTTGGGGCTGGTCAGCCAAAAGAAAAATTGCCGCCCCGACCCCCATCTTTTCTCCTCCGATTCCGGGAGGAGGTAATAAGGTTTCTACGCCTGTGCGGATGGATGTGCTTTGACCCTGTTGATAATCAGGATTGTGGACAACCGTCACGGGTAGTCCTTCCAAAACGGATTTAACATCAGCGGCGTGAAAGCCTGTGACCACTATCACAGGGTCAAGCCCGGATTGAAGGGCGGTTTCTGCTACTTGCCGCACAAGAGGCCTTCCTTTCCAATCCAGCAATTGCTTGGGCGCGCCAAAGCGGGTGCCCTCTCCCGCAGCGAGGATAATTCCCGCTGTGCGTTCAAATGTCTGATAATTTTTGTTTTCCAAAGACCCGACAACCACTGCATCAAAATAGTCGAGCAGTATTTCTGTCATTCTTCCGCCAATGGATAGCAGTTCGAATGAGTCAGCTTGATTGAGAATAACAACGCGCCGTGCATGGGATGGAATATTTTTTATACCCCCCTCAGGGTGGGTGATCATGCGTGTGATTGCGTCTGGCGTGATGATCTGATTGAGATGCAAGCCGCTTTTTTGTGAAAATAGATCGGCACGATGGACATACTCATCTGTCAGCGGCTTTCCAATCGCGCTGAGTCCGGCTACAAGGATGACCGTATCTGTAAATTCAGGAATGGGCGGCTCATGCACCGCAGGGGCTTTGAGCGGCTTTTGGCGCGATCCGTCTGCCTCGACAAGCAGGGGGGCGTTCTGTAATTTGGATGCTTCGTGTAGTTTATTTAAAACAGCTTCTGTCACAGGCTTCGTTCTGGTCTGTTCAATTTCCCCGGTAACAAGGGTAATACCTTTAGTTGGAAGTTGAATATTCCCTTCACTCCTGGCTGTGATATGAAGATCTGCCAGTGGGATTTGCCAAACGCCCAGGTGGGTGGTAGAGGTAACGATTACCGGTTTGGAATCTGCAATTTCACGTGCAAGCTGGAAGATGGCGGTGGTCTTTCCTCCGGCGCCTGCAAAGCTTACGGTACCCGGGAAATTTGTAGTATATGATGAACGACGTCCGGAAAATCGCAGCGCTCGAGAGAGATTCATAGGTGCAATTGTAAGTCAAAAAATAAAGTGGTTTTGTTCCAAATATGGATTGTGCAGTTCAACCGGGGCATAAATATTTATTCAATGTTTTTAAATAATCCATTTGAGAAAGACGTATAATTCTATTATATTTATTGAATATCAAGGTTCTCCTCTATTCTCTCCGGGAGGGTTTGGGTATGAATAAGCCAGTCGCATTAATCATCGAAGATGATCGCGATGTTGTTGCCCTTTTTCGTCATGTTCTTGATATCGCAGGATACCATACCGAGATCATGTTGGACGGCAAGGATGCAATGAGTCGTATTGAAATATTCAAACCCAATATTGTTTTGTTGGATTTGCAGCTGCCGGGCATGTCTGGAATCGACATATTAACCCGCATGCGGGCTGATCATGGCATGCGAAATATTCCGGTAATTGTGATCACTGCACACCCGGTATATGCCGCCAGCCTCCCTGTGGAGCCGGACCTGCTTTTACAGAAACCGGTGGACATTACTCAATTATCCAATCTTGTCCAACGGCTGCAAATAACCCAGGGCGGACTGAAGGAACCGACCCACGATGTTGTTACAGGTTTATATACGTTATCCTTTTTTACAATTCGGTTGACTTTTTCTCTGGAGCAAATTAAGCAGGGTGAGTTTCACCGGTTTGGGGTTTTGTTCGCAGAGGTGGTGCCGGTTAATGAATTAAAGAAAAGGATCCATTCGGATGATTTGAATGGTTTCTTCCACGGTCTTGCGGATCAATTTAAAATGGCGCTTCGCCCAACAGATACAATGGCATGGTCGTCGCGCGGTGAATATTTTCTTACCCTGATAGAGGAAATTTCCAATCCTGAAGTGCCGCTTAAAATTGCAGGTCGTGTCAGGGATAGTATGAAAAAATTCCTTGTGGATAACAATTATGGTTCGGATCTGCGCGTTAATTTAGGAGTACTGCTATGCGGTTCCGAGTTTGATGACATTCAGCAGATCATGGATGATGTCGATACCGCCCGTGGCTGTCTGCGTGATGGACTGTACACCAATCCCGCCATTTTTGACCACGAGATGCTCAAAAGAAGTAATTAACGAATAATTATCAGAAGTCGTTTAGCCCCCATATCCGTCCGGGCATGGGGGCAATTTCTGGCATGTATCATGATCGGGGGCATCAACAGGGGTTCATTGTATATGGCGGAGGGGAACCCCGAACAATTACTCCCTGCTCTCCAGCTCCTCTGCTTTTAAGAATATAAGCAAAGCTTCAAGTACACCCCCGCCTATTGCCAGGGCTTTGTCTGAAACAAGGGTATGCATCTCGGGATCGTCACGTCTGTCTACATCACCGATCTTCATATCTTTGGTGACCAGAATATCAGGGTGGATCAATCCGCGCAGTACTCCTGTAAACGGGCTTGCTATGGAGAAATTATCATTCCCGTCCTTTGGGTCGATTTCGGCGATCAATTGGCCTTCTTCGAGATGATCACCGATCTTGGCGTGGGTGATTACTGATCCGTCGTGGGGGGCACGCAAAACACGGCGGCGGTCCCCGTCGGGTTGTCCGCTGTCCGTCTGGGTTGAACCGCTCCAGTAGACCCGGCCAAGGGTGTGGCTCCGGCGGGTTTCGATTACGGCATGACAATTCTCCCCCGCGATGAAGCCCGGTCCAAGCCCAATATATAAGGGGATGTTTACCCCCAAAGGTTCAGGCGCAGCTTTCAACAGCCGCGCATCCACCACGATCGTGGATTGAGGGCTTATCAGGAGTTGGTTTCTCAGAATCCCTGCCTGTGGATCGACCAACACAGGAATTTCCCCCGCCTCCATTGTGACCTGAATTTGGTCAGCTGACACCAGGCGCGCAGTGACGTCTTCAATGGTTTTCTGCCCGTCATAGACGGCTTCAGAAAATGAAACTGAGCGCCGGACCGCCAGGGGTTTTTCCAGTTCAAGAATGACGAGTTCAAAGCCTGTGCGATGCAGGCGCACGGCTACTCCACTCGCCAGGTCACCGCCGCCTCGAAGAACAATTAGGTGGGTCATAGTATTTCCTTATGTTGAATGGATTGCTCTTGTAATAAATGCGCGAAGGAATATAACGTGAGATATACAAACAGATAAAACACTGTAAACAAAATGGTAAATGCGATCAATCGCATCGATGGGTCAATGGCAAGCCCAAGGATGGTGACAACGATCTCCTTTGGGTCATTTAGCAGATCCCACGAATTGAATCGTACAAATCGTCCCAGGTAAACGCCAAAACTGCTCAAGCCGGAAACTAA
>CAYLOW010000257.1:0-6333 GCA_964385315.1 uncultured Anaerolinea sp.
GCCGGGAGCTTTGCAGAACATTCGGTAATCGGGTTTGGCAATCAAATGCCATCTTGAAATTGTCACACGCCGCCCCCTACTTCCACTCCGTTGGACCCACAACCCCAAAATTACCCGAAGCGATCGTCACATCGCTGATATTGACCACGCCGTCATCGTTGATATCAGCCGCTTCATCCGGGTCGCTGCAACTCACGGCGGTGGACCTGACCGCCATGCCCGCCTGGCCAAACTTGCTGATGATCCCCGTAATATCGAAAATATTGATGGCGCCATCGCCGTTGGCATCGCCGCCGCGCAGGGTCGTTGTGCCCAGGTCAAATGCCGCAGCACCCGCCGGGATGACCACGTTAGTTTTCTCAGACCGCAGGTAGCCGGGGTACATGGCGCGCATGGTGTACATGCCGGGCACGAGACCGACAAAATTGTACCCGCCGTTCATGTCTGTATTCACCGGGCCATAAGCCGCGGGCCCGGCTGCGGTGACGCTCGAACAGCTTATGGGTGCCGCTCCCTGGCGCAGCGTAATTCCGCCCGCGCCTGATGGAGTTTTATCGATCGTGTAGCTCGCACCGCTCGTGTATGGCAGACCGATCAAGGAAGCCCCGGCCAGGTCGGAGATCGACGCGCTGACAGATACATCCAGGCGCAGGTCGCCGCCGCCTGCTCCGGTGTTCACACTCACCGTGTATGTGCCGGGGCCGCCGCTGACTCCCATCACCGCCGTGCCGCTGAGTGTGCCGGTTTTGGTAAGGGCAAAATCGAACACATCCACCCCTGTCACTGATTCAGAGAATGTCACCGTGAAATCCACACTGGCAAGATACGTGGGATTGGCACTGGCACGTTGAATGGAAGTGACAGTCGGTTCGGGATTGGGTGCCTCGGAATAATGCACAGCGCCGATCTCGGTTCCTGTCAGCCCGCCCGCCGAAACCTGCAGGTCATAGTTGCCGCTGGCAGATTGAATCGGCGGCACAACCTCCAGGGTATAGATGCCCGAGGTTTCCTGCACAGTATTAACGACGGCCGCATTCCCGCCGATCAAAACCGAGAAATCACCCTTCACCCGCCCCTGGGTCGTTTCCACCTGAATGTTCATCTTTTCCGGATTGACAAAGCTGCCGGCGAACCCGGGGTTGGCCTGTGTAGGCAATACGATATTTAGAACCTCCCCGATCGTAATCACAAAGCCGGTGGCGGTCGCCGAATCTATATGCACCGTTACGTTGTTTGCCGCATCCCGGAATGTTTCCCCGGCCAGCCACATGGCTCCCGCGTCACTCGTGACCCCGTTCCCGTCAATATCGACCACCTGCGCGGGGTTTTCCCGCATGGCATCCACCTCGTGGATGATGACCGCCGGACCCGCGAGCTTGCCATCGTAACCGGTAAGTCGCCGCGCTTCGACCGAGTAAAAATGAGTGCTTGATCCGCCGATCGGGATCTTTGCCATTTTGTAGTTCGTGTTCGTTGGCAGAGCCAACTGTTCCAGCATGATCGTCGCCCTGGTACTGCCCGCCGGAAAGATAAACTTTTCGGCCGCGGGGATCCAACCCAGCTTGTCCTTATGATAGGCAATGGTGTGCTGCCCCATGCAGCCATAAACGGCATCCGCATGTCCGACACAGTTATACCGATCCTGGCTCATCACGTCCCAGACGTTGTCATATGTGGCTCCATAACTCCCCGAAGAATGCGGCAGCCCAAAGCCATGTCCCATTTCATGTTCGATGACGGAAATATCAGCGTATGCCCAGGGCGGCTCCCAGGTAATACTCCAAACCCGCGTCACTCCGTCGATGGTGCCATACCAGGTTCCGCCGTAGGCCGCGCCATCGAACATGTCATCATTGAACATCATATTGATGCCGCCGTCCTTATAGAGCGAAAAATCCACAGTGGGATCCGCGGCGCCAATACAGTCGGCAGCTAATTGATTAAGGGTGGTGTATTCATCCGCTGTTTTATTTAATCCATACCAGCCGGCGGCGGTGCTTCCCGCCACATTCGCGAGGCCATAGGATTGCTCGCGCCAATAATGATCCAGCCCCGGTGCGGTATTCGCATACATTCCCTGAAAAAATGCCAGGTCGTGCGGTTGGGCAAAGTTGTCTTTATACTTGCAAAGGATGGAGACCCACGGCTTTGAGCCGGTCACTGCCGGCAAGGCTGCAGCCATTCTTCTGGCCGTGACTGGAGCCGAGGTGATGGCGGTTACACGTAACGTGGTTTGGGTACCCTGTCCGGCCGATGACTCAACCCAAACGCCTTCGACCGTAATATTTTTACCCGCAAAAGCCGAAACCCCGCCAAGTGACCGGGTCAGTGCCTCATCCAGCAACAACAGCGTCTCCTGCCCGTACCCATCAGACAATGTATAAATGGGTCCTGTTGATTCCCCGCCGATGGTGTCTCCCCAGATCACGCCAAACCAGCCTGAAAGAGTCGGTACCTGCTCATCCACTGTCAGTGGGGCTATGGCATACGCCGCTCGCTCGGCATGAAGGGTACCTGGACTGAGCAGCAACCCCAGGGCAACGACACTGCCTACAATTTTAAGTACCAGGTTTTTTTTATACATCGAGTCTACTCACGGGTTGTATGGATAGGCAATCGTTACAAAGCATTATGGTCAGGTGGTTCATTCCTCGCCTGCGAACTGAACGGATAATACCCGAACCGTCTTCGGTGAGAGGCTGGTGATCTCTCCCATGATCGTGACCCGCTTGCGGTCCAGCTCCAGCGGCCCCCCGAGCGGTTTTGCGACCTCAGGATCCAACAGCAATTCAGTGACCTGACCCAGCTCATCAGTGATGAAATAATGGGGCTTACCGTTCCACACCGTGGTGAACCACCCCGTTATCGAAATCTGCTCACCGGAGGTGGTTGTACCGGCAGGGACAGCTGTTTCAGCAGGCCGGGTCACAGGTACCTGGGTGCTGATCAACGCCGCGGTTGGTTCGATCGCAGCGTTTGCCGGTGTGCAAGCCGCCAGCATCCATAAGATCAAATTGAAAATCACCGCACACTTCTTTAAGAGCATGGTCACCTATTTCCTTGCACTCCAGGCTCGTTCCTCCATTTGGTGCTCTTCCAAATGAGGGAAGTCGGAGGATGGGGGTGAGTTAAAGTTAGCGCGCCAAGCCGCTGGGATTCCCCCAAACAACTTTGCGCGCTAACATTTTAGCTTGCATGTCTATCTTTTTTCGAAGCCGGGTATAACCATCGCACCAGTCAATTGGTTATGGGATGCACAGTTGCTGCCCAACATAGATCTTTGTCGGGTCGGAAATATTATTGACCCGGGCAAGTTCCGAATAGGTTGTACCGTGGTTATAGGCTATTCTAAACAGGTTGTCGCCCTGCACCACAATATACGTGGAGGTGCAGCCCGAAGACGGAACGGGTGTCACTGTGGGCGTGTAAGTGTAAATGGGGGTTAGCGTGGCGGTCGGCGTGCTGGTGATCGTGGTGGTGCTGGTGACAGGGGTATAGGTGCCCACGATCGAAGTGGCAGTGGGTGTAGCGGTCACGACAGGCGTTGTGGATACGGTAAACTGCGACGTGCACACCCGTCCGCTCGACGCATCATTCCACGGGATATTGGGAATGGTCAGTTTTTGGAACGGGAAGATAAAGTACGGCCACCAGATATTATTTTTCTCAGCGATCGCCCACGGTGAAACTCCATAGGCGCGGCCGATACAGAAGAGCCATTCTCCCAGACGAACCTCATGGGTCCCAAGGGTACCGCCATAGACCACCGATGTAGTAACCGTGGTGGGTGTGGAAGTGGGCGTTATGGTTGGAGTTAAGGTCGGCGTGCTGGTTGGAGCCGTGCTTGTATACGACGGGGTGGCCGTCGGACCTGTTGGAGTAAACGATGCTGTAATCGATGGATGTACTGTGAATGTCGGGGTGATCGATGGTCCAACTGTATTCGTTAAGGTCAAGGTTGGTGTCATCGTTGAGGTCGCAGGGGTGGAGGTAGAGGTGATCGTTGGGACTCCGAGAACAGTGACAGAACCCAATGTCCACGTCGCCGTAATCGACGCTCCATTCTGGTCTGACAGAAGCAGCCCGGTCGCCGCTGCCGCCGTCGGTCTCAAGGTCACGGTGGATGTGCCGGCTGCTTTGGCTTTAAATGTAATATTGAGCAGCGTGCCGCTGCCTGTCACCGGGTTACGGTTCAACTGCGCAATGGCGTAATCGATCGTACCGGCGTCGTTGCTGGATACATTCTGTGCAACAACATCATCCTCAAGAAAATCGCCGTTCGACATCTGGACGACCTGCAGCACATCCTTATTAAATGAAAGGTGGATCTCATAACCGCCCAAATTGACAACATTATCAATTTTGATCAACACTGTGAAATTTTCATTCACCTGGGGCATGAGCGAAGGTGTTTCAACCCGCACCACCGTCGCGCTCTGAGCCAGGGCCGTGGTGCCGGAGAGGGAAACAACAAGGACACTTAGCAGGATCCAAATTCGAAACCATAAGTTTTTTCGTGACATAAGATACTCCAAAGTTTGGACCGTTGATCAATGTTCATTCTTGATCTGGTCAATAGGTCTGATCCTGTCTTCAAAAAACAGGAAGAAAGCTTAAACGCCCATCAGGTCTGGATCAGGCGTGAAAAATATGAATGAAGAGTTAAAACTGCTACCGGTGCGCTGGTTGTAAAAACCTGCGGGTATTGCAACCATACCAGAATGAGTCAATACCGGAATAGTACCAACACTCACCCTTTGGGCCATCATATGTCATCATCCTGACCCAAGCCAATTCAGGGTAATTTAACTATATCACTCGATATTTCCAGGAAAGTTACATCTTCATGGTAACTATCTAGTTTAGGTTATCATCATTTTCGATCCTTGAGTATGGTAAAAAGTGGGGGATGATCCCGCAGCCCAACCCCCACTTTCGTACTTTGAAGGTTGGAAAAAACAGGGGTTGGGAGAAAATCGGTGAGTTTTGGGGTGGAGGTTACCCTCTATGGTAAAATTCCGTTCGCCAGCCCCCGTAGCTCAGTGGACAGAGTGTCGGCCTCCGGAGCCGAAGAGCGCAGTTCGAGTCTGCGCGGGGGCGCACCGGCTTGAAACATGGGACGATGATCATGGTTTCTGCAAGATCGCAGAACCGCAGGTCAGCGTCCTATGTTTTTGAGTAGCATGAGATAAAGCCCCCCGGTACCTGAACTTCCATTTCTTAAAGAAAACCTGATCGCTATGAAACCACAAAACCTAATGCCCGGGCACATCGCCGCCTTCTTCACCATCTCAGTGTGGGCCATTACCTTTATTTCCACCAAGGTGCTTATGGTTCACTTTACACCGGTCGAGATCCTGTTCTATCGGTTGATCCTGGCAGTGTTTGCATTATCCATCGTCAGCCCGCCCCGCCTTGCCTGGCCCAGGCTGGATCGCGATCTTCTGCGCAATGAATGGAAGGTCATGGCTGCCGGTCTATGCGGGGTGACGTTGTATTTTCTGTTCCAGAACATCGCCCTTTCATACACCCTGGCTGCAAATGCCAGTGTGCTGATTTCTGCCGCGCCGCTGTTCACTGCCCTGCTCAGCCGAAGTTTTTTAAAGGAAAAACTCAAAGCCAATTTCTTCCTCGGCTTCACAACGGCCATGGCTGGAATTATCCTGATCACATTTAACGGCAGCAGCGTATTAAAGCTTAATCCCCTGGGTGACTTGCTTTCGATCCTGGCGGCGGTGGTATGGGGCTTCTACTGTGTGCTGATCAAGAAGATTAATTCTCCCGCAGGCGGGACTCTGGTAATGACCCGCAAAGTGGTTTCCTATGGGCTTCTATTCCTGCTACCGGTTTTACCGCTGTTCGATTTCCGTCTGGAGTTGGAGCGTCTGACTGTGGTCCCCGACCTGTTTAACCTGATCTTCCTGGGCGCGGGGGCTTCGGCACTTTGTTTCGTCACCTGGAATTTTGCGGTCCAGCTTTTGGGGCCGGTCAGGACCAGCGCTTATATTTACATCGTCCCGGTCATTGCCATCATCACATCCGTGCTGATACTGCATGAAACCGTCACATTGATCGCAGTCGTCGGCTCAGTGCTGATCTTGGCTGGCATGGCGCTTTCAGAGTGGGAAAAGGCAAATTAATCTCACTGTTACATCTTTTCGCCTCGATCTTCCACCAACAACCCGACCAATTCTTCCAACTCTTTTTTCGTCATATTATTTATTTCCTTGCTCGTCTTTGCCATGATGGCTTCCTGCTTGGCCTTCTTTGCATCATCCGAGTGACTAATCCCCACGCATGAATGCGGGGGCTTCTAAGGCAGAGCCTAGGCTA
>CAYLOW010000258.1:0-6323 GCA_964385315.1 uncultured Anaerolinea sp.
CCTTTAACACTTCCACCAGCGTGTCAATTTCCTGCTTGCTGTTCATTTCAGTCACAGCGACCAGCAGGTGATTTGCGAGCGAAGGATAATCCTGGCCGAGGTCGTACCCGCCGAGGATACCGTGATCAAGCAAAAATTCGTTTACTTCACTGGCAGGTTTTGGGCAGCACAAGGCGAACTCATGGAAGAATGGGTCGGTGAAACAAAGGCCAAAACCATCGATCTTGCTCAGTTCGCTGGCAGCGTAGTGCGCTTTTTGGTAGCAAAGATTTGCAACCTGCTGCAAGCCGGTCTTGCCAAGCGTGGACATGTAAACAGCGGAAGCCAGCGCCAGTAAGCCCTGATTGGAGCAAATGTTGGAAGTAGCACGCTCTCGTTTGATGTGTTGTTCGCGGGCAGTCAAAGTCAGCACGTAGGCGCGCTGACCACGATTATCAACGGTTTCACCGATCAGCCGTCCTGCCATTTTGTGAACGTATGATTTTTTTGTAGTGAAGTAACCGAGGTAGGGTCCACCAAACCAAAGCGGAATCCCAAGCGGTTGGGCTTCGCCAACTACAATATCCGCACCCATTTCGGCTGGAGTTTTAAGCATTATTAGCGCAGTGGGGTTTGCAACGATACAAACCAAGGCGCCTTTTATATGCGCGTCTTCGATGAGTTTTGTGTAATCGTGGATGCGTCCGAAGAAATCAGGATACTGGACAATGACAAGCATGGTATTGGTATCCACAAGAGTGGTCAACGCTTCGGGCCCTGCTTCGAGGTCAGCGGATTCACCGTCCCCGACTTTTTCCAGATCCAGGCCTTGTGTGTAGGTACGAATGACCTCGCGGTACTGTGGATGTAAACTGGGGGAGAGGACGATCTTCCTGCGCTTGCCTCGGTACTGGGCATAAGCAAGGTTTACCGCTTCGGCAGCGGCTGTCGCGCCATCATAGTGCGAGGCGTTTGAGACTTCCATACCGGTCAGTTGTGTCATCAGCGATTGATATTCAAAGATCGCTTGTAAAGTGCCTTGCGAAATTTCAGGCTGGTAGGGGGTGTAGGCTGTATAAAACTCACCGCGTCTGAGGATGTGATCAACTACAGACGGGATATAGTGATTGTACGCACCTGCGCCGAGGAATGAAACCAGGTGGTCGTGCACATTCTCATTGGTGTTTGCCATTTCGCCTAAAAGCGAAGCGGCTTCCATTTCGGTTAATGCGGGGGGGAGGTCCAATTCGGGAAAGCGGTGTTTCTTTGGAACGGCGTCAAAGAGGTCATCAAGTGAATTGACGCCGACCTCTTTGAGCATTGCATCCCTTTCATTGGGGGAAATCGGGATATAGGTCATGTTTTCTCCAGGTCATTGCGCGGGTTTTCTTCCCAAACTGATCTTCAGGGGGTAGTGATGCCCTTTTGAGGTCGGGAAGTGCTTCTCTTCGCAGTAGCATATTTTAGTGAGTGCGCCCTTCGCAATACTTTTCGTATTCAGCGGCATCCATCACATCACCAGCTGTGCCGCCTTCGATCTTGATCATCCAGCCGTCACCGAAAGCATCGGAGTTGAGGGTTTCAGGTTTTTCGGTAAGTCCTTTATTCACCGCACTGACTTTGCCCGAAGCAGGTGAGTAGATCTCAGAAGAGGCTTTAACTGATTCGACAGAGGCGATCATTTTTCCTGCGGCGACTTCCTCTCCTTCCTCGACGAGAATTTCGACGAAGACAATGTCTGACAGTTGGTTTTGTGCATAATCACTGATGCCGACTGCGCCGCTGGAGGGGTCGAACCATTCATCAGATTTTGCAAATTTTAGGTTGGAAGGAACGTTCATTTTTAATATCTCCTTTGAATTTTGGAGCCCAGCGGTTTGCCGCTGAAGTACTCCACATGGAATGAATTGGCGAATCAAAAAGGACGTGCAATTATAGAATTGCGCGTCCTCTGTAATTGAACCTGAGAGATTAGTTTATTAGCCGCTTTGTCGTTTGTCCAGACCAGTTGACCAACCAAACTTTACACCGTCGGTGTCTCGTTGTCGATTGAGACTTTCCAGAAGCTTTATGCGGAAACAGGGTCCTTTTGCCTGAGAGTTTCATCTGGTTTCGCTGTTCCCAGATTTGCACCTTCGGCGCTCAAATTGCAATAGATTTGCAGACGATCATCATTGCTACTTTTGAGGCTCTTCCCTGCGTTCCGTTATATTATACGTTGATTCTAAGGTTGAGCGGGTTGAGAGTCAAGGGGAAACCACAGGCAATATAATCCATCTGAAATCCATGAGAGCTCCGATGTATTGATGTTTTACTCTCTCGCAACTTTTCGAATGCGTTTTGGTTTGACAGGTTCTTCAACAGGTTGAGGTGTTTCAGGTTCAATTAAGCCGGGAAGCGGCAGCGGTTCCGGTTCCACAGCGGGAATTGGCGTAGGGGATGCAGGCGCTGCTTGAGGTGGAGCCGTAATTACTGTACCATTGATACGGGAAAAATAGTCTCGAACGCTGATGTCATTATAAAAGATGAGCGCGAGAATGCCGACTACCATTGAAAAAATGTTTCCAATTAAGAAAGTCAGAATTTCAAAGATCGCAAGGGTCTGTGAGGGTTGAATCGGTTCTGGCTGCGCGCTTAATAGTTTTGCCGCGTAAATAATCTCAAAAATGCCGAGGATGGTGGGCAAAATAGTGATTGGAAGGCAGATTACGCCGATAAGTGTGCCCAGTGCAGTGGCTGAGGCGATAAATCCCCAAAAAAGATTGATGATGCCGCTGACGAGGGTCATCACGGCAATTGTTGTGAATAAACCCGGTTTTTGATTTTGAAATGATGTGTTCATTCGGTCTCCTTATTTTGTTTGTTGAATATAACGAATGAACAGGGATTAGGTTGCATATTTTCCTAAACAGCCACCCGATTGCCTAACTAATGCTGGAAGATAATTTACGGTTGTTGAAAGGTGAGCAATATTCCCCCTAGGTAATTCTCACCGTTTGAATCGGTGCATGCGGGCACTGATATGTTAGGGACAAAAGAGCCGCCGTCTACTACACGGATACTGTAAACGGTATCTGCCTGCATGATGAAATCCGCGTACCCATCACCAATCTCGGTCTTGAATCCCGTGAAGAAGCTATCCTCCCCCTCGTCCCAGGTGACAATGATTTGGATGCCCGGCGCCTGGTTATGGTGCGAGTCCATCAGGATGAATTGCAGCAGGCCTGAGGATAAAGTTTTATCACAGACTGTCTCCTGACCGACAAGAGTGAATGGGATGTTGATGCCTTGGGTGGGGATGGGACGCGGTGTAGGCGTGTATAGTCCTTGTGGTACAAGTGGTGTTTGTTCAAAAGATAAGGTCGGGAGGATCGCCGGTTCTAAAAAATCAGTTACGGTTGGGATCGGTCCTTCTGTATTTGGAGTTTCAAGCCCTTGTGTACCGGTTACTGCGACAAAGGGCGTGCCAACAAAAGAGGTAATCACAACCGGAGTGCCCGGAATTACATTACTTGCATACCCCTGTTGCAGATCTGTGGCAAGTTTTGCAAGGAGCTGAGTATCTTCAATCGATTCGCCTGCGCCTGCCATACGCTGAGCTTGGGCACTGAGTTCGCCAATCGGGTCTTTGTCGCTTAACAAATCAAGGCGGGCGCGGGCGCGGGCAAGGTCAAGTGAAGATGAGTACGCGGCAGCAATGACGATCCTGTATTTATCTTTGAAGTCAGCGCGTAAGATGGCAGGGTTGGCATCCACATATGTTACAGGTGATATCTGCCATGAGTAAATCAGGCCAAGACTTAGACCTGCAATGAGACCAAGGATGATGAAAAAGATCGAGCCGCGAAATAATTTCATGGGGTATTGTTCCCCTCTGGTTGGTAACTCTGCATCGCACTAAGTAGATCCTGCAAAAGCACGATCTCATTCTGGGTGAATCCGTTGTTGGTTGCATATTTCAGCGCCGAGCTGACAATTTGTGCTGGCGGCTCACCTCCGAAGATTGCAAGCCGGCGTGCAGTTACTTCGGGGTCACCTCCGCTTTGATGGGCTTCCGCCACCATCAGCACGTAATCAGTGCGGTAATCCTGGCGCAGAATAGTGGGCGGGACATCAGTGTATTGGACAGGGGAAATTTTCCAACCGTAGAACAACCCGAGCACAATGCCGATCAGCATGGCAACGAAGAACTTGGTCCAGTTAGATGAGGTCATGGGAAGATTATAAACAAAAAATGGGAATAATATCCGAGCAGGCTACCGGCGGCGCCCAAAGACTCTTCCTTACCGTTGCTATCTTTCGATCCTGGCGGGGTTCGAAAGGCTTCGCCGCGCCGGGCCTGCCCGGACGTATGCAAGCATACCCGATGTGAGGGGGAGTGTCAACTTGATTGTTGTGGTTCCATAATTGTTAGAAAAAGGTTTACAAGTTTTGGGTCAAAACGAATGTTTGATTTTTCGCGCAAATATCGTATGACATCCACATCTGGTAATTTTTTTCGATAGGGTCGGTCACTGCACAGCGCATCCCAAACGTCAATAATTGAAAAGAGACGCGCTGCGATCGGAATTTCTTCACCCTTCAATTTGTGCGGATAACCCTGCCATCCCATCTTTCGTGGTGGCAAAAAGGGATCACTAGCGCCGGGTGCAGGTATTCAATGGGAAAGAGCATATCGTATGCGTATTGCGGGTGCTGGCGCATCTTTATCCATTCGGTTTCGTTGAGAGGTCCGGGTTTTTGCAGGATTTCATCAGGGATCGCCATTTTACCCATGTCATGAAGCAATGCGCCGCGGCGTATATGGATGAGTTCTTCTGCCGGGAAACCAGCTGCTTTTGCCACTCTTTCGGTTAATTCAGTGACGCGCCTGGTATGGCCTTCTGTTTCACGGTCACGCAGGTTGAGGGCATGCACCCAGCCTTCTATGGTTCGATCATACGCTTTTTGAAGGTCGTCATGTACCTCACGCAGGGCCTTTTCGGATTTTTTCTATCAGTTATATCACGGGATGCAGTTTGAATTTCGGTGATGGAACCGGTTTGAGGGTCGAGAACGGCGCGGGCGGATGATTCCAACCAGACGTACCGTCCATCCCTGTGCAGTGCCTGATGTGCAAGGGTGTGGGTTTCCAATGAATCTTCCTTTCTGAACAACCTTAGGATGGCAATGCGCTCTTTCTCCTGTATGAGGTCGAGACTGTTTTTACCGGTCAGTTCCTCAGGGGTGAATCCAAGGATGGTCTTGCAGGCCGGGGAGATGTATAGCACCTCTCCACTGGTCGTCAGGCGGGTGATCATGTCACTTGCGTTTTCTGCAAGCAGACGAAATTGCGCTTCGCTTTTTCGCAGCGCTTCCTGCATCCGGAAGCGTTCAGAGCGTGCAGTCCATTGTCCCAGTGCACGTTCAGCAAGGTGGGGCATATCTGCCAGGGATTCTGGAGATTTGATCACAAAGTCCAGTGCGCCAGATTTAAGCGCTTCCACAGCAATGCGCTCGTTGCCATAACTTGTCATCAGAATAATGGGGACGGTCATAAGGTCGCGCTGATAGGGAATTAGCTCCATGCTCTCGCCGTCCGGCAGACGCCAATCTGCAATGATCAGCGACACCTTTTGCGAGTTCATATGGGCACGTGCCTCCGCCAGTGATTTTGCGCGTTGAATTTGGACGCCCCCCCACTGGCCTTCGAATGCGCGTTGAATTAGTTCTGCATGGGGGTCTTCATCCTCAACCAGTAAAATGGTAATTGTTTTTTCCACCATATTGAACTTCCTGTGGCAATGATTAACTGCGCGGGTGCGAATTCCAACCCAGCCAGTAAAAGCCGAGATCATTCATAAGTTTACTGAAATCCTCAAACCCGACAGGCTTGACAAGGTAACTGTTGACATGCAGATCATATGCGTGAAGCATGTCCTTATCTGCCTCAGATGTGGTTAGGATGATCACAGGGATGATCTTTAGATCATCCTGCTCTTTCACGATCCGAAGCACCTCAAGACCGTCTACACGGGGCAGTCGCAAATCAAGGAGGATCATATGCGGGCGCGGGCTCGAGATAGGGTCTTGATATTCATTCCGTCTGAATAAATAATCAAGAGCCAATTGCCCATCCATGAAGTGAATGATCTTGTTGGCAATACGATGATCTTCCAGTGTTCTGATCACAAGCTCTGCATGATCTATATTGTCTTCCACTAACATAACCAGGACTGGTTCACCCTCCAGCATATTTTCTCCTTATTTTTCTATTGTATACCAACTTGGCTTGGCTGGAATCAAACTGTTTTACCGAATGTTCTGCAAAGCTCCCGGCTTTAGGCGTGGAGATGTAAGGAACG
>CAYLOW010000259.1:0-6306 GCA_964385315.1 uncultured Anaerolinea sp.
GTTGACCCCTTCCCCTTCGTCCCCGCCACATGGATGATGGGATATTGATTCTGCGGGTTCCCCAATGACTTCATTAAGGCGAACATGCGGTCAAGGTTGAAATCTGCCTTCGCCAAATCCGAGGCATGTTTAAGGCTATAATCCACAAAGGAATAAAGATAATCAAGAGCTTGATTGTAGGAAGTTTCGGTGCTCATGAATGGGATTGTAAAGCGTAAATCAAAAATCGTAAATCACAATAAATGATCGCCACACTCACTATCCACCTGCACCTGCCGCTCTGCTCCTCACTCAAAGAAAAACGCGGACGGATCAAGCCAATGATTGCCCGTTTGCACCGTGAATTTAATGTCTCAGCAGCGGAGATGGATTTGCAGGACAAATGGCAGGAGGCAGTCATTGCATGCGCGATGGTCAATTCCGATGCGGTGATTCTGCGACAATCCTTGCAAAGTGTGGCAAAATGGGTCGAAGCAAACTGGGAAGATGGTCAGATTATTGATGAAAGAATCGAAATCATTTGATGTCGCAGCAAGGGATGATTTTCCCGAAGCAACCTCCAAGTGCTGCATGGTTGCTTCGGCGGGAAGACCGCCCTCTTCTCATCGGCATGAAAAACATAAGGAGACACAATGGATTTAGGCCTCAAAGACAAACGCGCCCTGGTCACCGGCTCATCCCGGGGATTGGGTTACGCCACTGCCCTGGCGCTGGCAAAGGAAGGCTGCAAGATCGCCATCAACGGCCGTGATAGTGCAAAGATCAAGGCTGTCGCAGAGAAGATAAGCAAGGAAACAGGTGCACAGGTCATCGGGTTGGTTGGTGATGTTGGTCTTGCTGATGTTCCCGAGAAACTGATTCAGCAGGCTGCAGAAGCCCTTGGCGGTTTGGATATTCTCATCACCAATGCGGGCGGCCCGCCTCCCGGCTCAATTGATTCGCTCGACGACGCCGCATGGCAAAAAGGAGTGGATTTAGGCCTGATGCTGCATGTTCGCCTCATTAAAGCCGCCCTGCCCCATCTGCGGAAGTCGAATGCAGCGAGTGTACTGACAGTAACTTCCATGTCTGTCAAACAACCAATTGTAAATTTGCTTTTGTCGAACAGTGTCCGCATGGCAACGATCGGCTTGACCAAATCTTTGGCTCTGGAACTCGGCGGGGAAAATATCCGCTTCAATTCCATTCTGCCGGGCTGGACAGAGACAGAAAGGGTCACAGAATTAATGTCATCCCGCGCAGCGGCGAACAAGTCAACAGTTGAGGATGAGATAAAAAAGCAGTCGGAACAAAGTCCGCTTGGAAGACTGGGACAGCCTGAAGAGTTTGCCAAGGTCGCCACATTCCTTGTCTCCCCTGCCGCTTCATATGTGACAGGCGTCATGCTGAACGTGGACGGCGGAATGTACAAGGGCACGCTGTAAAAATTTAGAAGTATCCAAACCGACAGGTTGAAGTTAATAACTTCTCACCTGCACAATCCAATGGAGAAGCCATGAACGAAGAAAACGAAAAAAACTGCCTGAATTGCGGGCGTACTGATGAGAAGATCCCATTGCTGCACCTGACTTTCAAGAATGAGCCAAAATATATATGTCCGCAATGTCTGCCTACGTTAATACACAAGATTCATTTACTTGCCGATAAACTGCCGGGCGCGGAGATGATGTCAACGACCGATCACTAACCAATGAGCAAACTATCGCGTCTCACTCGAAACTCGCTGATCATCGCGTTTTTCTTTTTGGTGGATAAAATTCTTGCCTTTGTTCGCACGGGGATCATCTCGCGTCAGTATTCAGACTCGGTAGGCCTGTTGGATACATTCAACGCGGCGAACAACCTGCCCGACGTGCTGTTCGCACTTATCTCAGGCGGGGCGCTTGCAATGGCCTTTATCCCCCTGTTGACGGAATACCTCACCACCAGGGACCGCGCCGCCGCATGGGATCTGTTTTCCCGCGTAGCAAATGTTGCATTCCTGGTGACCGGCTCAATTGCCATTCTCATCGCAATATTTGCCCAACCCATCGTGGATGCAAAACTTGGCATCGCGCCGGGCTTTGGACCGGAGCAACGTATTCTCCTTGCTGAGTTGATGCGTTTGAACCTGATCGGCACGGTCATTTTTTCGATCAGCGGCCTGGTGATGGCTTCACTGCAGGCAAATCAACATTTTATTTTTCCCGCCATGGCGCCCAGCATGTACAACATTGGGCAGATCTTCGGCGCAATATTCCTTGTGCCGGCTTACGGCGTGCATGGCCTGGTCTATGGTGTCATTATCGGCGCGGTTATGCACCTCCTCATTCAGGTGCCGATGCTCTTTAAATTTGGTTTCCGCTGGACTCCATCTTTGAATATTCGTCACACAGGATTGATCGAAGCCTTGAAATTAATGGCGCCGCGTTTACTGACCATGGGCGGGATTCAAATCATTGTACTGGCACGCGATAACATCGCCTCACGGCTTGATCAAGTCGGCGCAGTCACTTCCCTCACCTACGGCTGGATGATTATGCAAGTGCCTGAGACGATCCTTGGGACTGCAATTGCCACCGCCCTGCTTCCGGCGCTTTCAGAACTTGCGGCGCGCGGCGAGTGGGCGGAGTTCCGTTCAACGATAGAACGTGCTCTGCGAGTGCTAATATCACTTACCATCCCGATTGCAGCAGTCATGGCTGGCGGGATTCATCCACTCGTGCGCGGGGTCTTCGGCTTCGACGAAGCCACCTCCACGCTGGTAACATGGACAACGCGGGCATATTTGATGACCCTCACAGGTTACACCATCCATGAGATTGCCGCACGCGCCTTTTATGCCCGCAAAGAGCCAATGTACCCGCTTTACGCAGTGATGCTGCGCGTCGTCATGTTCCTCGGCATTGGATACATTGGGGTAACTTTTTTCAGGGAGATCGGAGCTCCGGTTATTGCCTTCGCCGAAATCGCGCTTTTAATAGAAGCCATCGTCCTGTTCGGGTGGCTGTCCAAGCGAACACATGAGCCGATCCACGTGGGCGGTTCTGTGGTCAAAGGACTGGTCGCCGCGGTTGTCGGAGGTGTAACATCATATGGACTGGCTTTGTACCTGCCAGGCGGGGCCATATCAACAGCGCTGATGGGAATGACTGTTGGCGGGATTGTCGCCCTGGTCATTGTCTGGTCGGACGCAAAACAGTTATTTAATCTGTAGGGATGAAACAATAATCATGAAATTTATGGCACATTTCAAACGGAAGTATAATTATCATCATGTCAGAACAAACTGAAAACACACAACCTCTCACGCCTCCCCAACCTCAAATGGATGACACCCAGCCGATCAAGCCTGTCAGGAAAAAATCCCGCCGCTGGCTTTCCATCCTGATCGGTATTTTTGGATTTATCCTGTTGATCGGGCTGGGCGGTTTTGGCGGATATTCCTCCGGCATCCGTGACCGCAAAGCGGCGGAAGATTCGATCGTATTACAACAAGTGACGGAACAATATCAATTCGCGCTCGTGGATATCGAATTCCAACGATATGAAGCAGCTGCACAACGGCTGCAATATATCATTTCAAAAAAGCCCGACTACCCCGGTGCAAGGGATAAATTAACCGAGGTTTTGGTGAAGAGTTCCATACCCACCCCCACCCCAGCCCCCACACTGACGTCCACACCCGATTTCAGCGGTGCAGAAAGTGCCTATCAACGCGCCCAGCAGCTCATTCAAGCCCAGGATTGGGGCAATGCATTGAGCGCAATTGACAGTATCCGTAAACTTGATCCCACCTATAAAACCGCACAGGTAGATGGTATGTATTATTTTTCACTGAGGAATCGCGGCTATATGCTGATTACCCAGGAAGGAAACCTTGAAGGCGGAATTTATTACCTGACGCTTGCCGAACGGTTCGGTCCGCTGGATAACACGTCGGTTCAACTACGCGAAGGTGCGCGGATGTACATCACTGGTGCAAGTTTTTGGGAACTGGATTGGAGTCAGGCCTTCAATTATTTCAATCAGGTCGGCAATGGCTGGGCGAACATGTGGGACGGTACGATGACCGCCTCACAGCGTCTTCAATACTCCGCCATGCGCTACGGTGACGATCTCTTCACACAACAAAATTATTGCAAGGCGTATGAGCAATATCAGACCGCAAGTGGTCTTGGAAATTTGGATGATACCGCCTCCGGCAACTCCAACAAGGCATTTCAACAATGCTACCCACCCACCGCGATTCCCCCGACCGCCGGGCCGGCCACTGAAACCATTCCTGCTGCCACTGATGTTCCCACAGAACCTCCCGCAGCAACCGCACCTCCATGATCACGCCGTCAGCATGGGCAATGGCCCTGATTTACTGGTTGCACATGCTTGCCACGGTTACGTGGATTGGAAGCCTTGCTGCAATTAATCTACTGGTCATTCCAGCATCCCGTCAGACTTTAAATCTGGCGGATCAACTTCGTTTTATCACCGCCCTGCAAAAAAAACTCGAACCACTGGCATGGTTTTGCATGGGACTACTGGTTGCAACCGGCATGTTTCAACTGAGTACGAACCCTCATTATGACGGATTCCTTGCCACAAGCACACAGTGGTCATTGGCTATTTTGATCAAACATGCATTGGCAGTCATACTGGCGGTAACAAGCGCCGTCCAAACCTGGGAAGTTCTGCCTGCAATTCACCGTATCTTGATGAAAAAAGAAAATGCAGATATGGACGAAATGGCGAGGCTGCAGCGCCGCGAAATCATTCTGCTGAGAGTGAACCTGTTCCTCTCCGCTCTGATCTTGGGAGCCACCGCCTTTGCAAGGGCGTCATAGATCGTAAACAGAAAAATCCGCTGCTTTTGATACAGCGGATTTTTTGATTTAAACTGCCTCCGGTCTCTCAAAAAGACATCAGCACAAAGAGAGCTATCAAAGGACATTGATATTTACAACTTTATCACCTTCCGGGCCAGCGTCCCTGTCAGGTCATATGCCATCGCGCCGGTGATCTTGACCGGTACAATGTCACCCACTTTAGCCTTTCCTTCAATTAAGACCAATCCATCAATTTCAGGCGCATCACGGTAGGAACGCCCAATGGATATGTCGTTATCAAATCCCTCGACCAACACATCCAACGTCCTGCCAACGTAGGATTGATTAACCTGCAGGGATATATTTTGTTGGAGTTCCATCAAACGCTCAAAACGATCCTGTTTGACTTCAGCAGGGATCGGGTCCCCCAGCGGCGCGGATGTCGTCCCCGGTTCAAATGAAAACGTAAAAGCGCCCACGCGATCAAAACGGATCTCATTCACAAAATCATACAGGGTTTGATATTCTTCATCCGTCTCGCCGGGATAGCCAACAATGAATGTGGTGCGGATGGATAGATCGGGGATTTCAGCGCGCATTTTTGCAAGGGTCTTATAGACCCAGTCTATATTGGATGGACGTTTCATGCGCCTCAATGTTTTTGGGTGCGCGTGTTGAAGCGGGATGTCCAGGTACGGTAAAACCTGTTTCCGGGTTGCCATCACCTCAATGAGACGGTCGGTGACATATCCCGGATATGAATACATGATACGGATCCAATCCATATCAGGCACAGCATCCGTCAACTGCTCAAGCAGACTCACAAGCCCATCTTTCATGCCGAGGTCATGGCCATAATCTGTCGTGTCCTGCGCGATCAACACAAGCTCACGCACACCAGAATCACGCAATACCCGGGCTTCATTGACTATCGTCTTAACGGGGCGCGAAACAGCCGTGCCTTTGATGAGTGGAATGGCACAAAACGCACATGGGCGACGGCAGCCATCCGCCACTTTAAGATACGCACTCGCCCCTGCCACACTTACCCGCAGCGCATCTCTTTCATCAGAACCGACTGTTGCGGATTCTGGTAAATGATAAACAGGTTCAGGTCGAAGTCCCGAGCCAGTTAAAGGACGTACCTCCCGAACCACCTGAACAATATCCATCCACCGGCGTGTGCCGAGAATTCCATCCACACCGGGAACCTTCTGCGCGACTTCCACCCCATAGCGTTGGGTAAGGCAGCCAGCTGCAATCAGCACCTGCCCTTTACGTTTTGCCTGGGCAAGTTCACCCAGTACTTTATAAGATTCTTCCTTCGCAGAACCGATAAACCCGCATGTATTCACGATCAAAACCGCGGCCTTATCGGGATCAGCCGCTACGCGATACCCGTCTCGCAGGAGCAGCTGCGCCATTGAGTCAGAATCAACTGTATTTTTTGCGCAACCCAGGGAAACTAAATGAAATGTATTTTTTTGCACATTATATTCCTAAC
>CAYLOW010000260.1:0-6288 GCA_964385315.1 uncultured Anaerolinea sp.
ATTCGATCAAGCCATCCTCCACCTCCTTTCCACGAGAGTGTGTTGGAACCGGCCAGAGCTGGCGACCTGACTCATCAGCTCTTAAATGTTAGCAGCTGGGCTAACGCTAAAAGCTAATTTACAGTTGCGGGACAGCGCCGGAATTACACCGGCTTCGCCGCTTTTGACCGTATATTGTTAAAGTATTGTATGACGTATAAGAGAGCCGGTCAAGTGCTTTATGTCAGTGATTCTTTGCAGTCTTATTGCCAGGATGTAATGTTTTTGTTTTTTCTGTCTTTGTGGTGGACTGCCCTTACGGATTGCACTCACGCCTGATCTTTTGAAGGAAGTAGTGAAATGTAAGCATGTGTATCGGATACAGGAAATTCCAGTATACAAACCCTGCCAAGCCGCGCGGGGCAAAGAAAATTGTCTGGGTTAGGGAAGTCATTTCACCGCAGCGCTTCACGTGCCATTCAAGCCAGCCATCACCAGGGATATTTTTCTGCACACGCAGGAGCAAAAGTTTATTGGGCTCGATGGTATCAATAACAAAATGCCGTTTTCCCAAACCCTCCGCTATTTTGGAGAGGACCTTAAACACTGGCATAGGTTGGTTATGTACCATTACTTGTTGATATTTAATGAAAAAGCCTTCATGCTTATTGATAGCCGTGCCGGAACGGGAAGCGTCCGAGTTTTCGATATCCACCTCCCACGCCCGATCGATCTTAAGCGGATGTAAATTATCCAAAGCCAGTTTGGTAGCGGTATCAAAATCAATGGGATGTATTTCGGGGTAGACCTCGTGGGCATTTGGGTGTGTGACGATACTGTCGTCAGACATACCCCTCACCAATGCGCGCGCAATGCGGCGTGGCACGGGAGTTACCAACCCCACACCGAATGCCATCAACCTGACCGGGATATAAGGTAGAAAAAGGAATTTACGCCTATGCCCACGCGCACGCGCATAACATTGCATGAGTTCCTGGTAGGTCATAATATCCGGACCGCCAATTTCCACCACACTTCCGGTCTTTTCCCATTTTTCAAGCGCAGATAGAAGATAATCAATAACGTTCTGTATGGCAATGGGCTGGGACTTGTTTTTTAGCCAATTGTGCGAAGGAACAACGGGAAATAACTCAGTCATAAAACGGATCATTTCAAAGGATGTGCTGCCGGAGCCGGCGATGACGCTGGCGCGGAATTCTGTAACAGGGACCTTCCCCTGCATGAGAGTTTCGCCTGTTTTGATCCGTGACAGCAGGTGCGGTGATATGTTCCCGCTTTCATCGTCTACAAGACCACCGAGGTAGATGATGTGCTGCACGCCCGCCGCTTCTGCCGCGAGCGAAAAACTGCGTGCCGCCTGCGTTTCGAGTCTGGTGTATCCAACCCCCGAAGACATACTATGAATAAGGTAGTATGCAGTGTGGACGTCCTTTAGCGCCGCCGCCAGGGATGCGGTATCCATGACATCTCCCCGCTTAATTTCCACCTTGCCATGCCAGCTCCGCGAAAAGAGAGGCTGCGGGTTTCTTGCCATTGCGCGGACTTTATAGCCGCGATCTAATAATTGGGGAATGAGTCTACTGGCAATATAACCGGTCGCCCCGGTTACGAGGATGAGTTTGTTTAAGTTGCTCACAATACCTTTTCGCGAATACTAATAAGAACGGGCAAGAATACGGGCGCGGGAGGCCAGTCCGCGAGTCAGGCCGGCAAAGATGAATTTGTGGAAAGGCCACATGGCATACCAATATAAGAATCCGCTTATGCCGTGCGGTGCAAAGTAAGCGGTGGCAGAGAGGAATGTTTCCCCGGGTGAAGCCTGCGGTGTGGATTCAAATTCCAGCCAGGCTTTGCCGGGGACTTTCATTTCAGCGCGCAGGAGCATACGCCTGTTTTTTTCGATGGCTTCGACACGCCAGAAATCAAGCGATTCGCCCACGTGGATTTCGTCGGGATGCCGTCGCCCGCGCCGCAGGCCCACGCCGCCAATCACTTTGTCCATCCAGCCGCGCAAGGCCCAGGCCCAATCCATGTACAGCCAGCCGCGTTCGCCGCCAATACCGGTGTAGGCGCGAAAGACAGGTTCAGACTTTATGTCAAGCTGGACCTGCAAACGCTCGATGTACATGCCATCGCTAACAATGAATTGATACGGTTTGAAGTCTCCCATTGCGGTGACGAGCGCGTCAGACCAGCTTGTTTCCACATTGTCCCGTTGAATGCGTCCCAGCGCAAGATGCGTAGCAGTTTGAAAGTCAATTGGCTTGATGCGCGGAAAGATCTTTTTTGCCGAGTCATCGTGCACGATGAGATCGAAGTGCAGGCCCTCGATCAATGGCGCCAGCAAACGCCAGTGGATGGGCGTGATCAAATGCACCCAATAGGCAGAGAGGCGCGGCGCATAAAATGGAGTGGGGATGAGCCACCGTTTTAATTTGCGTTCTTTTGCATATCCCAAAAGCATGGCCGCATACGTCAGGCGGGTGGAGCCGCCGATTTCGATCACGCGGCCAAGGCTGTCCGGGGTCTTGAGAGCGCCCACCAAATAGGAAAGCACATCCCGGATGGCAATGGGTTGTGCCTGTGAAAAACACCAGGCTGGGCAGACCAATACAGGCTCACGCTCGGTGAGGTAACGGATCATTTCAAACAACACTGACCCGGAGCCCACGATCATGCCCGCGCGAAATTCGGTCACAGGGACTTTGCCGTAACGAAGCAGATATCCTGTCTCATGACGTGCGCGTAAATAGGGCGAGAGATTTGCAGTCGGGTCAACCAGTTCGCCGAGGTAGATAATGCGTTCAAGATTTGCCTCCTCCGCGGCTTGCGTAAAATTACGCGCCACTTGCAAGTCGCGTTCTGCATTCACTTTTCCGCCTTGCATTCCGTGTATCAGATAGTAGGCAATGGATACCCCCTGCATGGCTTCAATAAGTTCTTCAGGTGAGAGCGCATCTCCTTTTATAACTTCCACCTGGTTGATCCATGCACGTCCCTGCAAACGCGAAGGATCACGCACCAGGCAGCGCACACGGTAGCCGGCTTCAAGAAGCTTCGGCACAAGCCTTCCGCCAATGTATCCGGTTGAGCCGGTAACGAGGATCAGTTTTTGCTCTTTCATGAATTTATTATAACTTGCGGCAGGTCGTTGTTTGAATCAAAATGGGAGACTTGTTCTCCCGTTTTGATTCAAAGTCTTGTGTACTGAAGTGTGTAATTTCTGCTACGACAATTGTTCCCGTAATTGTTGATAGATCCCTGGCGCCGCGGCAAGAATGGATTGTGGAGAGGATATGTAATCCGCGCTGCCATCGACTGCTGTGACCTTTGCCCCTGCTTCTTCTGCAATCAGCCCTCCGGCAGCGATATCCCAGGCGTTGAGGCGTAATTCCCAGAAGGCATCGAATCGTCCTGCGCCGACATAACAGCCGTCCAGCGCGGCAGAGCCGAGACGTCGCACGCCCTGGGTCATTTTGGCAAGTTTCTCAAAGTTACGGAAATTATCCTGTTTGGTGTTCCAGGTGTCATACGGGAAGCCTGTCACCAGCAAACTCTTTTGCAGTTCGGTCGCTTTGGAAGCATGAATTTGTTTGCCGTTCAGTTGCGCGCCTTTGCCCCGTTCAGCACTGAACAATTCATCGCGCATGGGGTCATACACCGCACCGAGGATGACGACGCCCTTGAAGGCATACGCAATGGAGACGCTAAATAACGGGATATGGTGGGAGTAGTTTACCGTCCCATCAAGCGGGTCGATATACCAGACGCCCTCATTTATGCCTTGGATTTCTCCGCTTTCCTCCGCCAGAATGTGGCTCTCCGGGAAGCGGGACTGAATCTCCTTCAACAAAAAGGCTTCGGAAGCGTGATCCACTTCCGTCACAAGGTCGATGACCCCTTTATAACTGATCTTGTGTTCCTTATCGTATCCGTCACGCAGGATGGCACCTGCGCCGCGTGCGAGTCGTTCAATATCGTTAAGAGTCGGATTCATGATTTACCATTCCAAATTCGGCGGCCCAGTGCAGAGAGTGCGAATTCAACAGCCAGAGCCGCGGTTCTATTTTGCCCATCAAGGATGGGGTTGACTTCAACAAGGTCCATGCCGATGAGCAGGTTTGTTTCAGCGATCAATTCACAGGCGAGATGTGTCTCGCGTTGGGTGAGTCCGGCAGGGACGGGGGTTCCGACTCCGGGAGCGTGTTGGGGGTCGAGGGCATCCATGTCGAGTGAAAGGTAAATTCCGTCCATGTCGCGGCTGACCCGGTCGATGGCTTTTTCAATTACCGAGACCATGCCGTAGCGGTCAATTTGTTCCATCCCCATGACCATTACCCCCGCTTTTTGCAGGTTCGCTTTTTCACCGCCATCCACGTCGCGCGCCCCAATGATGGTAATTTTTGCGGGGTCTATGACAGGAATGCTTTCATCCCATAACTGCACCAGGCTTTTGTCTCCAATCCCTGCGAGCAGCGCAAGTGACATGCCATGAATGTTGCCGCTGGGCGTGGTTTTACTGGTATTAAAATCCGGATGCGCATCGATCCAGATGACGCCGATCTTTTTTTGGCGTGCCGCCCCGCGCACCGAACCGATCGACAGACTGTGGTCTCCACCAAGCACCAGGGGGAAATTTCCCGCCTGGACTGAAGTTGCTACCGCCCCCGCAATGCGGCGCGACATGGGAATGATGCAGTCCACGTATTTCAACTTGGGGTTGGTAATTTTGCACATTTCGGCAATCGCCACCTCCACATTGCCCTCATCCTGAACGGTATATCCCAGGTTTTCAAGCCTGTTTTGTAAATGCGCATAACGGATTGCACTGGGACCCATATCCACACCGCGGCGGTCTGCGCCAAGATCTATCGGCACGCCGATGATATCTATTTGCATGTTTTCCTTCATATTATTTCTGTATTTATCCTTTATAAATTTATGCAGTCCGGTAATATCCCACATCCACTGAATACACTTGCCCGCGTTTAATGACCTGCTTCACCAGATTGGTTCCGTAGCGGTATCCGACCTGGCGATAATCGGGTACAGACAGAATTAGCATATCCGCTTGTTTGCCGGCTTCGATCGAGCCGATCGTATCTGACCTGCGGATCGCGTAGGCGGAATTGATCGTGGTGGCGGCGATGGCTTCCGCAGGTGTCAGTTTCATGGCGCGGCAGGCCAGGGCAATGACAAATTGCATTGACTCATTCCAAGTCGTTCCCGGGTTGCAGTCCGTAGCCAGGGCAAGGATGGCATCTGCCTCGATGAGCTTCCGGGCGGGGGTATATTCATATTCAGCCAACCCGAAGGGCGTGCAAGGCAGGGATACCGCGACTGTGTCTGATTTCCCAAGCGCGGCAATATCTGCGTCAGAAGTCTTGACAAGGTGGTCAGCCGATGCGGCTCCCAATTCTGCCGCCAGTGAGGCACCGCCGAGGTTAGCAAATTCATCAGCATGAATCTTAAGCGGAAATCCAAGTGCACGGGCCTTTGTCAGAATTTGTCGCGACTGTTCAAGGTCAAAAGATTTAGCTTCACAGAATACATCAACAAAAGGCAGTGGCAGGCGCGGGGCATGCGTCTCCCACCATTCCTTCAACATGGGGATCATGGTGTTGGATACTTCATCTGTATAGCCCTGTGGATTATCCTTGTATTCAGGTGCAATAGCATGTGCGCCAAGAAAAGTGATGACGAGGTCAAGCGGACTTTCATCGTCAAGTGCGAGCAAGGCCTTGAGCAGGCGCAACTCGGTTGATGTTTGCAATCCATAGCCTGTCTTTGCTTCAGCAGTGGTGGTGCCGTGTGCGAACATGCGCAACAGGCGCGGCCGGGTTTGCGCGATGAGTGATTCAATGCTGGCGGTGCGCGTGGCCTTCACGGTGGAAATAATTCCGCCGCCTGCCGCGAGAATGTCAAGATATGCCATACCGCCCATTTTCATCTCAAATTCATTGGCACGATCCCCTGCCCAGATGAGATGCGTGTGCGGATCCACAAAGCCAGGCATAAGCACACTGCCCCCAGCGTCGAGCGTTGGCTCATCGGGGTAGGCGTTTTTTAATTCATCAGTAGTGCCGACTGCAATGATCTTTTCATCGCGCACGAGTACAGCACCTTTTTCAATAATACCGAGGGATCCAAGGGCATGTCCGCGTTGTGGACCGCCAGCAAGGGTGAGGAGTTGTGAAGTGGAATGAATGAGCATTTTGATCACCAGGATTTAATAGGGTAGTGTAATTTAACCACAGAAAAGTTCACAAAGCGTGAAGACTGAAATAA
>CAYLOW010000261.1:0-6272 GCA_964385315.1 uncultured Anaerolinea sp.
TAATGCCGGGATTCAATAATGCATTCACATGTTTTATAAAAGGCACGAACCGGGAAAACACCTGCCCGCTTCCTGAACCCTACCTGCCGGATCGCCCGGCAAATGAAATCACAACCAGGATCGAAATGAGATCAATGACGAGCAGCACCCACTCCAGCGGAGAAAAGACCGCCGGCATGGTTTTTAGAAGTTCGATCCCCACCGCCATCAATTGTGTAAAAATGAATATCCCGGTATGTGAAATGACAACATACCGCCATGAGCCTGTCTTCTTTTTCTTCCGCGCCTGCTGAACATACGTCTCATATCCCAGGCCGATCGGCTTGCTTTCCAAATTCTCTCGAATGTAGGTCGCGATATCCCGAATGCGGAAATCATTCTGCGCCCACGCGATGGCAAGAAAAGCGGCGAGCGGCGGGTAGATCAATGCGATCGTATCGGTTGACAACCCGAAGCTCAGGAAGATGCCTGCCAGGGTTAAGGTGATCGAGATGATCTGCTGCCTCAGCTCGATCCTTTTCAGGATCTCGTTGCGCAGGGAATTGTATTCAAGATCGACCCCATGGGTATCGGCGGGATTAATTTGTTTGGGTGGCATTTTGATATCCTTATCTTCTTTGCACAGACAGGCAATTTGATGGCATACTTTTACAGTCTGGATTGAAGGATTTGGTACAACTCATCGAACATGAACTTTGGTTTGTAGTACGTATCCACCAGGTTCGGCATCACATCCACATTTGTATTGAAGGTTGAGCCAATGGGATCCCACATCATGAAACTTTTCCCGACCTTTGAATCTAAAAAGCCTTCAATGATCGTATGCAGGATGTCTTTTTGTTCCTGTTCGTCATTCGTGTCTGAAATGCTGAATTCCGTGATGCGCACATCGCCGATCTCGGCAACTTCCTTCAGATGCGCAGCAAGGCTTGCACGGTCGAACTTTGCCGAATTCCACATCCATTCCCGATCGATCGCTGTGATATGAAACTGCATGCCAACGTCAAACGGCCTTTCAATGCCAAAATCCCTGCTCAACTTACCCTTAAGATCATTCGCGTACCGCAGGGAATAATCGGTCCCGGGAGATTTGGCTTCGATCGACGCGCTGTTGTAGATCAAATGCACATCCCTGCCGACCGTTCTGCCTGTTTTTTCAGCCTCATTCCAGCTTACCTTATAGCACTCGTAGGGATAGTTCTCTCCATAAATATTATAGAACGGGTTGCGGAGTCTTCCAAACCCGTATTCGTTCGACTTTGAAGGGTCATTGGGGGTTACTTCATTCACGAAATTGGCAGACGTGAAATAGGGGATCTTGAACATCATCTCCACCCTGTTTTTCATGTACGTTTCGATCTCCGCCTTTGACGCATTCAACAGGTAATGGATGGGGCTTTCATCCTGAAAATAACCAAACCCCCAGAAGATATGATTGATGTCGAGGCTGATACTGTGAGACTCGCAAAGGGACGATAACGCCAGCCAATAATCCCATGTTTTTTGCCTTTCCCTGCTGTCCTTGCTTTCCAGCCAGCCCGGGTTGCTCGCGGCCCCGTCTGTCAGCATTGAAAAATTAAGGATGAAATTTTGATACGCGGGCAGCTGCAGCCCATTATGGTCTATTGACAGGCTGATGCCAATATCAAAACCAAGCTTTCGGGCCAGCTCACCCATGGTTGGCGGGGTTGGGGTCGGCGTGAATGTCGGTGTTTGGGTTGAGGTCGGGGGCGGCGTTAAGGTGGGCACCGCCGTTGGGTCAGGCAGGCTGGCCGCATCCACGCCGCAAGCCGAGAGGGCAAGCCCGGCCGAAGCGGCGCCGGCGGCTTTGAGAAAATCCCTGCGAGTCAGGCTGCTCTTCTTCATTTCTTACAACTCCATTGGGTCCGCCTGGTAATGGCGGGTTTAAGGGCGTCTCCCTGCTCTGTGTAAAAAGCCGGGGGTCATAATAAGCGTTGATCAGATTCGCTTTTGATCATCACCTGGGGAGCGTTTTGTCCGGCGGCCTGCCATATGATTTTTTCCCGATCCATACGCGAATGTAGAGATCTGGTTCCGGCCGTTTTGTTTTGCCTGAAGCAGCGCCTTGTCGGTAAACAACATCAAATTATCGAGACTGATACTTTCGGGGGGACAGTTCGCAATGCCAAAGCTGGCAGTGATATGCACTGTGGCATGGTCATCTGTAAATTCGTACGTTTCCACCAATTTTCGAAATCTTTCTGCAAAGATCAGGGTCTGATCAAGACCGGTATTGGGCAAAAGAACAAGAAATTCCTCCCCGCCGGTTCTGCCGAAGATATCCTGTGCCCTGAGGTTCTTTTGGATCAGGTTGACGAAATCCATCAAAACCACATCGCCAGCACGATGGCCAAATCGATCGTTCACATGCTTGAAATGATCAATGTCGATCATGACTGCTGATAGTTCAGCCGGGACCCTTTTCATTTTGGCAAATTCGTATCCTGCAAGAAGTTCCATCCCTCTTCTATTCAGCGCGTGGGTCAACGGGTCATGCATGGCAAGCTCGGTCAGATCGTATATCAGACTTTGATTGACCATCCAGGCAAACCCGAAAGTTGACCCGGTGATGAGAACGATATTGGCGAAAAAGGAAAGGGCATGAATATTCCCGGCGGACATAAATGAAAAAATTGGTCCCTCGTCCAGGGTCCAAAGCAAACGGAACAATTGATACAAGCCATAGACTGCGAAGATAAACGCAGTAAATAACCCGGGTAGCCGCCGGGAACCATACAGGTCGCGGCTGAGTTCCTCGGCACACAAAACACTGACCATCAGGTGAATGGCCGTATAGCCGATGATGCGGTTATTAACTGAAGGAGCCCCGTAGGTAAAATACAGGAACAGACTGAACCCGACGGTCACTGCAATGATGCTTATGGAAGGAAAACGTGCCGGACGTTCAAGAAACCGGCGCGTCCCCTCATAGAAGAAAATAATTCCTGCAATATTCAATACATTAGCCACAACGATGGTGATAAAGTCGGGCAAAATATCCCGATAGCCTATTAAAAAAGGAGCTATGGCAAATAAGGCAACTGCGATCGCCAGCAGCGAAAAGCCTTTAAATTGCTTTTGTTGAACCCCGAAAACAAATAACCCCGCGGCAAAAGCGAGCGCGATGGTGGTTGATACAAAGCTCAAGGTCCGGATGTCAAGATTAATGGGTTGCATTCATTCACCTGTTGGTCTGAAATCGCCTTAAGTATTTACACAAAGCATTCCACCCGCCCAATGGAACTGTTAGCCTTGAACCTTTTTCTTCCGCCGCGCTGCAGACCGGCGGCGGTATGTACTGCAAACGAACCTGCCGGATCACCAAACTTTCGGGATCAATCTATATTTTACAATATTGGCGGACTTTATGAT
The DNA here is from genome assembly GCA_964385315.1 of uncultured Anaerolinea sp. Taxonomy (GTDB): domain Bacteria; phylum Chloroflexota; class Anaerolineae; order Anaerolineales; family Villigracilaceae; genus Villigracilis. The sequence continues at coordinate 3,394 of CAYLOW010000261.1, forward strand.
CACAAAGGCCATGAGGGCTGTGGAGAACACGAACCGGAATATTAACCGCGCTTTTGACCTGAGCAGATTTTTGGGATCGTTACCTTTCGCCATTTGCCTTCTCCATTCCTCTTATCCATGCTTGACGCAAATCATGGCTCCGGGGGTTGGACAGATCGTATCTGCGCTTCATGGATAAGGGGCCAATACATTGGATCCTGGTCATAAGGGTACACATCCCTGATCACCCAGGTACGCGGCGGATAGCCCATCGCGCTGCCCCAATACGGCTGTTCGCGGGTGAACACATCGAACATATAAGAGATCGGCGAGCCCTGTTGATCGATAAATTGAACCCTGATGCGCGCCCCGCCGGCATTTCGTGACTGGTTGGTTACGCCCGGTTCGCAGCAGGTCGTCCACCACTCAACGTCCAGAACCATATACTCGGGGTCGATTCCGGCTGACAACAGTTCAGAGATCACAGCCTCCCGTCTTTGCATCAATGCCGTTTGTTTGGCCGAAGACGGGTCATCGTGGACCTCCCACAACTTCAAAGCCGCCTCTTTATTGCCCTGAACAATGGAGTGCACAAATGAAGTGATCTGTGCCTGCGGCAAACTCACATCAGCCTGCTCCAATAAATAATAGCGCAATTTCATATTGTTTTGAATAGCCAGCCAGCACCCGCCAATACCCATCATAACGCCGGCAATAAAGATAAAAACGACAGCGGTTTTATTTAACTGCGAGCCGCGGGCAGATAGGGATTTTTCGGGGGGAGCCATGGGGTCTGCCTGCTTTTCCACAGGAGTCTAAGTCCCTGCATTAATTAAGGTTTGCTTTTCGGCTGCGAGATTATGAAGCCGCAGTTTTCGCTTCTCAATTTCACGCAGTACAGGCTTGTAGCTGCCTGTATAAAAACTGTTGCGTTTGAGCAGTAAACCAAAGCCCAGTAATAACGCGGTCAACCCGACCAGTAATAATACCCTGCTGATGCCGGCTAGGGTAAGCATGAAGATGCCGCCGCCGATCAGGACCAGGATCATGGTGCCTGACTGTTTCGACATGATCGGCAGATCCCGGCTCAACCGGCCGATCTCTTGATTTAGCACAAAGATCTCATGGTTGATTTGGATGACCCTGCGCTGCCGCTCCGCCTGCGTCATCCGCGGCCCTTCTTCCGCCTGTTTTCTGGCTTGCTGTTGAACCTGCTCCTGCGTATTCGGTGGTTCTTTTTTCGCCCAATGCTCTCTGCGATAAGTATTCCCCTGGCTTTTACCGGTTGCGCTGGAGGGCGCCTTGCGAAGCAGGTTGTTATTGTATTGTTCCCTCTTGGCCGGGTTCACCAGGGTTTGGTACGCCTCATTGAGCCTCTTGAACTGGTCTTCCGCCAGCTTTTTATGTTCCGGCGAGGAAAATTTATCGGGGTGATACGCCTGGGCCAAAAACCGAAAGCGGTCCCTGATCTCCTCCGTTGTCGCGCTGGGCGCGACCCCTAAAATGCTGTAGAAGTTTTCCATGGAATCTCAAAGGTCATCTAACGGTTTGTTTAAGTCTCACACGTTTTTGCAAGGGCAATGTAAAGATACAAAATAGATGCTGCGCCAGCCTGAGCTCAAAACCACACCGCTTCGGGAATTACTGTGGCCGACAGATTGGGGAAATATGCCTTTAAATCGCACATGCTAAACCGTACTTACGCCTAAAGGGATTACTCGCAGTCTTACTTTTTGACTCTGATTTTAATCGACAGACGCTTTTATTTTACATTACTAAATTTGCACGCCAAATTTTCGGACATAATTTGCGGTTTGCGATCCATTTAAGGTAACAATTACTCCGCTTCTTTCGCAAAAGGCCAAACATTCTCTGGTAAATTCTCCAGTTGTCACAAGATAGCCTTTCCCAATACTTTCATCGGAAGCAATGACGCCCATAAATGCTCGTGCGGTCTCGACGCCAACCGTCCCTTTATATCTTTTACATTGCGCTATAACTCGAACAACTCCATCAGACGTATTTCGGGTTGAAATAACATCGATGCCTCCATCTCCTGTTCTACCTGTAACCCTCGAATTTGGGTAGCCTAAAGCATGAAAAAGGTCTTTCACAACATGCTCGAAATCACTTGGCGGAATCGTTTTCAGTTTCTCTTCAATCTCTAATAACGAAAGATTGAGCGGAGCAAACTTTGGAGGGGTTGTGACAATTTTATGCTTAACCCCTAGCATATCTAACCACTCTTCTGTTGAAATAGTATTATCTATTTCAGTTTCAGAGAGGCCATCAACAATATCTGCAAACAATAAACCTTTCTCTTTTAGCGTTTGATAAATTTTTTCCTCGATTGTATCTGCAACCCAATATGAAAACACATTTACGGTTCGCTTTTGTCCCTGACGATGTGCGCGGGCCTCAGCCTGCCACATGACTGCTGGATTCCACCAATGATCAAAATGTACGACATAACTTGCTGCTTGCAGATTTAAGCCAACACCACCCGCCCTGACTGATGCAATAAGGATAGATATATTCTTTGTTTTCTGAAACTGATTGACTTGAAAATCTCGATCATTTTGTCCACCAATAATTTTCGACACCCCATATTGATTGACGGATGGTTCTATCTTTTCAACGCCTTCTGCAATGTATTGAGAAAATATGATAACTTTTTGTTCACTCTCTACAATAGACTCTATTTGTTCGATTAATAACCCCAATTTAGGGCTATTGTTTTTTCCTGGTGCAAAGTTACAAATTTGCTTCAATTTAGTTAGCACCCTAAAAATATCAGTCTTTCTAACCTTTTCACCAAGTTCGCCAAGTTCAGTCTGCCCTTCTGATAAGACCTATCTATTACCCACAAGTAGAGTAAAAGAAGGGTAGACTAAGCCAAG
>CAYLOW010000262.1:0-6263 GCA_964385315.1 uncultured Anaerolinea sp.
AACTTTTTTCGACACGATTAATCTTCAGATCAGGGTCGGAGCGGCTGTGTGTTATGGACCAGCGGATTACTATTTTTTTTAAGATTTAGTTTATCCAAAGATCCGGTCTGGCGTACCAATTTCCTAATATGCGCGACAAGCACATTGCTTGACACTGGTTTGACAAGAAAATCGTCTGCACCTGTATCCAATACGCTTGCCACTATGCCCGGGTCATTAAGAGCTGAAAGGATAAGGATGGGTACATTGCTGAATGAACGAAGCGCCTTGCTTACCTGCCATCCGTCCATATCCGGCATCATCAGGTCAAGAAGTACAACATTGGGGCGCTTTTCTTCTACCAATCTGATGCCCTCTGTGCCGCTATTGGCTGTAATTACCTCAAAGCCGTGTGTTTTGAGCAGCAGGTTCATTAATTCAGTGATGGCAAAGTCATCGTCAATTACAAGGATTTTTGTATGCATAATTTTTTCCGTTTGCTTATTATGCCTGATTTATAGGCAAATGTACTTTGCAATTTATTTACAGATTGCCAGCCTGCTAATTGGTATTCGCAGGCTAGTCATGCTTTGGAGGGGCCAATAATGACTTCCCCTGATGCCTTTGTGGGAATATGATTTTTGTCAGTTGTGGATTTGTCCCTTTTTGGTAAAATATCAGATGGTTATCATCATAACTAAGGACTTCGGAAATTTTTTGTGGATTGAAAAAATACGCAAGGTTTAGCGGGGTTTCCGAGGTTTTCAAATTTCACGTTTGCAGGAGAATAATATGAAAAAATGGATCTATCTATTCAACGAAGTGAAAGAAGTTGAAAAACTTGCCGGTGGTTCATGGGATGGGGTGAAATCCATCGTGGGCGGCAAAGGTGCTGGTTTGTTGGACATGACACGTGCAGGTGTGCCGGTGCCGCCGTTCTTTACAGTGACAACGGAAGCTTGTAACGCGTATCAGGCGGCTACGAAGTTCCCCGCAGGCATGTGGGATCAGGAATTAAAAGCACTCAAAGTGATCGAGAAAGTGACGGTTAAAAAATTTGGTGACCCCAAGAATCCGCTTTTGGTGTCCTGCCGCTCTGGTGCGAAATTCTCCATGCCCGGCATGATGAACACCATTCTTAATATCGGTTTGACCGATGAAGTTGCGCTTGGCATGATCGCTGCAACGGGCAATGATCGGTTTACCTACGATTCATATCGCCGTCTGGTTGAGATGTTTGGAACGGTGGTGATGGATGTCGCAGACGAAGCATTTGAAAATCCGATGCATGAGTACAAGAACCAGAAGGGATATAAACTTGATACGGAAATGACTGGCGAGGATTGGAAGGCAGTCGTTGAGATTTTCAAGACGGCATACAAGAAAGAAACTGGCGAAGATTTCCCTCAAGACCCATACAAGCAGCTTTCGCTGGCAACCGAAGCCGTGTTCCGCTCCTGGAATGCCAAGCGCGCAGTTGACTATCGCAACAAGGAAGGCATTTCCCATACCCTGGGAACCGCTGTCAATATTTGTACAATGGTTTTCGGTAATATGGGCGATGACTCGGCAACAGGCGTGGCTTTCACCCGTAACCCATCCACAGGTGATCACAAGATGATGGGTGAGTATCTGATCAATGCCCAGGGCGAAGATGTTGTGGCGGGTATTCGTAATGCCGACCAGATCGAGAATCTTGTCAACCAAATGCCCCAGGCTTATAAACAATTTATGGACATCACTGCGAAACTTGAAAAGCATTATCATGATATGCAGGATGTGGAATTCACCATCGAGCGCGGCAAGCTGTGGATGCTCCAAACACGCATCGGCAAGCGCACCGCAAAAGCCGCAGTCAAGATGGCTGTAGACATGGCGAATGAAAAGCTCATTACCAAAGAAGAAGCGATCAAGCGTATTACCCCTGAAAATGTAGATGCTCTGCTTCACCCGCAATATGATGCCGCTGCGATGGATCAGGCTGAGAAGGAAGGCAAATTCCTTGCAAAGGGTGTCAATGCTTCTCCTGGTGCCGCGGTGGGTCAGGTTTATTTTGATGCGGACATGACCGAAAAAATGGCGAAGGAAGCCAAGCAGCAAACCATCATGGTGCGCCCGTTTACCAAGCCGGATGATGTGCATGGCATGATCGCCTCACAAGGTGTGCTGACCAGTGAAGGCGGCGCGACCTCTCACGCAGCTGTAGTAGCTCGCCAGTTCGGAATTCCATGCGTGGTGGGCGCGTCTGTGATCAAGATCGACCTCGAAAAGCGAGAGATGCAGGTCGGCGAAATGATCGTGAAGGAAGGCGAGTGGATCTCTGTGGACGGCACGACGGGTAAGGTATTCGTTGGCAAGATTCCCATGACCACGCCCACGCTCGAACAGCAAACGGAGTTGATGACCCTGCTCCAATGGGCAGATGAAGTTACCTCCCGCAAAGGCATTCGCATGGATGTGAATGGAAAACCGATGCGCGGCTTGCAGGTTTGGGCGAATGCTGATTACCCGAAGGATGCCCAGCGCGCCCGTTCTTATGGGGCCGTAGGTATTGGTTTGTGCCGCACCGAGCATATGTTCTTTGAACCGGAGCGCCTGCCCATTGTTCAAGAGATGATCCTCTCTGAAACCAGCGGTGGACGCACTGCCGCGCTCAACAAACTTCTGCCCACCCAGCGCAAGGACTTTGACGGCCTCTTTGAGGCGATGAACGGATACCCCGTTATCATCCGCTTGATCGACCCGCCGCTTCATGAGTTCATGCCTGATGAAGAAAAACTTCTCGAAGAAGTGATCACCATGCACGTCAAGGGTGAGACTGATGGCTTGAAAGCCAAAGAAGATCTGCTTGAGTCCATCAAGGGTATGCACGAATCCAATCCAATGATGGGCTTGCGTGGTGTGCGTTTGAGCATCGTGATGCCTGAGATCGTTGAGATGCAGGTGCGCGCGATTTTCGAAGCTGCCGCAGACTGCACCCTGCGTGGAATCGTGGTCAAGCCTGAAGTGATGATCCCGCTTACCGGTACTGTCAAGGAACTCGAATGGATCCAGCCGCGCCTTGTACGCATTGCTTCTGCAGTGATGGCTGAAAAAAATATCAAATTTGAATATAAATTCGGCACCATGATCGAAATTCCGCGTGCCGCAGTGACCGCGAGGGAAATCGCAAAGCAAGCCGAATTCTTCTCCTTCGGTACAAATGATCTCACACAGATGACCTACGGCTACTCACGCGATGACGCTGAGCGCAACTTCCTCATCACCTATCAGGAACAGGGGATTCTCGGAACAAACCCCTTCCAGACCATTGACCGTGATGGTGTCGGCAAGCTCATGCAATGGGCGATCAATGAAGGTCGTACCACCCGCCCGAGCCTCGAAGTGGGTATCTGCGGTGAGCACGGTGGTGATCCGAATTCTGTGGAATGGTGCCATATCATTGGTAATAACTATGTATCCTGCTCTCCCTTCCGTGTGCCGATTGCACGCCTGGCAGCTGCTCATGCGGCGTTGACACATCGACCGAAAGTTGCAGCAAAGAAACCTGCAGCCACAAAACCTGCTGCGAAGAAACCGGTCGTCAAGAAGGTTGTAAAGAAAGTGGTTAAGAAGACCATCAAGAAAAAGTGAAATGAAAAAAACCGCCTCCGTTGTGAGGCGGTTTTTTTTAGCCAGTATTGGATTACTATTGAAACTGGAGTAGAAAAGTAGGATAATTTCACTAAGGCAAAAAAGGAGAGTGAGATGAACAATAAAAAAGTGTTTTTTATGTTGGTGCTTGCTTTTCTGCTGGCATGCAATCTTCCTGGCGGAACTGCGCCAGTGCAGCCGCCTGCAGAGATCGTTGCATCAACACCGCCGCCTGTTGCAGTTCAGCCTCCGGTTGTATTGGATACGCCTTCTTTAATACCCGAAGCACCAACTGCAACTTTAACACCTTCGGTTTTACACATCATTCAGCCCGCAGACTCGGCTCCTTTGGGAAGTCTGGTCTATGATGTTGAATCTGCCAGCACCGCGCCTGAGAAACGCGCACCTTATGGCGATTCTTACCAAATTGACCGCCTTGAACGTCCTTTTTTGAAAGATATGACTTATGTCTCCGATCTTGATATTTCCACATTCAACCTAGGGAAGGATACAAATTGGTATTATGTGTCTATTGACTTGATCGGGAGCGACCCGAACAATGTAATGGGAATTCATTACGGTGTTGAAATTGATACCAACCATGATGGTTTTGGCGACCATGTTATTTGGGCAAGCCCGCCATACACCACTGCATGGAGCACAGCAAACGTCAAGATTTATTCAGATAAAAATCGCGATACCGCCGGCCTTTCCCCCGAAAGGTCAGATGCGCCGATTGCAACTGATGGATATGAATCACTGACGTTTAACGGTGGCGTTGGGGACACCGATCCAGATCTTGCCTGGGTGCGTATAAATGCCGGCGCACAAGCAACGGTGCAATTTGCCTTCAAGAGTTCATGGTCTGGCGGTGTGTTCATGCTGGGTGTACTCGCTGACGCCGGTTTAAAGGATGTGACTAAGCTCGATTATGTGGATCGCTTTAAAGAGGAGAATGCAGGATCCCCTGTGAAGGATAAAAAATATTATCCACTGGGTGAATTATTTGCAGTGGATAATACCTGCCAGGAAGCGTTTGGATTTAATCCGACCGGGTATGAGCCTAAATTATGTCCAAAGGAGCCCCCGGCCACCAAACAACCGCATGATACGCAGCCTGGACCCACCCTGGCTGGCTGTCAGCCAAGCGCTTGCGGTAATCATCAAACCTGGAGTGATGCTTTGTGTAGATGCGTTGAGGTGCTTTACTAGTTGCCTATTCTATAAAACGCATAAAGACTTGATTTCCCAATAATCTTCCGCGTTTGGTAAGACGAAAGCTGACCTCCGGGTCCCCAAAAAACCCGGAGGTTCTTGATTCAAGGAGGCCAAGTTGGATGAGCTCTTCAATTTCCTTTGGATAGGCATCCAGAAGGCCGCAACCGAATCTCGTTCTGAAATCTGATTCTACAGCCCCAGTATTAGTTAATCTGAGATTGTTCAGCATGTATTCTGACATGTCGTCTTGCAATGTCTGTTTGTGTTGATTGACAGCAGCGGGAGAAAGTGGGAAGGGAAGACCGAAGGATGAAGGATGAATAAGCCGCTCAATATAGGTCTTGATTCGCAGAGCATTGGAGTAACGGTAGCCGTTGGCATATCCATGTGCACCTGCGCCAAAGGCGAGATAGGGGCGGGAATGCCAGTATTGTAAGTTGTGACGGCAGGCGTACGCGGGGGGCACCGATCCAAGATCAAGGGATTTATTATTGACATCTTTTGCCCAGTTCGATATTTCATAATGCATATACTCTTTGCCCGCTAAAAATTCTTCCGCATATTCGTACATATCGGCGGCAAGGTCGGGATCCGGGAGGGGGAGTAAGCCTTTGGATGACCAGCGTCCAAAGGGTGTGCCGTGTTCAAGGGTAAGTGCATAGGCTGAGATATGTTCAGGGTGCAGCTCGGTTATACGCGTTAAAGTGGTTTCCCACGAGGCAAGAGTTTGTTCCGGGAGGCCGTAGATCAGGTCAAGGTTGATGTTGTCAAAGCCTGCTTTTCTTGCATTGTATACTGATTCAATGACAGTAAAGAAATCATGGATGCGTTCAAGCATGCGCAGTTCTTCGGTGTTTGCAGACTGTACGCCAAAGCTGATCCGGTTGATGCCTGCTTCGCGGATCGCGTTTAATTTTTGAGGTGAGATGGTGCCCGGGTTGGCTTCGATGCTGATTTCCGCATCAAAGGACAGGGAAAAGGAGTCACGCAAGGCGCGAAGCACTGAATCAAATTCGGGTCCGGAAAGAAGAGAGGGAGTTCCGCCTCCAAAGAAAACAGTATGGATGGTCGAGTTACCTAAGCCGGTATTCAAATCAATGCCCTGCTGTCTCCCCACAAAGTCAATTTCCCGAATCAACGCGTTGACATAACCGGGTATTGATTCTTCCTGTCCCGCATATGTGTTGAAGTCGCAGTAGGCACAGCGATGTTTACAAAATGGTATGTGAATGTAGATGGAGGTGGGTGGCATAATTATTTGACAAAAAACCGATATTCACAGGTTACTTGAGTTTAGAGTAGCAAAGTGGCGCACAAGAGCTGTGCGGTTGTAGCGAACCTTAAAAACTGAAAAGCAAATACCAATTACGGACCTGCAGAAGGCGAAACCTGAGCTTTTTTGCTTTTGAACACCACTGGATAACGAACGCGTG
>CAYLOW010000263.1:0-1695 GCA_964385315.1 uncultured Anaerolinea sp.
ACGACTTGGAAAATTTTTTGTACCTGAGCCCGGATCTTCACGCTGGACTTATTTCATGCCGTACCTGGTCCTGGTTCTTGTTTTTATTGTCCTATTTGCAGGCGGAACTTATGGATGGGAGCGCACCAACTCGACCGAGTTCTGCGGAACAGCCTGTCATACCATGCCGCCCCAGGGGGTTACACACCAGAATTCTCCCCATGCCAATGTTACCTGTGAGGAATGTCATGTGGGACGTGCTTCATTTACCGACCAGTTCATGCGTAAATCTCAGGCGCTGCATGAGATCTACTACATGACCTTTTCACTTTATGAATATCCGATCCGCGCCAAGGCGTTGCGCCCGGCGCGTGATACTTGTGAAAAATGCCATCTGCCGGAAACCTTTACCAGCGACAGTCTGCGTACAATTAAACACTTTGCCCCTGATACTGAAAACACTGCATCCACAACCTATCTTATTTTAAAAACAGGCGGCGGTGACAAGCGGGAGGGACTTGGCAAAGGCATCCACTGGCATATTATGAACAAGGTTGAATACTATGCAACTGACCCATTAGGTCAGGAAATTCCCTACGTCCGTGCCTATAACGATGACGGCACTTTTACAGAATACACCGATATTGAATCTGGTTTTGATCCCGCCGCTGTGGACGAAAGTAAGCTCACACAGATCGACTGTACCACCTGCCATAATCGGGTGTCTCATAATTTTTCAAATCCTTCTGATTCAGTGGATGATGCCATGTCGCGCGGCGTGATCGACCCGGCGATCCCATCCATTCGCCTGAAAGCGGTGGATGCACTGACTACCAAATACGAGGATCGCGATGATGCAATAAATGCCATTACTGCCCTGGAGGAGGATTACAGGAAGAATTTTTCTGATTACTATGGTCAGAACAGCGAAAAAGTTCAAAAAGCAGTGGCTGAACTCCAGGCCATTTATGATCGCACAGTTTTCCACGATCAAAAAGTTGATGCAGCAACGCACCCCGATAATCTCGGGCACATCAATTCGCCTGGTTGTTTTCGCTGCCATGACGGAACACATCTGAACGCGGAAGAAGAAGCGATCCGCCTCGAGTGCAACCTCTGTCATTCGATCCCCGTTGTATCTGACACAAAGGATCTGGTCACCCTCATTGAGATCAACAGCGGCGGAATTGAACCTGAATCGCACCTCAACGCCAACTGGATCAACCTGCACAATAAATCCATGGATCAGACTTGCGCACAATGTCATTCCATTGAAGGCGCAGGCGGTACAAGCAATACTTCATTCTGCTCAAACAGCGCCTGTCATGGGAATGTGTTCACATTTGCAGGGTTTGATGCGCCAGCGTTACGGGAAATTTTGAAGGAGCAAATTCCAACACCGCCTCCTGCCGATGCGCCAGGTTCTGGAACGACATCTTCCTCTCCGTCAAGTTATGACACCAATATCGGACCGCTCTTAACGACCAAATGCGGAGCCTGTCACGGGGCTGCTGCCTCTGGTGGATTAAATATCACCACCTATGCAGATCTGATGAATGGCGGGCAGAATGGCGCGGTGATCGCCCCGAAAGATTCAGCCAACAGCCTGCTGGTAAAAATTCAGAGTGAAAAACATTATCTAAATCTCGTTGAAGCAGAGCTGGAAATAATGAAGCAGTGGATCGATGCAGGAGCGCTCGAGAAATAACAGCACAT
>CAYLOW010000263.1:1795-6262 GCA_964385315.1 uncultured Anaerolinea sp.
CATTGAATTTGAGGAGGTTGCATGGCTTTATCATTTAGATTCGGCACCGTTGGCTCACCCTCCGGTACACCCAAAAAACCGGGCGGATCAGTGGGCGCGATCGATTTCAGCGCATCCATTGGATTGGATACCCTGGAACTTGGCTGGGTGCAATCTGTACGCGTGACCGAGGCAACTTGCACATTGATCAAGTCGGCGGGTGAAGCACATGGTGTGGCATTGAGTGTCCATGCACCGTATTTCATCAACTTGAACGCGAGCGATGAAGAGTGGACCAAGTCACGCAAACGCCTGATGGATGCGGCGCACTATGGCTATCTGGCAGGCGCAACAGATATTGTCTTTCACCCGGGTTCATATTTTATGAATGATCCGCTTGAGGTGTTAAAGATCGCCATACCGCGTTTGCAAGGCTGTGTGGATGAACTTAAAAAGAATGGCGATCAGGTAACGCTCCGCCCTGAAACAATGGGAAAGTCTGCGATGCTTGGCTCATTTGAAGACGCCGTTGCAATGAGCAAATCTGTGGATATGGTACAACCCTGCCTGGACTTCGCCCATTTGCACGCCCGGCCCGGTGATGGCACGATGAATACCTATGACGAATGGTCACGGCTTCTGGAAGTATATAGCCGTGAACTGGGCGGAACTGCCTTGAAGCGTTTACACATCCACCTCTCCGGTATTGAATACGGAGCCAAAGGTGAAAAAAATCATCTCCCCCTGGCTGATGCAGATCTGGACATGAAAGCCTTGTTCAAAGCTTTGTACCAATTTGGTTGTGCCGGACGGGTCCTTTGCGAAAGTCCCATCATGGAAGAAGATGCACTTACGATGAAGAAGACCTGGATGAAGATAAGCGGAGAGGGGGGGTAATAATTGGCGTTGGGTATAAATTATTTTTATACCCTGTTATAACACAATTGACTGACATGGGTGACACTTGTCACTGGGTACCATCTCACTGGGAGGCTATCATTAAATTGAGGTTGATATTTCATAAACCCCAAGGAGTTTCACCATGTCCATCACTTTATTTATCGGCGCGTTTTTCGGGGCGCTGATTGGTTTTTCAACCCGAAATAAGAACTCACCCATTTGCCAGTGCATTTTTGGAAAGCACCCCGTTCTGGCGAAGTCGATCGGATTGGTCCTGCTGGTCGGAATGGTTTTAATCCCAACCCTGTCACTGGCTGGGGTTATTGCCGTCAGTGGAACACCCTTCTTTTGGGGTGGCTGCCTGGCATGTAGTTTTATTATCAGTTTCTTCATGACCAGTTGCATGATGACGGATGTTCCCCAGGAGTCTTGACCTGAATTTTTCATGATTGACTAAAGAACGGAATCCCACGCCACACCAAGGCTGAAATGTGTCCTGGTGTGGCGTGGTGTTTTTGATGATCCTTACTGCCCTTCATCCCACTCCTTTAAACAGAGTGAGAGGGAGGGCAGGTGTGTGTTTAACCAACAAGACCTGCCCCTGTAATTTCCAATATTGTTTTGAATGTGGCTTATGGCTTACACAACAGATCCGAGTTTTCCGGGGCGTGGATGAAATTCCAAAATACATCCCTGGGACGATGGGGGGCGCTGATCCGCTTGCGCACCATATAGATCGTCCGCTGCATATTGAGTCCTTCTACAGGCACGCTTACCACCCGTCCCAGTTCCTTCAGATATCTGCTTGCCACTTCAGAGACGAAGGAAACACCATAGCCGTTTGATATGGCTTCCAGAACTCCCTCAACACTGCCTATTTCCAAAAAAATGTTTAGATCTTCGAGGCTGATATCGAACTTCGATAGTTCTGTCAGCATGACCCAGCGCGTGCTTGAAACTTCTTCCCTGAGAAGCAGCGGCTCAGAGATGAGCTCTGCCGGTTCGATGAACGTTTTTTTTGCCCAGCGGTGATTTGCAGGAACGATCAATTCAATTTTGTCATGGAAGAATTCCTGTGATTCCACCCCCTTGTCATCTGCCTCTTTGCTGACAATCCCAAGATGACCCTCACCTTCCAAAAGTCTCAGGGTTGTTCTTTCAGGAGCGCAAGCCAGAATACGAGCTTTGATCCTTGGATAGCGCAGGCAAAAACGGGCAGCCAACTGCGGCAGGAGGTATTTCCCAACGCATGTGCTGCACATGATCCGCAATTCCCCGGCAAAAACCTCCTGGGTGGATGACATCATGTCGCTCAAGTCATCCACGTCATGTAACAGGCGGCGTGACCAGGGCAATAATAACTCACCCGCCTCGGTCATTTTGAGGCCGGTATTCGTGCGGATAAAAAGCTTAACCCCCAACTCCTGCTCAAGCAATTTGACCTGGTGACTTACCGCCGGCTGGGTGAGATGTAACTGCTTTGCAGCTTCTGAGAGGCTTAAGGTTTCAGCCGCACAAAGAAATGTCTGGATTTTTTGGATGTCGATCATGATTCTCTCTACAATGACTCATGCCATCCCGGGGAATGCTTTTCCCCAGGCGGCGACGGGGAGCTTTTGAACTTTATTCAAATAATATTCTGAATATCAAAAATATCCAAGCCGATTCGGTTGTATTAGTTATCCGTTTTTTGGGGCTTGTACTCAAACCTGAATCCGCGCAACTCGATGTAGGGTTGCCAGTTTTTATAGCTGGTGGCACGCACACGCCGCGCGATCTCAGCCTGACTCATATCCGCTGTGATCCTGAACAACTCATCAAATTGTTTTCGCGAAAACGGTGGACGTGTCCAGGTTTCGGCAGAGGTTGGGAGCTCCATTCCCCCGGCAATAATTTGCGCGATCTCGAAGAACAGCGCCATTTGATTTTCGTATGTCCGCTTTAGGATTTCCTCCACACCATCTGCAGGGTGAACAGGGAAACGCCTGACTTTAATGATCTTGCCTGTATCCACTTTACCTGCCATGTGGTGGCAGGTCACCCCGTATTCCCTGGCATCTTCATACAAGGCAAAGTTATTGCAGCCAATGCCTGGATATTCCGGCGACGCAGGATGAAAATTGATCGCAGCGATCCCGGCCCGATCCAATAATTCCTGAGGGACAACCCAGCGGGAAAGATAGGAGATGATGTAATCACCTTTCCATTTGCGGATGTCTTCGGGCAGCGGGTCACCCCATTTACCAAGGCAGTATGTTACATACGAAAAATGTTCCTGACAATATTCCAGAGCACGGATACAGTCCGGGTCATCAGCCTTGCCGAGAAATAGAAGAGATGAAGATGATTGGGTCATGGTTGTCATTATAAAATCATACTATGAATGGCAAAGGCGGTCCGTCAATACCGGATGCGGCTTTTGGATGTGCTGTTCTTGAATGCCCCTGTTCATTGTCGGGCAACCAACCCGAAGTCAGAGGGAATGAGGGAAAACATGAGGGCATCGGATATCCGTGTCCCCACCACCGTCCTGTTGAGTTGAATCCCTTCATAGTGCGCGCCGATCTTTTCTGCCACGCGCCTGCTTTTTTCATTTCCAACCGCAATGACAATTTCTACGCGGATCAATTTTACCTGTTCAAATGCGAACCGCGCGGCAAGTGTGGCGGCACGCCCGGCGATGCCTGCCCTATGCCGTGAAGTGCGCACCCAATAACCAAGATTGCAGAAATGATAAACTGGATGAATATGACTCAGACTACATCCGCCAAGAATCTCACCTGTTTGTGGATCGGTGATGGCAAACGCATACAATGATCCATTTGACCAATGGACGCGGGTCTGCGAAACAAAATTAAGCGCCACGTCCATTGTGTATTTTTCGTTTGCCCATGACATCCAGGGGGCGAGTTCAGGAAGCGATTCACGCACGGCATTTAATAAATTATTTTCGTCGCCAAATTCATAGGGACGCAAAGTAACAACGCCATCGGTAAGGGTAATAAATGGGACCATGGATGGAAGTTTAGCGGGTGACAGTCACTATTTTCAAGTTCGCTAAAATAAAACGGAGACAACCGGTTGCTGGTATGTCTCCGCCTTTTTTGAAAATTCCCGCTACAGGGAAATATATTCCCGCAAGCTGTGCTGCACGGCATAAGCGGCAGCTTCAGCGCGGTTATTCACACTCAACTTTGAGAGGATGCTTGAAACATAATTACGGACGGTACCTTCGCCGAGGAATAAATTCTTGGCGATCTCGCGGTTGGTCTTGCCTTCTGATACCAGTAAAAGAACATGCTTTTCCTGTTGGCTCAAATGCGAGAAAGCCGAAGCCTCCTCCTCTTTCACTGCGCGCCGCACTTCCTGGAAGACCCGCTGTGTAACCGCCGGGTCAAGCAGGGCTTCACCACGCCCAACAGATTCTATTGCCTTGATCAAATCTTCGCTTCCGATCTGTTTGAGGACATATCCTGAAGCACCTGCGCGAATGGCAGAGAAAAGCATTTCATCCTCTGCATAGGACGTGAGCATGAGCACCTTGGTCTCAGGAAATTGATTTACGATCTGCTCGCAGGCATCAATACC
>CAYLOW010000264.1:0-6239 GCA_964385315.1 uncultured Anaerolinea sp.
CTTTAAGTTTAGGTTTCGGAATCAATAGCTGCACTCCCACTTCCTGTAAAGTAACCTGTTTATCATAATAACAAAGTAACGGGCGTGCCACCCATTTGACCCAGTAATTATTTTCATCGCTAAAAATGTCGGCGTCGGTTTGCAGCTTAAGGATTAGGGGCGAGGTAATGATCAAGGAAAACCGTTTGTTTTCCAGGTCAGAATAAAACCCGGCGAAGTATTGCCGGTCCTCTCCAAAGGCTTTTTCGATCAACAATTTTTTGTCGTACTCCGGCACCAGCGGGACACCGGCAATAAACCCAAAAGTCAGCAACTGCCTTTGATCCATAAAAAGCACCTCACCCCTGGGTTGAGCCGCCTCGATGCTGGACCGTATGATCTGCAGCGAGTTTTCAACAATTTGTTGGGATGGGTATAGGTCAAGTTCTGCTGGATTTTTTGTATCAGTCAGGGCCATTAACCGGTCGGCCTGGTCTGCGTGATTATAAGAAAACATTTGTTTGAGAGGAGAGAGGGCCGGAGTTGCCAAAACAAAGACCAGGAGTATTTTGATCCAAAGCGGCTCCCTCCCGCTATTAAGGATCCATTCCCTGCCGCCTTGTTTCCAGATCAATGCCACCGCAAAGACCGCACCCAGAAGGAACATATCCAAATTATGCAGGTCGCCGCCGCCGCCAATTTTTGTACTAATAATCAAACCTACGCCCAAAAAAGCAAACTGCAGGCTGGTAATTAGAAATTTGTGTATATTGCTGGAAACCCAGACTTTGGTATGGGCCAACCGATAGGCGAGCAGGAGAAGCGGGACTGCCACTACAAACAACCCCAAAAGAATGCCTGGTGCATAGCTTGAATTTGGCAGCAGGCGGGACCAGATCAAGGGTTGTGCTGAAACCTGTTCCTGAACGTTTACCGGAAAAGCGCCTGAGCTATTAACTACATCTTGCAACCCAGGTCCGATCACTCCTGCCGCAAGTGCAGCGAGGCCTAAAACGATCAATCGAAACCATTGTCTGTGCGTGCCTGCCCCATTAATTTTTGAAGATTCAAGCATGGTGATCCACATAGCTGGAGCAAACATCCAAGTGTAACGACTGATCGCGGCAAATCCGCCCCCGGCAATAGCCAACGGCAAGGCCGCCCACAACGGAAGATACCAGGCAGCCGCGATCAAGGCTGCACTCAGGACAATGGGAGGGTGGATTGGTCCCTGAAGTAGGAACAAATATGCCCAAACAACCAGTGCCAGGTACAATTTCGGATTTTTATTCTCAAACCCAAAAAGTATCATCCCAAAAATCAAATAGGGGAGGATGCCGGTTAAGCCCACCCAGATCCGCTCGGCTTTAATCGTAAGACCGGGAAACAAAAATGGTAATCCACCGATGAACTGCCGGCTTTTATCAAGAAAAACATAGATTTTTGAGGCGTCAGGGTAAATATAACGATCTCGCCCAAACATTACGGAGTAATCCCATAACCGGTTCCCTTCTGACCAGCCAAGGGAAAACGGATAGCTTGGGGCATTTCTCAAGGCAGCCATGATGGCGTAGATCCCTGCTGTTAAGAGGATCATTCCCAATAGTTTTGGCCAGTCAATTAGTTGTTTCCCTTTTGAAACCAGGATCACCAGTAATAAAACAACCAGGCTCCAGACCATGGTGCGGAAATAAAGACCCTGGAAAACCAGCCCCCAGAAGGATAGTTGAAAAAATAGGATGGGAAAGGTTAGAGCCGCAAAAAACAACAACCAGCGAAACACCCCCGCACGATCAATAAAATTATCACGCCAGCGGGCAACTGCCTGCCAGTTCCGCCCATTTACCTGCATATAAATTAAACCAAAGGCAATCATCAGGCAGGTAAAACTGAACAATAAGAATATGAGCGCCCAGGACAGCGAGAAATTATTCCACCACTTTCCTGATCCATTTGCAATATCAAAAAATTCAGTGCAGGAACCAAACAAAATGATACTGATCAACAAATCGATAAAAATTATCGCGGAATTTTTTTTTATTATTTTCATCCAGGCCTTTAATATATTCAGAAAAATATGGCTGTAGCAAAGTCGCTTGACAAGTATTGACCTTTATGGCGTCATCCCAACAAATTTGGCGAAAACGGCGAATTTTCATGTCTTATTCGAAGTCCAAAACTCAAATTCCTGACTTTGCTACAGCCATGTTCAGAAAAACGTACTTGCTTGACGGCAGAGCAATTCCATGTGAGAATCCGGAAATCGAATGTTTAAAAATTGATGAGACAAAAGACAATTCGTTAAAACCTTTTGCTGCAGATTTTATAAACAAACTAGTATGCCGCGTGATCTTTACGGGTCTCCGTGTTTCTTTTTTGGTGACCAAGCAATGTGAATCCGTTGAATTCTTCTTATAATTATGAGCATACAAGGTACCAGCACCATTGGCGATCTACAACTTGAATATTCCATCAAACTTATTTACCATCGGTCGGAAGTACAATAAACATTATACCGTCGAAGATGTTATGCGTGAGGCGGGCAACAAACTCATTAACCCTGCAACTTGGTAATACCCCGGTTTAAGACTATGAATTTTTTTTCGATATTTCAGAGACGAAATTTTCCAGTATGGACAGCTTATGCTGCCGCCTTCATTGGACTGGCACTTTATTTTGTTCAAGCCCTGGTTTTTGCCCATACCACCGTTTCGAACCTTGACGAAGGGGCATATTTACTGAAGGGATTGCTCTTTGCAACCGGAAAATATCAACCTTTTGACCCGGGTATTTCAACCAACAAAGCCCCTCTTGCTTTTTTAATTCCCGGGTACGTTCAACTCCTGTTTGGCGCGGGACTGCGCACGGGGCGCTATCTGGCGGTCTTTTTTGGGGTGATGACCGTTCTGGGCACCTGGGTTGCAGCCCGCCGCCTCAGTGGAAATTGGCTGGCGGCCGCAGCAGTGTGGGTCTTCACGTTCAGCCCCATGATCATTAAGTTTTACAGCGGGGGCGCCACTCAAAGTACCATAGCATGTTTAATGGCCTGGGCGCTTGTCCTGTCGCTGGGAAAGGACCGCCCGGCATGGCAGTTGATATTAAGCGGTATCCTGGCGGGAATGATGATTCTGGTCCGGCAGAATATGCTGCCTTTTTTTCCGCTTTTGGTCGTATATGCCTTCTGGCAACATGGCTGGAAAGCTCTTGGGCTTTTGATCTCTGGAACCCTGACCATCGCAGTGGTTTTTGCCATCTACTGGCCTGACATCCTTCAATTGTGGGCCTGGGTGCCATTTATCAAAATACCTGAGCAATTTACAGATTGGGGAGGGGGAACGCTTGCATGGGCGCCTAATCCCAGCATTGACTCCCGCCTGCTTTCCATATTCCAGGCTGTTCGTCTTCATTTTATCGCTTTGGTTGGAAGCGGTGTTTCCCTGCTGCTTTGGCGTAAACCTGCCAACTGGAGAACAAATGTTGATTTTCGGGCGGGACTTTTCCTGTTTCTCCTATTTTGGGGATTGCTTTTTATGCACGCCATGGCTGCCATTGGAATGGACTACTGCATTTCTTGTTTCTCACCTTACATTGCGTTTTTTAATGTCGCCGGGATCCTGTTCCTGGTTGTTTCAATAAAATCCTGGAACTGGAATCCTTCTCCGGCGCTGCAGATCCTGCTGGTCGTCGCTCTGCTCATTGTGTTCGCCGGGATGGGCTTTTCGGCTTTTGAAGATATCGGCATTTCACTTCTGAAACTCCCCGCGCCGCGCATGCGTAATCTTGAGATCCTTCCAGGCTTTGTCACCTGGTGGGAGATACTGTCCAACAAATTCCATATGAGCCGTAACAACGCGTTGAAATTCACTTCAACGGCTTTTGGTTTCTCGGCGGGCGCACTGGTCATGTCCTTCATCTTCCTGGTCTGGCGCCGTCTGCGGAAGGTTTCAACTGCAAGCTTCGGGGCCTTTTTTGCCGCCGGTGTACTTGTGCTCGAGATTGTCATCTCTCCTGTTTTGCATGGGAGTCTCGGCTCAAGGGATTGCTCCTCAGATGTGATCCTGGCAAATGAACAGATCGGGCACCACTTGCAGGGTATCATTCCCCGCGGGAGCCTGGTATATTGGGCGGGCGGTCTTTCTGCCGCGCCTTTCCTATATCTGCCCGGAGTGAACATGTTTCCGCCGCAGATCAATGACGGTTATTCTTTTTTGGGAAATGGAGATACAGCCAGGTTATTTAAATTTGGTTTTTGGAATGAAGAAATGAAAGCGGAATGGATGGCAACCGCCGACTTCTTTATTATTGAAAATCAGCGCTACAATGACTGGAAGGATCTTTTACCCCCTGATCAATTTGATGAATTCCCTCGGTCTCCGGTGGGAACTTCCTGTTTGGAAGGTTCTACTTTGCGTATTTTCCACAGAAAGTAACGGACCGGGTACTATTCGATCATTGGATTAAATCATACGCACCGCGTACCTTTTGGATAACGCGGTGCGTAATAATTTAAGTCAAACCACCCTGAGCGTTTACAGAAGGGATCTTCGCCTTCGGTCCAACCGAACGATTAACCGAATTTATAAGAGACGCCGAAGCCGCCGCGAGGAAGTTTCCACGATACGTTGGCGGGCGGGCACATCACACGACAGGTGCCGCACTCCACACAACTCTGGAAGGCGATCTGAACGGTGCCGCCGTCTTGGGTGCGGTAGGCACCCACGGGGCAGAATTGAACGCAGGGTTTCTCTTTGCAATTAACGCAGACCTGGGGATCAATAATTTTCAGGTGCGCTTCGTGCTCATCCGGGAAGTACTTGAGCGACATCAAAATATCGTCAATGTAAACTTCGGGGAGGTCATTCTTTTTGGGTGCAACGGTTTCAGTCATAAGATTCACCTTTGGTTTAAATACCGATAATGGTTCTACCGAAAGCGACAATATCACCCACAGCCTTTAAAAGTGGGCGGCGGCTTGTCAGGGATTTCAAAATATCCTTGTACAACTGGTTCTTTGGCTTGCCAAAGCCAGAGAAGAACATACCCAGCGCATCGTTAAGGAAGGTTGGGTAAATTTCCATAAATTCAGGGTGCGTCTTCAGGAAGTGCGACAGGTTGCGGTACTGGTGCAGGTCTGTCATGATGAAGCGCTTGTCGAGGCGTGCGCGATAACTGGAAAGCGACTGCGCGGAAAAATCCTTCTTCTGGTGTGCCTCAATGGCGGTTTCAGCGGCAGCCTTGCCCGCAACGATCGCCATGTTGGTGCCTTCCCAGTGCAGGGCGTTGACCATCGTAGCGGCATCGCCAGCCACCATCACACCGTCGATGTACAAGTCGGGCATGGTCTTCCAGCCGCCTTCAGGGATGATATGCGCGCCATATTCCATCAGACGTCCACCGGCGATCAACGGGGCGATCATCGGGTGGTTCATGTAGCGCTGCAGGAGTTCATAGGGTTTCACGCCGGCTTCAACCAAGGCTTCCAGAGTAACACCCACGCCAACTGAAACGCAATCCACGCCGGTATAAATAAAGCCGAGGCCGGGCAGTCCCATGGAGACATCACCCATGACAGTCATGGCAATCCCGTGATCGTTGTCGGTCAAGCCAAAGCGGGAGTTAATGGTCGCAGCGGGCAGGGCGATCAACTGCTTGACAGCCAGCGCGGAAGTTTCGCCTTTCAGGTCATTCTTGGTAAGTCCCAGCTTTTGGGTAAGCAGGTTGTTGACGCCTTCAGTGATGATGACCACCGGGGCATAGATATCGCCCTGCGCACGGTCGGTCTTCACGCCCACCACCTTACCGTTCTCGCGGATAAAATCAACCACGAGGGTCTTGGGGATGATGAATGCGCCTTCCTTTTGAGCCTGTTCAGCCCACCATGCATCGAACTTGGCGCGCAGCGCCACGAAAGCATCCATTGGCTTGTTGTTGATCTTGCCGCCCTGGACGGTTGTCTTCACCAGGCCATCCTTCGAGAGGAACCAGAAACCGGTTTCGGTCACGGGACGTTCCAGCGGTGGCTTGCGATCCCAAAGGTCGGGATAGATCTCCAACAGGGAGTGAGTGTAGAGTGCGCCGCCAAAATAGTTCTTGCTGCCGGGGTTTTGTCCGCGCTCGATCACAGCGACCTTCAGGCCGCTCCGTGCCGCAATTGCCGCCGCCGCAGACCCCGACAATCCCGCGCCGACCACAATAACATCAAATTCAAGTTTCTCGTTCTTATCCATGCTGAGCCTCTTTGCGCGCCCGAATTTCCTTGA
>CAYLOW010000265.1:0-6235 GCA_964385315.1 uncultured Anaerolinea sp.
CTTCGTGATCAATTGGAAGACCATAATATAAACCTTGAAGGAGAGTGAATCATGTTAGGAATTGTTATTGATGGTGCTGTGGATCTCCCCGCTGTATGGATGGATGAATTTGATGTCAAGCGGATTCCCATTAATGTACATTTTGGTGAAAAGACATTCATCCAGGATGTTGAGTTGACCCTGGATGAATTTTATAAGATGGTGGACGATAAATCGAACCCATTTCCCAAGACTTCGCAGCCCTCTCCCCATCAATTTGTGGAGTTTTATAAAACGAATTTCCAGCCTGGTGATACCATCCTTTCCCTTCATATAACCAGCAAGCTGTCTGGCACGTACGCTTCTTCGGTTGCCGCGGCAGAGGAACTAAAGGGAACATATAATATCGTCCCGTTTGATTCACTTGGCGGTTCGATCGGTGTCGGTTTCATGTGCCGCGCTGCCCGGCAGATGGAGCGCGCTGGAAAAAGCGTGGATGAGATCTTACATTATTTTGAATCCATCAGGGATAAGATACATATCATCCTGACGCTTGAAACCCTTGAATATGCTCGCCGCAGTGGCCGGGTGGGCACGCTTTCCGCGGCGTTGGCTTCTGTCTTGAATGTAAAACCGATCGCACGACTGGACAATGGGTTGATCAATATGGTGGAGAAAGTCCGCACGCGTAAGGGCGCGCTCGAGCGAGTTATTTCGCTTGGCAAGGAACTTGTTGGTGATAAACCTGTCCTGATTGGTGTGATGCACGCCCGGGATATCGATGCCGGAACTGCCTTGCTGGAAGAAGCAAAGAAGCATTTTAACTGGAAGGGTACGGAGTTGACCGATCTTTCCATCTCCCTCGCAATTAATTTTGGGCCCGGCACGTTGGGCTTGGTGCTGTATCCCGCTGAATAATACAGGTTCGAATGACAAGACATAAAACGACTCAAAAAACAGAAGAGGATATTCAATTCCTCGAGGCGCACCTGGCAGGAACATTAAAGCCGGTTGCACCCCCAAAGGAAATAGTTCAACGCCTGGACCGGCGCATTCAACTACCCAACCGTGAAAAGATCGTGTCACGTCTTTCAGATTGGAACAGGTTATTCCTGGTATTTGTAAGTGTTATTTCTGGAATGCTATTGATCATTACCGCTGCGCGTGCCTTTTACTACCTGACTGGACGCAGGGCATAAGCAAAAATTCAACCCCTCTGGCAGGTTCCACAGTCGATCTGGTTGATCAGAATGTCCATGAAGTATGTGCGTTCTGATCACCAACATTACCTGGGAGCCTGTCAGTTTTCGTTTAATAACAGCCAATCGCACAAAATCCGCGCTTCGGCGACCAGATCTCCCTCAAAGGGAAGCTGAAAATCCTCAGTGACGCGGACCGTCAAACGGTCTGCGATCAATTCCATGTCCGGGGGCAGGCTGATATTTTCCTTAAGCAAATTCAGAAGATCGATTGCGCTCATGCTTGGAACGCGAATCCCTTTACGTGTAAGATTTTCCCGAATGGCAATGCCAGCCGCGCGGCGAGCGCAGACCCGGGCCTGACCTTCGTTTTTATTAATGCGGGCCTGCCGGGCTTTTTCGAATTCGTTTTGTAGTTGGATGTTAAAATCATTCATGGACGAAATTATAATGGACATTAACTGTTATCCTAGGTGAATATCACTCTAATCAAAGGAGAAAATATGAGATCCGTACTTTTACGATATTTTGGTTTCCTGCTCGCGGTAAGCCTGGCTTTGACGGCTTGCGCGCCGGAAGCGGTACAAATCGTGGCGGGGAAACCCCAAATGCATGAAATTACAGGCACATACGAAGTTACGAATGATTTTGTACTGGCTACCTATTACGTGGAAAATGCTGTTGCATTGACGGATATGCACGGTTTTGTTGTCCGCGATCTGGAATGGGAACTGCCGGTTGATTCTCAAACGCTTGGATTCATGACCTTCGATGCCAAATCTCTAAGCGGCACATTTCAACTGGATCTGCCTGCCCTGCCTGAAGGCGAGTTTAACGATGTGGACAATAATGGCAATAAAGACGCAGGCGTGCAGATCTTTGCGGTAGCGTATTCTCCCAATGTTTATGGCGGTCCGTTCGCAGAAGGGGATGACCGTTCACGCGGTTGGCCTTCATACCTCGCATCTGTTAAGACAGATGCCGAGAATAAAGACGAAGTGATCGGGGGCAAGCTTGTCGTATGGGCACCGGATGCAAGCCAGCAGTTCCCCACCGCGTATGGTGCAGATGGTCTTCTTTTTACAGCAGATGACCCCGTAGCTGCAATTCCTGAGGGATACTCGATCGTGGATCTGGATCAAACTCCATTTGCAGTCATTCAGGAGGCGACCCCGAAGATGAACCTGTTTGAACCCAGGGATATCGCTGTCAAGGATTATTCAGCTTTATCCTACACCAAAGCCTTTGATCAAATGTTTGAACTCATTCGCAAAGAGTATGCCTTTGCTGACATGCAGGGCAAAGCGCCTGATTGGGATGTTTTATATTCAAATCTCAAACCGCGTGTTGAGCAGGCTGAAAAAGGAAAGGATGCCAATGGTTACTACCTTGCCCTGCGTGATTTCACCCGGGCATTTAAAGATGGTCATGTGAGTGTGGAAGGCGGTGATTATGCCGCAAAGGATTTCGCTGCCGCGGTCTCGGGCGGGTATGGCTTTGCCATTCGGGAATTGGATGATGGGCGGGTTCTTGTGATCTATGTCTTGGATGGTGGACCTGCGCAATTAGCCGGGGTTCTGCCCGGGGCGGAGGTCACCGAATTTAACGGCCAACCCATCGGTGAGGCAATTGGATCTGCCCAGTCTTACTCCAATCAGTCTTCTGATTTTGCTATCCGTTATCAAAAAGCCCGTTACCTCCTGACTGCCGCACCTGGAACCGAAGCAACGGTTAAATTTGAAAATCCAGACGGAATACCTCAGGAAATCACCTTGACAGCGATCGAAGAGCGCCAAAGTTTTAGCCGTACCTCGCTTTATTTTGGGGCCGATGCCAATTCCCTCCTGCCTGTGGATTCAAAGATAATTTCATCAGGAAATGACGCGGTGGGTTACATTCGCATCAATAGTAATTACGACGATCTCAACCTCGTCATCCGCCTTTTTGAGCGGGCACTGAAGCAATTTGAAGCCGAAAAAGTCACAGGGTTCGTGATCGACATGCGTTACAACAATGGCGGAGCTCCGCTTGGCCTGGCTGGCTTCCTTACCGACCAGGAGATCTTGATGGGGCAGTTGGAGTACTTTAGCGATAAGACCGGTAAATTTGAGCCGGAAGGTTTACGTGACAAATTTTTGCCCAATCAAAATCAATATCGTTTTGGAAAAATGGTCATGTTGGTCGGACCAGCTTGTTTTAGCGCCTGTGAGATTGAAGCGTATGGTTTTAGCCAGGTGCCTGGAATGATCGTGGTTGGGCAATATCCTACGAGCGGCGTTGAAGCTGAAACTGCCCGGGGAAGTTTCAACCTGCCTGAAGGATTCGGCGTGACTGTTCCAACGGGACGATTTATCATGCCGGATGGAAGTGTCTTCCTCGAAGGGCAGGGTGTGCCTCCGACACTCAAAATACCGATTGACGAAACAACGGTTTTTGCGACCGATGATGTTGTATTGCAGGCGGGTATTGATACTGTGCTGCAGCCCCTTGGCGCTGGCATTGTGCCAGGTGCCGCACCCAAAGTTGCAACAGTTGCCGATTCCGAAGCAGCGTTTTCCTCGGGTGCTTCTTTCCTTGAAGATCTTGCCCGTGAAAATTATGACCCATCCACCTTCTCAAAACCTGGAACGGTCACGTACACGGTTCCATTGGCTGATCTTGAGCCTCTTATCTGGGGCTATGTCTGGTGCGCGGCAGATTCAAAAATACTCTCTTCAAATTTTGAGAATATTAACCTAAAATTTGTGATGGATGGAAATGAAGTCTCCGTCGGTTCCTTTGGGACTTATGAATTAGAAACAGGCGGGCAGGTCTGCAGGTTGACATATACCTCATTGTCAGACTGGACCCCTGGAGAGCACAACCTGATTACCACCGCCACATTCACAGACAAGATCAACGACGGAACTGCCGATTACGAGCCAGGTGATTATATTTTGGATTACAAAGTGTACGTGAAACCATAAGAAGTATTTTTTTCTTAGCCTCCCGAAGGTTCACCGGAACCTTCGGGACTTTTTTGATCGAAATACAATTTTTACAATCATTTTACAATCCCGCCACACTTGTATTACCTCCTCCGTCTAAAATCCAGGAGTAACCTAAAAGGAGGCTTACAATGAAAAATTTGATCAACAAAATATTTATGGCGGTGATGATCGCTGCCCTCGTTTTTACCGCGATCCCGATGACCAGCGCTTATGCCCAGGGTGAAAATCCCCCAGAAGGCACCCTTACCAATGAAAAGTTGGAACAGATTTGGGCTCGTGAGATAAAAGCCTACGAACGGCTGGGCAGGGGATTTTCTGATATCAATGCCACAATTGCCAAATTCCAGGGAAGATTGGATCAGGCTGCAGGAAATGGCAGGGATGTAGCCTCTCTGCAGGCCGCTCTGGCTGCATTTGAAACCGCGTTGAATAGAACCAAGCCTACCTACGACAGGATCGGTGTGCTGGTTTCCTCCCATCAGGGGTTTGATGCGAACGGAAAAGTGACCGATGCTGCAATTGCAAAAACCACATTGAAGGAAGTTGGTGCGAAACTTAAGGAAGTAAAATCCTCCATGGATGGAACGGGCAAGGCCCTATACGAGGCAATGAAAGCTTTTCGCAAGGCAAATAAACCTATACCTGCTCCGCCAGCAGGCGATTCGTAAGTTGGCGTGAGGCCAGATAATAACAGAGACAGGCGTGCGCCTGTCTCTGTTATTATCTGGATAAAATATTAACTAACTTTGGTGTTGGATATTGCCACTTTGGATTGAGTCCAGGAGAATTTTTTAGCCTGCTCGCGGCCCTTCAAAATTAGCATCTGGCGCAGGGAGGAGTCCGTTGCCATCCCAAAAAATACCATCTGCAATTTGATCGGTATCATATGGATCGACCACGTAGGCCGCATCCCCGGCGACCTCCGGAAGGCTCGTAATGTTGGATGTCAGGACGGGGCAATCGCAGTGAAATGCTTCAAGTACTGGCATACCAAATCCTTCCAGCAATGACGGATAAATTGTCAAATCAGCCAATGAATACAGCACAGGCATATCCTAATTTGGTAAATTCCCAAGGACATGGACGCGCTGGAAAAACCCTGAAGTGATACTGTTCATCAATTTATACTCTTTACTGGATTGCCCACCGGTGATCACAAGGTCGTGCGTGATTTTATCCTTGACCTTATCAAATGCAGACAGGATTCTGGAAAGATTTTTCCGCGGGGATATCGAAATGGGGCAGAAAATAATTTTTTTCCGAAACCAGCCCTCGCATTGAAATACCGATTCTCATTTCAAATCATACCAAGGAGAAAGAATGCCAGAGAACAGATCAAAGATGCGGATCCTACATTTCACCACATCCCGAATAATGGCGCATTTTTGTTTGTGTACTCACTTACAAAAGTCCTGCAGAGGGAATTTAATAAATTTGAAATAAACGTACTTGATTATAAATCAAGCAGATTGGCAATACATGAATACCTAAAACGCTTTAAGGTTTTTCAGGGTATTCCATTATTTTACATGAATCGTGCCAGATTGTGGGAAGGACAGGTTAAAACATATTTGGATTTGGATCGTACCATTCCACATTTTGCCAGTGATAAAAAATGCAGCATTATTTTGAAAATCATTATAATATGCTTGTTGTGGGAATGGATATCTGGTGTTTGATCAATGGCACTGAGCGTCCAAAATTTCCAAATATCTACTGGCTGCCCGAGAAAATGGCCATCCCTAAGATCGCCTACGGGGTTTCATCTTATAATTCAAATCCGATCCTGATCAAAAAATAGTCTGCGAAAATAAGTGCCTACCTCAACAATTTTGATGTTATAGGTGTGCGTGACAGTTTTACATACAAGCTCGTAGGGGAGCATCGAAGCAGATCTGATGGCGTTGTGGAGCTGATCCCTGATCCGACATTCACCTACGAGATCAAAAATACCGGTGTGGTGGAGAAACTTATTCATTTTGGCGTGCCCCTAATTGGCGCGGCCCTGCTACTAAGTCCCTGGTTGAGACGTTTTTATGTGCCATCCGGCATGCCTTCATATCATAA
>CAYLOW010000266.1:0-3622 GCA_964385315.1 uncultured Anaerolinea sp.
GTAGGTATGTGACATTTTGCCTGTTATATTTCAAAACACAACAATCGAGTCACTTCTTAGATCCGGTCCGATGGATCAGGCAGCCCGCGCAGAGAGGGTTTTCAATATTCTCCGATTTCCTTCAAAAACATTCTCACGACCAGCGGGTCAAAATGCCTGCCGCTTTGTTCGGCGATGTACATCAAAGCCTTGTCCTTCGGCCATGCCAGGCGGTACGGGCGGTCCGAGGTCAGCGCGTCCCATACATCCACAATGGCAAAGATACGCGCAGCCAGTGGAATGTGATCTTCTTTCAAGCCTTGCGGATAGCCCGTGCCGTCCCATTTTTCGTGATGACAATAAGGGATGTTGATCGCTCCCTGCAGGTAGGCGATCGGCGCCAGCATATCGTGAGCCAGTTGGGGATGTTTACGCATCACGTCCCATTCTTCATCGGTCAAACTTCCTGCCTTGAGCAGGATCGAGTCGGGTACGCCCATCTTGCCAATGTCGTGCAGCAGCGCGCCGCGCCGGATCTGCACGAGGTTACCTTCCGCCAGGCTGAACGCGCGCGCGAGGCGCATGGTCAATTCGGTGACGCGTAAGGTATGTCCTTCTGTTTCGTGGTCGCGCAAGTCCATGGCCCGTGACCAGCCCTCGATCGTGGCATCATACGCGAGGCCCAGGTCCATATTGGCGCGCTGCAGCCCTTCGAAAAGTTGGGCGTTGGCGATGGCGATCGCGGCTTGATCGGCGAGTGTATTGAGAAAATCGAGCCAGCCCGGGCTGGCTTCGAGCGGCACGCGGTGGAACACTTCCAGGACGCCTTTGGTCTCACCTTGCACAACCAGCGGGTACGCGAAATAATCAACGAATCCTTCATTCGCAAAGAGTGCCGCGGCAAACTTGTTTTCCTGGGCCGCGGCCGGCAGTTCCACCCGGGTCATGCGCTGTTCGAGCGCGGCGCGCCCTGCGAAACTTTCCCCAAGCCGCAGGTGGATATTTTCCATGTGAACTGTGCGGAATCCGCGCCGCGCGGCGTATTCGAGCAGGTGCAGGTTCGGCTGATGCAGCAGAATGGCGGCGGCATCCACTTTTAATTGTTTTATGGTTTGCTCAACCATAATGTTGAGCGTTGAGCCCAGGTCAAAACTGGTGGTGATCGCTTCGTCCACTATGCGCAGGGTTTCGAGCTCCGTCAACCTCCGGCGTAAATTTTCCTCTGCGCGCTTTTGCCCGGTGATATCCTGCACCGTTCCGCTCAGCAGGGCTGACCTGCCGGATTCATCCAACAGGAGCTCGCCGGCTTCAGCCCTTACAATATGAACCGATTGATCGGGCCAGACCACCCGGTATTCCAGCGGAGTCGGCTGCTGGTGTTCGCTGACCAGCAGGTTGGATTGTTCCACCTTGAGGCGGTCTTCCGGATGGATGGCTTGTGCGACCACTGCCTCAAGCGAACCGGTAAAATGCTCTTTTACCACGCCAAAGATAATGAACATCTCGTCGGACCAGTCCAGGTGATTCGTCTTGACATTCCAGGTCCAGCTGCCGAGGTGGGCATAGTGCTGTGCTTTTTTTAAGTTCGCCTCTGATTCCCGTAATTCCAACTCGGCCTGCTTGCGCAAGGAAATATCGCTCAAAACGATACGGACAACCAGCCGGCTGCTTTTTCGACGGTCACCCGCGCCGCGCTGGTCGCCGGTCTCTCCGGTTGCATCCTGCGCGGTGGTCGAATCGAAATGCGCCCAGAATTGCGTACCGTCATTCTTCACCATCCGCAGCTCACACGATTCCAACCCGCCGGCCTCAAGGATCTTTTTTCTGTGCCGGTAGAAGGTATCCTCGTCTTCCCTGGTTATAAAACGGGTCAGCGGCTGCCTGAGCAGCGCCCTGCGCGTCACGCCCAGCAGCGTGGCGGCGGTCAGGTTCACTTCCAGGATCAATCCTGTTTCGCTGATGGTGCAATAACCCACCGGGGCAAGATCGTATAGGTCGAAATAACGCGCCCGTACCAGGTCGAGTTCCACCTGCGCCTGACGCAAATCCTCGTTCTGCATTTCCAGTTCGATCTGATGTACGCGCAGTTCGTGCAGTGTGCGCTGGATTTCTTCGGGAGACAGGGTCTCAAGACTTTCAGGCGGCCTGGGGGTTGAATTTTGAAATATCTCTTCGGCTTGGCGGCGCAGTTCGACCGGGTTGGATGAGTTGATGGATTTCTTTTTCATGGCGTGATCCCGCTCTCGCTGCCGGCCCAGATCTCCGTCCGATTCCGTCCGCCATGTTTTGCCTGGTACATGGCCTCGTCTGCGCGGCGGATGAGCGCTTCAACTGATTCGGTTTGCACTCCGGGCAGCATCTCAAAAATGCCGATGCTTAGCGTGGCTGCGGCATTTCCCTTTTTTGTGGGAACGCGGATTGTTTCCACTTTTGTGCGAATGCGTTCCGCCAGTGGATAGGCTTGTTCCGCATTGGTCATCGGCATTAAGATCACGAATTCCTCGCCGCCGTAGCGCCCGATCACATCGGCGGAACGCAGTTCTTCGCAGGCAGCCCGCGTAACGTGCTGCAGCAGCAGGTCACCGGCCTCGTGGCCAAACGTATCGTTGACGTCCTTAAAATGATCGATATCGAACATGATGACTGAGAGCGGCTGTTGATAGCGCGCAGCCACCTCAAACGCGTGTTCGGTGTTTTCATACAGGTGACGGCGGTTGCTCACGCCGGTCAGGGGATCGGTACGGGATAATTCCTGTTCGCGGGCAAGTGTGTTTTCCAATTCGATACTTGCCGCCTCGAGGGCTTCCTGGGCCTGCCTTCGATCGGTCACATCGCTTACGCTCCCGATCCGCGCCAGCGGGTTTCCATCCGCATCCCGCATGATGATGAATTGATCATGAAACCAGCGGTATTGATCATCCTTATGTTTGAAACGATATTCGACCTGATATGCCCTGCCTGCAGCCCCGGTTTGAGACTCTGAGATCACCCGCTCAACTTTGGCAGTGTCATCGGCATGGATCAAATGCAACAAGGTTTCAATGGGCAGTGTTTTCATTTCATCTGGGGTATAGCCGGAGATTCGGGCAAACACAGGGCTTAAATAATCATAGGAGTCGGTTTGTAAATTTCGCTTGTAGGAAGCATCCAGCGAATTTTCCAGCACTTCCCGCAGCCGTTCTTCGCTGACGGCGAGCGCATTTTCCGCCTGCTTGCGCTCGGAAATATCGATCAGCACGACCCGCAGGTCGGTTGCGCCATCGGCTTCCTGTAGGATGGTGGCTTCCAACTGCACCCAAAATACCGAACCGCCATCCATATTATTCAACATGCGCAGCTCGCATGACTGCGGTTCACAGGTATCGATCAGCTTCTTGCGCAGCCGGAAGTAGATATCCTGATCACGCTTCAGTATGAAGTGCGAGAAGATCGGCTGCTTGAGAAATGCGCCCCGTGGCAGGCCCAGCAGTGTGGCGGCGGTGAGGTTGATCTGGAGGATCAGCCCCTTCAGGCTGAGGGTGCTATACCCGACCGGCGCCAGATTGTATAGGTCGAAATAGTGGGACTGTATGGACTCCAGTTCCACTTGCAAACGGCGCAGTTCTTCATTCTGCATCTCGAGTTCGATCTGGTGCACGCGCAG
>CAYLOW010000266.1:3722-6191 GCA_964385315.1 uncultured Anaerolinea sp.
GCAAACGGCGCAGTTCTTCATTCTGCATCTCGAGTTCGATCTGGTGCACGCGCAGCTCGTGTAGTGTCTTTTGGATCTCTTCGGGGGACAGCGCCTCAAGCTTTTCGGGCAGCGCGGCATCCTTCGCCAGCAGAGTCTTTTCGGCTTGAAGGCGGAGTTCGGCACCTTTTCCCGGCCAATCCTCTATGTTTTTCATTTGGCCCCGGGTTCCGGTTGATCATTGAGATCCATTACCCGTTCGGTGGTGGCAATGGCATACATCTGCCCGGCCTCATTCACCAATGCGGTGGCTGTCATCCAGATATCCACCACCTTACCGTCTTTGGTGAGCCGCTGTGCGCGGTACGGCTCCAGGATCTTGGCCTGGCTAAGCTGAATTGTCCTGACGAGGGCGTCTTCCCGCAGCCCTGCCGGGATCCGGTCGGGTACCTTCATTAATAGCGCCTCGGATTCGCTCCAGCCATACATCCTGACCGCGCCCGGGTTCCAGGCGATGATCTGGCCGTTCAGGTCATGTACGGTGATGGCATCATGCGCATCACGAACGACCACCGTCAGACGGAAAAGCTCATTGGCCTTCCGCAGCGCCTCTTCGGCCTGCCTGCGCGCGGTGATGTCTTCGATCATACACAGGTGCCGTGGATGTGTTTTATCTTCAACCATAACGGGAGCGATCACCATGTTGATCCAGACAATGTTTCCATCGCCCTGCAGATAGCGTTTTTCCATTTGGTATCTGTTTATTTTCCCGGCATTTAGCAGCGCGATCTGATCCAAATCTGCCTGGAGATCCTCCGGATTGGTGATTCTCATCCAGTCGATGCGCGCCAATTCTTCCATGCTTCTGCCGGTGATCCTGGCAAACATGGGATTTACCTCATGGAACCTGCCCGTCAATGAATCGATCAGGGCGACGCCCAGAGGCGCTTCCATGAAAAGTTTTTTGAACCGTTCTTCACTTTCCCGCAGCACCTTTTCGATATGTTTCAGGTCGGTAATCTCCACAAAAGTGATGACCGCGCCTTCGATCACATTGTCGAGGGTGCGATAAGGCAGGATGCGCATGATGAACCAGGTGCCTGTCGTGGTCTGTACTTCCACCTCTTTCGGGATCAGGGTATTCAGGACTGCTTTTACATCCTGCACCAGGTTGTTATAGCCAACGAGGTTCGGGACGATGTGCCCCACGGGCCGCCCCATGTCACTGGGGATGAGGTTGATGATCTGGGAAGTGGTGGGGGTGAAACGCAGGATGCGAAGTTGATGATCGACAAAGACGGTGGCAATGCCCGTCCCGGCCAGCAGGTTGGTCATATCGTTGTTGACCCGCGATAGATCGACCACCTTGGTGCCCAGTTCGAGGTTGATCGTGGAAAGCTCCTCGTTGACCGATTGCAGTTCTTCCTTGGCGGTCTCCAGCTCCTCATTGGTCGATTGCAGTTCTTCGTTCACCGACTGCATCTCTTCGTTCGAGGATTTAAGCTCCTCGTTGGAAGTCTCCAATTCCTCATGGGTGCTTTGAATATAATCAGCTTTTGCGCGCAGTTCTTCCTTGAGCGCCTCGATCCGCGCATCTACACCCCCCGGCTGATCGCTGGTGGTTTCCGGCTGATCACGGTCCACCGATTCAAATTGCGGCGCGTCCTCCAGAACGATCAGGTATAAAGGTGCATCCGGGGCTGGGGAGGCGTCCTGCGTCACCGGCCGGATGCTCAGGTTGACCGGAGTGAAGTGACTGTTGGTTTTAACCAGCAGGCCCGGCACGCGTATGACCTCATTGGTACTTATGGCTTTGTGGAGGGCGGTGGTCAGACCGATCCGCAGGCCTTCGCGCGCCATCTTCAGGATGTTGTTGATGCCAATTTCTCCCGGAGCGAGCTCCAGGTACATGCCCGTGCGCCCGTGCAGATAGAGGATGTCACCATGACCGTTGACGAGTGCGCCAGCCGGGGCAATTTGCCGCAACAGCGCTTGTTCGGTCAACTCGCGTAATGTGGCATGAACCTGCTGCCCTGCAGGGTTTGCCTTACCGGCAGTTCGTTTCGGAGTTGAAACCGCATCAAGGACCGACGTGGACGTTAGAAAACGGCTGGGAGCGGTTAAATTTGCACCCGGGAAATCCTCCCGGCGTTGATACAGTTTTGATTTGCGATCGAGTGTGGTGAACAAGTCGCCAAAATCACCCACGCCCTCCGAAGTTCCCAAAAACAAGATGCCGCGCGGGTTAAGTGCATAGTGGAAAAGGGGGGTCAGTTTTTTCTGCAGCTCCGCGCCCAAATAGATCAGAAGGTTGCGGCAGCTGATCAGGTCGAGCTTTGAGAAGGGCGGGTCCTTGATCACATCCTGTTCAGAAAAGACCATCATGTCGCGGATGCCTTTGTGGATGCGGAAG
Organism: uncultured Anaerolinea sp.; assembly: GCA_964385315.1. Classification (GTDB taxonomy): domain Bacteria; phylum Chloroflexota; class Anaerolineae; order Anaerolineales; family Villigracilaceae; genus Villigracilis. The sequence continues at coordinate 6,115 of CAYLOW010000266.1, forward strand.
GCGCTGCCATCGGACTCGATCGTAAAATAGCGTGCCAGCCGCTCCTGGGAAAGGTCGGCTGCGATACTGGTTGGAAA
>CAYLOW010000267.1:0-6183 GCA_964385315.1 uncultured Anaerolinea sp.
GCTGATTCAAGCGCCTTTTTCACAGGCCCAAGGATCAGCGTCAGAGGAGTGCGCAGTTCATGGCTGACATTGGCAAAAAATTGTGTTTTAAGTCCGTCAAGTTCGCGTGTCTTTTCATATAGCTGTGTGATTTTTTCATTTGCCCCCTGCGTTACCTTTAAAAGTTCTTCTGTGCGCTGGTTCGCCGCCCAAAATCTTTCCTGGACATCGCTAAAAAGATAGCCCATTATCAGGAACATTCCCACTGAAAACAGGTTATATGAATTTTTTATTTCCCATGAGAGTTGAGGGGGCATGAAAAAATATACAACGATCAGGGCGGAAAGTGCTGTGCTGATCAACCCGCCTTTTAGCCGTCCGAGCCTCGCACTAAAAAAAACCGTTGGGAAAAATGAAAACCAGACAAAAGGGGATATATATTGCCAGCATACCCACTGTAGCCCCAGGGATATAAATGGGAGCAGTACAGCGAGAAGAAAATTCCGTTGTTCCCTTTTATGCAAATCAACCAACGGGCGTGAATTGCTTATTGCGACGCTTTCTTTTTTCATGCAGGTCTCACATAGTCATTGCTGGATTGGATCTGTCCTTGGCATACCTCTCGGAAAAATGGGATTTCAATAAACCCAGCATATCACATATCCGTTTTCAAAGATTCTACACTCTTGTTAGGTGGTCATTCTGTCATAATTTACTCCAAATACTCCAAAGTTAATAAGCCCTGCTGCTTGCGGATCATTCTAATATATTGTTTGACCATATCGTCGGAGTGTGGGCGTATCCCGAGTACCACCAGGTGGCCGGGTGCCCAGAAATCATCCGACAAATTTTCCCGGGCTATCTTCCCAAAAGTGGAAAGGATCATTTTTGAAGTCTCGGAACGGATCGTCTGCATGATATGGGTAGGCGCCGTGGATGCATTAGCCCGTAATCCCCATTGAAAATAACCGGGGTCCACCGTGGTAAATTCTATCGGCCAGCTGAAGGAGACACAGATCTGTTGCAGCCAATCTGGCAGGTAATTTGCCAGGTCCCCTTTTAATTGATGGGAGGGAAATCGGGGGATCAGAAGGCAGGTAAAGCTTAGCTCATAAGATTCAGAATGAACCATTTCAAGTACGATATCGGGCTGAAGATACGGTTTTCCCTCTTCCTTTGTTTGGAAAAAAGGAAGGGCTTTTTTTGTCTCCTGATACTGATCTTCATGCAAATTTAAATGAGTATCTTCCAGATCATATATATTCATTGATACGGATACCCTTTTGTAAAAATATTAATAGTGGTTGAAGAGGTAAGGATGGCAATCCCCCATCAAAGCAAAAAATGATATGCTTTTCGGCGGTCTGGCAATCCTAATTGTTATTAAACAATCGTAGACCCATGACTTTGCGTCCCCGCTTTTCAACGGGTTTGCTATTTACAATGGGTATTATAAAAGGAAAAACATTTTTTTGTGGAATATTCCCCCTGCCTTACAAAAATGTAGAAAAGTACAAATGTCTAGCCGGGGATGTGTCTTTTCCCTTGTTGTTTTTCTCCTGTTGAACCGGGCGCTTTGAAACCCTGTTGTTGGGGTAAAATCCATATGCTCATCAATAATTTTTTATTGTATTATTTGTTAAAAAGAGAGCATTCCATGTCCCCAAAAAAAAAGCTGGTCAGCAATAAAATGGGCGGACAACAGCCGCCGGTAGGGCAGGAAACAAACGATGCCCGGCGGGTGATTAAAGAATTGAAAATGCAGAATAAAGTCCTGATGCGAACCCGGGGGGAGACACAGGCAATCCTTCGAGAATACGAAGACTTATATGATTTTGCCCCATTGAGTTATTTTTCCCTAAGCCGCGAAGGGACGATCCGTAATGCCAATCTGACCGGGGCGGGTTTGCTGGAGTTTGAACGCACTGGTCTGATCGGGCAAAACTTCAGGCGTTTCATTTCTACCGGGTCTTATGCCAATTTTGACTCCTTTCTTGAGAAAATATTTAGCACTCATAATAAAGAATCCTGCGAGGTCAACCTGGAGAGGGAAGGGGTGGAACCGGTCTCGGTCCGGATCGAGGCAGCGTTTTCTGCCGCTTTATATGCAGAGGGTGTCTGTCACTTTGTCGTGAGTGACATCTCTGAGCACAGGCGGGCTGGAAATATTTCACAGGCGCGTATCCGCATTACCGAGTTTGCCGAAGACCACCCCCTGGGTGACCTGCTACAAAAGGCGCTGGATGAACTTTGCGCCCTGACCAACAGCCCGATCGGCTTCTTCCATTTTGTTGAGCCTGACCAGAAAACACTTTCACTCCAGGCGTGGTCCACCCACACTTTATTGGAGATGTGTACTGCCGAAGGTAAGGGTCGTCATTATGATATAGACCAGGCGGGAGTCTGGGTGGATTGTGTGCGTGAAAGGCGGCCGATCATCCACAATGATTATGCTGCCCTGCCCGCTTCGAGTAAAAAAGGAATGCCCGAGGGGCATGCGCCGGTGATTCGTGAGATGATCTTTCCCATTATCCGTAACCAGAAGATCGTGGCGGTCATCGGTGTCGGCAACAAGCTGGGAAATTACACCGAGGATGACCTCGCGTATGCCTTGCGCCTCGCTGACTTGATCTGGGATATTACCGAACGGAAACGCGCCGAGGAAGCCTTGCGTGAAAGTGAAGCAAGGTATCGTTCCATTCTTGAAGACCAGACAGAACTGATTTGTCGCTACCTGCCGGATGGGCGTCTCTCTTATGTCAACGAAGCATACGCCCGCTATTACGGTCAAACTGCCCAGACGCTCATCAATACGAATTTCCTGCCCCATATTCCAGAACCGGATATTTCCATGGTGGTAGACAGGATAGCAAAGATCACTCCGCAGGAACCTGTTGTGGTCTATGAACATCGTGTGATCAATTCAAATGACGAAATTAGATGGCAAAACTGGACCCATCGCGGCATTTATGATTCTACTGGAAATTTGGTGGAACATCAGGCAGTTGGCAGGGATATCACCGAACGCAAGAACGCTGAAGAAGCCCTTCGCGAGGGAGAGGAACGTTTTCGTTACGTGCTGGAGAATGTGCAGGATGCGGTCTGGTCAGCCAACTTGACGGGACAATTTATTTTTCTAAGCCCGGTCATGGAGCGCATCTATGAACTGCCGTTGGAGAAAATGTTGGCAAATCCTGATTTTTGGATCGAGGTGGGTCATCCTGACGATCAAGCTGCTTTGCGTGCCTCCAGTGATATCCTATTTCGCGAAAAAAGGGTCGCCCTCGAATACCGCATCATTCGTCCGAATGGGTCGGTGCGCTGGATTTCAGATCGGAAATTCCTTCTTCAGGAGGATTCTGATCAACCGGCTCAAATGGTTGGCGTAGTCTCAGATATTACTGTTCGCAAGCAAATGGAAAATGCCCTGGCAACTGAGAGAAGAAGGCTCGCAGATATTCTCAAGGGGACCAATGCCGGTACCTGGGAATGGAACATCCAAACCGGTAAGACTATTTTCAATGAACGCTGGGCTGAGATTGTCGGTTATACATTGGAGGAACTTGCGCCCGTTTCCATTGAGACTTGGATGAAGCTGGCCCACCCCGATGATCTGAAACGTTCGGGTGAATTAATGGAGATGCATTTCAAGGGTGAACTGGATTATTATGAATTTGAAACCCGTATGCGGCATAAAAACGGAGATTGGGTCTGGGTCATCGATCGTGGCAAAGTAACCACCTGGACGGAAGATGGCAAGCCGCTGCAAATGTCCGGCACGCATCAGGACATTACTCCTCACAAGCAGGCTGAAGAACAGATCCAACTGCTCGCAAAATTCCCGGCTGAAGACCCCAATCCGGTTCTGCGCGTCGCCCAAAATGGTGCTCTGCTTTACATTAACGAGGCTGGATTAAAGTTGCTGCCGGAATGGAACCTGGTTATTGGGCGGGCGGTCCCTAACACCTTGTGCGATGCTGTTTTCCGGTCCATGCAGGATGGATTGACACAAACGTTTGATCTTGAACATAAAGACCACCTGTATGCGTTTTATGTTGCCCCTATCATATCCTCCGGCTATGCCAACATATACGGTCATGATATTACCGAGTCGACGCAGGTACGGGCGTTGCGGGATGCGGAAACACGTTATCACGTCCTGTTCGATCAATCACCCTATGGTATTTTGCTTGTCGACCCTGAGACAGGCTGCACGCTGGAATCCAATGAGCTCGCCAGCCGGCAGTTGGGCTATACGCCGCAGGAATTTATAACCCTGAAAATATCAGATTATGAAGCATTGGAAGACCCGGATCAGGTGGCGCTGCACATGCAAAAGATCATTGACGAAGACAGTGACGATTTTGAGACCCTGCACCGCACCAGGACCGGCGAACTCAGGAATGTACATGTTTGGGTAAAGAAGCTTGTCTTGAATGGCCGGCTTTTTTTCTATACCACTTATCAGGATATTACCGAACGGAAGCGTATGGAAGACGCCAATGAGGATTTCAGGCGCGAGATCGTCCTTTTGGAGGAACGCCAGCGTATTGCCAGTGACCTGCATGACGCGGTCAGCCAGACGCTCTTCTCGGCCCGTTTGACCACAGAAACGCTGCTTCGCCAGGAGGACCGCCTTTCTGAATTATTCACGCGTTCCCTGATGGACCTCAATCGTCTCGTGCGCTCCGCGAGTGCGGAGATCCGTTTGATCTTTGGCGAGCTTCGCAAGAACGCACTCCTGACCGTCAGCCTTAACACACTTTTAACGAATTTGATAGATTCAGGCATGGCGCGCACCAACGCAGGTTTTGTTCTTCAAAATTATGCGGATCAATTTGATTTGCCCGTCCAGGTAAAACTCGCCTTCTATCGTATTGCACAGGAGGCGATCAGTAATGCGATCAAACATGGCAAACCTGCCACCATCAGTTGTATTCTTCGGGAAAAAGATACGAAAATATTGGAAATGGTCATTCAGGATGATGGCATTGGTTTCTTTGTAGACAAGGTATCTGACGATCATTTTGGATTGCAGATCATGCGTGAGCGGGCTGACCTGGCCGGCGTAAATCTGACCTTATCCTCCCAACCGGGGAGGGGAACTACGGTTACTGTCTGCTGGCAGGAGGTAGGATCATGAACAATTCAAAGGATATTCGCATTTTGATCGTAGACGACCACTTGATGGTTCGCAAGGGACTTTCTGCGTTAATTCAGGGTGTTCCAAATTTTGTCCTGGTGGGGGAGGCCGAGGATGGCAGACAGGCCGTCACCATGTGCCGTGAACTGAGGCCGGATGTCGTATTAATGGATATCGTCATGCCTGAAGTCGGCGGGGTGGAAGCCATCCGGTCCATTTGCGCCGAGAACCCCGCGATTAGTATTATCGCATTGACCTCCTTTCCGGATGAGCGGCTGATCAGGCAGGTGCTTGAGGCAGGTGCCCGCGGGTTTCACTACAAGGATGTTGGCGCTGATGAACTGATCAATGCCATCCACCAGGTGCATGCGGGCCAGGCTGTCCTCGATTCCGAGATCCTCACCATTCTAATGAGCAAACCGGCGCCGGCCCGGGAGGGCGGCGCACACATTGGGCCGGGAGCTGTGAACCTCAGTCCCCGTGAGAGGGATGTGTTAAATTTATTGGTGCAGGGTAAATCCACCAAGCAGATGGCTGTTTCCCTGCACATCCAGCCTTCCACGGTCAAACAGGCGCTTTCAAGTTTGTATCAAAAACTGGGGGTCAATAACCGCACAGAGGCGGTCTCGATCGCCTTGAGGGAAAAAATATACAAGGAATAGAGTACCCCCAAATGGATATATCCCCTTGTCTGTGAAAGTGTGTCCTGATGCCGGTATCGTGGGGCACGCTTTTTCATTATGATAGGGATACTCAATTTTTCACTGCCTGTTGAAGGGGTATTACCGTTATTTCTTAATACAAGCCCTTAGCGCCTTGGGAGTTAAAATGTCAAATATGAATGATGTTTTTGCCGTTATTCTCGGGGGAGGGCGCGGGACGCGTTTGCATCCATTAACCAAAGTACGGTCGAAGCCGGCTGTTCCGATCGCCGGAAAATATCGTCTGATCGATATTCCGCTAAGCAACTGCATCAACTCGGGTATTTATAAGATCGCGGTGCTGACACAGTTCAATTCAGCTTCGCTGCATCGCCACATATCAAGCGCTTATAACCTCAA
>CAYLOW010000268.1:0-6174 GCA_964385315.1 uncultured Anaerolinea sp.
CTCTCGCCGACTTGAATGGAAAACAGATTGTTGGCAAGCGCGAACAGGGTTTGCAGCACAGAAATGGTCAACATGATGATCGTGGTACTGATCACCACCTGCATGTTTCCGCCGTTAATCCCCTGGTCAATGATGCGTTGGATAAGGCGTGGAATGGCGAGATCGATGAAGATCACCAGGATTAAAAACACCAGCGAAATAAGGCTTCGCCGCCAATAGGGTTTTACAAAGTGTAGGAGTTTTTTGATATGGGTCATTTTTTATAAGAAACCTGCGTGTCGAGCGTAGTCGAGACGCGGGGCTAATGAATACCTGTGCTTCGACTGCGCTCAGCACGAAGCAATCTTCATTCCATCATTTTCTTCAAGGCGACCATCGCCTTCGAAATGGTTTCCAGTTCATCGGCAGATAGCTTGCTCATGCGTTCCTCCATCCAGCCGCGGGTTTCCTTGAACACGGTATCCAGCAGGGAATTACCCTCCTCGGTCAGCGCAAGGTCCACGTAGCGGCGATCAGTCGTGCTTTGGATGCGGGTCAACAACTTTTTCTTCACCAGCACATCCACCGCCTGGCTCATGGCGGGGCGGCTGATATTCTTGGCGGCTGCCAGTTCGCTCATGGAATCCGTTCCGCGCCGTACGTAGCGCAAAATATGGAACTGTTCAACCGTGATGTCAAAATTTCCAATGGCGGTGGCGCGAATGTGCGAGCGGACAAAGTTCCACACTGGCGGAACCGTTTCCCAGAAACGGTCAATGGCTTGTTCTCTCGAGTGTTCAGGAGGAGTCATGAATTGCCTTTCCTTTATGATTAATCTTCCTAATAGTTAGGTAATGAAACTATTTTATATCCCGCTTGCAAATTTGTCCAGACTCACTTTCTGTATGTTAAGTAACTCGTCGAAAATAATTTTACAACCCATTCCTGCCCTTTCGGGTCGGTCAACGACGATTTTTTATTGCCCCGTCTGCGGATAGAATGTGTGTTAAACTGAATGAGTAATAAATAACTGGATCTCTCTGTCGTACCAACTTGACCGCCGACCCTCTTATAGGGTTTCGGTCATTTTTATTTCCGGCTGTGCCGGAGAAGGAAGTAATAAAATGGATGTAAGAATTTATGTAGGAAACCTCGCCAAGTCAACCACACAGGATGAAATCAATACCTTGTTCGCAACGGCTGGAACCGTCTCTTCGGTGGAGCTTATCAAGGAAAAAGGTAGTGGCGTGTCGAAAGGCTTTGCGTTTGTGTCCATGCCCATGCAGGCTGAAGCAGACAAGGCAATCAGCATGTTCAATGCCTATTCGCTGGCTGACAATACACTCAAAGTCAATATCGCCAAACCGCGCATCTAGCAGTTTGGCGGAGAGGGGATCTGGTAGACTGAGAAAATGAGCCGAAAATTCAAAAGACCAAATTATGAAGCGACCAATTTGGGAGCGCGGTATGTTGCAGGCGGGCTACATCCGGACCACGACACGATTGCAAATTTCCGCAAGACTTTTCTGGCTGAATTGCAGCTGAATTGCAAGGGTTGTTTGTGCAGATTTTGATGTTGGCGAAGATAGCAGGCGTGTTGAAAATGGGCAATCTCTGTCTGGATGGCAGTAAGATTCATGCGGATGCATCTAAAAGCCATGCGGTCAGTTATAAGCGTCTCCTGGAAATAGAAACACGCTTGAAAGAGGAAGTTGCCGAATTGTTTGAGTTGGGCGAGAAAGCCGATCAAGGAGAAATTCAATTACCAGAAGGCATTGTCGTTCAAGATGAAGTGATGCTCCGCCAAGAGCGCCTGCTGAAAGTAGGTGAGGCGAAAGCAATTCTGGAAAAGCGCGCACAAGAACGCTACGAGGGTGAAAAAGCAGAATACGATGACAAAATGCACGAGCGCGAAGCAAAAACACGAAAGCGTAAACGGAAGCACGGCGGGAAAACGCCCAAACCGCCAGAAGCAGGTCCGCGCGACAAAGATCAATACAATTTCACCGATCCGCAATCACGGATGATGAAGAATGGTACGAATGATGGTTTTGACCAACACTACAAGGCCCAGGCAGCGGTGGAGCAGAACAGCAGGTTAATCGTAGCGACTTCCCTATCGAATCATCCAAACGACAAAAAAGAAGTTGAACCTACTGTGCGAGCGCTTCCGTCAGCATTGGATAATGGTTTCTTTAGCGATGCCAAAATTCGTGTTATCGAAGGATATGGCATTCAGCCATATATTGCAACGGGTCGCGAAGCGCATCACCAAGACTTGAACGTGTTGTTGGGAAAATTACCGGAAGAACCTACTCCCGACGCAAACCCAAAAGAGAAGATGGCATACAAACTTGCAACTGAAGTCGGACATGCGATCTATCGTTTGCGTACACTGCCCTGGCGGGCGGTGCCAGGGAATGCAGCGTTGAACCTGTCATCGGTATTATCAAGGAGATCATGGGCTTTCGCCAATTTTCTTTGCGTGGTTTGATAAAAGTCACAGGCGAATGGTGTTTGGTGTGCCTGGCTTTTAATCTCAAACGCATGCATATCTTGATGGCCAGATAGGGCGTATTTCAACGCGCCTATCATCGAGCAAGGCAAGTTTATGCTTGCTACAATTACGTTTGTTTCGTCAATATTTCGACATTTTGCGCTTGTATTTTTGATTTTCCGCTCAACTTGCTACCCTCTCCGACAAACTGCTAGCTTGTTTGACCCATGCCTGCATGGGTTGCTTGCGGTGGTCGCTCTTGGTCAGCAAATGCGCCAGCCAGATACTCGCAATCCAGCCCCAACTCAGCCCCTGGTGCAGCCCGTATCGTTTGATATGATGATCGAAAATTTCGTGCAATCCCAACTGGAGCATGATGACTGCCAGTAATAGCGGAAAATCGTCAATACGTTCGGATGTGATGGTAAGCTCAGTGGTCATTCGCCAAGCTTATCAGGAAATTCATGATTTCAAAATTTTTTCAGCGAATTGACAGTATCCGGTAGAATAACAATAAATTTTGTACTTTTGCCAGGCTTAGTCTCAAAGTCAATCGTTCCATGATGTTCTTTGATGACTTGGAGGCTTACGGATAATCCAAGACCAGTCCCTTTGCTTGCTTCTTTGGTGGTGAAGAAAGGTTCAAATATGTGTTTCTGGTGTTCAGGCTCAATTCCCTTTCCGTTATCGGAAAAAACAATACGATATTCTTGATTTTCATAACGGGTCGAAATGGATATAACTCCATTTGAACTTTCGATTGCCCCCAGAGCATTCAAGATCAAGTTAATCCATACCCCCTTTAATTGGTTTTGATGGGCGACAATGTTCGGCATTCCTTTACTTAACTTGAGCTTGACTGTTACGTTGTGATTTCTGATTTCAAAATTAGTCATCGATATCGCATCTTCGATCGTTTCGTTTAATGAGATCTCTTCAAACTCCTCCTTTTTTTCCTTGCGTGCCTCTTTGAGGAGATTGCCCACTATTTTTGCAGCCCGAGCGCCTGCAGTTTCAATCAACCTAAGCGCTTCAATTGTGTCTTCATCTGCCCCGGAAAGATCACGCAATAACAATTGGGCATTGACAATGATGACTGACAGAGGGTTGTTGATTTCATGGGCGACATTGGCTGCCAATTGCCCGATCGTTGCCATTTTTTCAGACTGGATCAGCCCCGCCTCCAAAATCCATTTTTCGGTGATGTCTTCTTCAAGGACGATGGCTCGATTGATTGAATCGGCGTTTTCCCGGATTGGGATGGTGGAAATCTCCCAGTGGATGAATGTTTCTTTTTGCCCCCATTCTCTTAAATTGCGCGCAGATGGCACCCCATCAAACGCTTCTACAACACGGCAAAGGGCACACGGGGCGGTATTTCCATATAATGCCTCATAACATTTTTTGCCAACAAGCTCTGACGGCATTTTGTTAACTCTTTCACTGCGGCGATTATTAATGATCAGGATGGTGTATGAGCGATCAATCACATAGATGCTGTTGGGAATATTATCAAAAAATGTTCTTAGCGTATTGCGGGAATTTAGAATTTCCCACTGACTTGCTTCCATAGCAGCTTTGCTAACGGTTAATTGGCGGGTATGTTCCAGCCCAAAAGTTGCGTTAGCCACCCCAGTGACCATAAGCTGCAAAAACCTGGTTCGTCTATCATCCTCTTGAAAGTCAAATAAAGGATTGACAAATATCATGGCTCCCAAAAAAGTATTATTGACAATTAATGGAGCCAGCAAAGTTTTTCGAATTGGGTTTGTAAAAGTATCGCTAAAAACAGGCTCCATTTCACCGAGAGGGTTGGGACTGTAGTCGCGCATTGTGATGGTCTGCGACATTGAAACGCAGAGTCTGCTGCTCTTAATAAGAAAGGCGCCTTCAGATTTCCAGGCGGATCCGGGTCCCAGGAGTTTTTTTGTCGCCAGTTCAGGATTCTCAAAATCGAACAACACCAACAGAGCTTCTTCAGCTTCGACATAATCTCTGATATTGCTGATTGCGTTTACTTGTATTGTGTTTTGATCGCTGTAACCGTTTTGCTCACCCACAAAAGATTCGTAAAACTTAAGTTCAATCGAATTGTACAAGGCCTTTTGCATGTAGCGATTCAGGCGAATCATGCTCTGAACGCGAAAACGCAGTTCTTGATTATCGAAAGGCTTTGTGACGAAATCGTCTGCACCGGCTTTTATGCCCGCCATGCGAGATTCACGGTCATCCAAAGCGGTGACCAGTACAATCGGCACTTCCGTCAAACCTGGCATCGAGCGGATTTTTTTACAAACCTCAAATCCAGTTAGACCGGGCATCATTACATCCAACAAAATGATGTCTGGCTTAATCCTGGCTACCATGGAAAGCGCCTGCGCTCCATTTTCAGCAAAATGCAGTTCATAATTTTCAGCCAACAACATCGCTTCAAGGGTGACCCGTACGCCTAAATCATCATCCACAATTAATACTTTAGGTTGGTTGGTCATGTTTCTCGTCCTTCACCATTTGAATTGTGTTTTGTTGGTTTGAATTATGATCGAAACGTAATAAAGTTGCTGGAATAGGTTTACAGTCGATACGGCAACATTTTGAATTAGTGTAATTTACAAACGTGATTGAATACTATGCATGGACCGAGATCAGTAAAGGGTTACGTATGAGAAATAACGCTTTATTCATCTGTTTGTATAGTATATCCATATCCCTGGACGGTCCTTATAAAAACCGGGTTCTTTGGATCCTCTTCAACCGCCTCGCGGATATTTTTTATGTGAACACGGACAAGATCAGCGCTGCCGGTGTCTGACGGATAATCCCAGACCTCATCCAGGAGCAGCGAGGGGGAAAAAATTTTATTTGGATGGGTCATCAAATGATATAACAAGGTATATTGGATGGGAGTAAGGCGGAGTTTCCCCTTCTTTGGGCTGGAGAACATATAAGTATGGGTATCAAGGGCATACTCACCAATACGGATTATGAAATCGGTTTCAACTGGATTATTCTTGCGGGTCTTGATATCTACGCTTCCCAACTTTCCCTTCTCAGGCTGGCTTGATTGATTAGCAGGCAGTTGGGCTCGTCGCAGGATTGCCCTCACTCTAAGTAGCAACTCATCGACATTGAAAGGCTTTACTAAATAATCGTCTGCGCCAACACTCAGTCCAACGATTTTATCCTCCACTTTGCCCTTGGCCGTCAGGAATATAATAGGTACGTTCTTTAGAAGTGCGTCCTCTCTCATTTCCTTGCACACGGTGAATCCATCCATGCCGGGCATCATCACATCCAGCAGTACTAGGTCTGGTATCTTGCGGCGGGCAGCTTTCAAACCAGCCACCCCGGTGCTTACCACTTGTACGCGATATTCATTCCCCCGCAGGCATCGTTCAATCGTTCTCGCAACAAGACTATCATCTTCAATAACCAATATGTTGAATGTACCCATATTTTATTTACCTCACTGTCTTCCGTATGAAAAAAAATTCGTAAAGCAAAGATCAGGCAACTGCAGGCACTAGATTTTATATTCTCAAAGTGGAGCGAGATACGGTACCATACCAAAATTTCTATTTTGCCTGTCGCTGGAACAAAAAATTTATCCAAGCGATATTGTAAATATTATACGCCATTAAAGTAACTTGAGTTTAGAGTAGCAAAGTAGCACACAAAACGTGTGCGCAACGAAATCG
>CAYLOW010000269.1:0-1341 GCA_964385315.1 uncultured Anaerolinea sp.
GCATGGATGATGAAGGAAGCAATTCCTGAAAACGGCGCAGTCTTCGATGTGAGTGACGAAGTACTGGATCGGATATTTGATGGAATTGAGTAATCATTTCCCGCTTGTTTTTCCCGGAAGAACTCCGGGACTGGTATTTGACGAGCACTCTCTGAAGGGAAATTCTTTCCACTGTCAGGAAGTTCTTCGTTCTGCACGAAACGACACGCCAAAATAATTATGTACGAGGTTTAATATGGAAGCCACCCACGATCAACTTATCAATGAAGTTTTACACCATACCCAGACTGACCCACATAAAGGGGGGGCGGGTCTTTCAGATTTTATCCTGGGAGCGCAGGACGGCTTGGTTAACGTACTTGGTGTTGTGCTGGGTATTGCCGCCGCGACCCAGGATGCGCGGATTGTATTGGTCGCCGGGCTTGCCACCACCTTTGCCGAATCCATTTCAATGGGTGCTGTGGCTTACACCACCACCCTGGCTGATGCAGACATGTATCAAAGTGAACGCGAGCGTGAATATCGTCATATTATCGAAGCGCCCAACCTGGAAATTAAGGAAGTGCGTGATATCTATTTACACCGGGGATTTAAAGGTGAATTGCTCGAGCGCATTGTAGAGACCATAACCGCAAACCGGGATGTATGGGTGGCTGTTATGATGGCAGAGGAACATAAACTGATGCCGGTGGATAGAAAGACCGCGATCCGCGCAGCCCTGCTTGTAGGCTTTTCTGCGATCATTGGTTCGCTTGTGCCGTTACTGCCATTCATGTTTGTTTCTGTTGCTACCAGTATGTGGCTGTCGGTAGTGGTGACAGCATTGGTGTTATTTGGCATAGGGGCCTATAAGGCCCGTGTGACAGTTGGTGTTCCAATGAAGAGCGGTATTGAAATGGCAGTGATCGGTACGGTCAGCGCCATGGCGGGGTATTTGGTCGGCTTCCTGCTCAAAGTTCCGCCTATGCCGTAGTGAGACATTTTCAAGGTTTGTAATCCAGTCCGTGTAGTATCATTTCCAATAGCACTCACAGCCAATTTTTGGGCCAGATCCGAAAAATTCGCTGTGAGTTCCTTTTAATATTAAATTTCGATATCAAATAGTCTTTTAACTGTTTGATTGATTGAGCGGGTATTCCAAATTTGGCGGCACAGTTTTATGGAAGAGCCCAAATAAAGTATCAGAAAATATCCGCCGCAGGATATATAATATTTGGAAACCACTTCCTGTATTTGGATCGGTGGATCCTGACGCGTGAAATTTAAAAGAACTTTGTTAATATACCTACCTTCCGGCAAAGCGGCGTATTTCTAAAAAGGAAAAATATGGAACAACATTAT
>CAYLOW010000269.1:1441-6143 GCA_964385315.1 uncultured Anaerolinea sp.
TTCTATGGAAAGGAAAAAATTGCCGACGGACCGGAGGAGCCATTAACTGTGATACGTGATTTCCGCCAAATCCCATATGGCGGAAGAGCATATGCCAATGCGCTGGCGCGTGAAGGATTTATTGTTCTGGTCCATGATGTTTTTTTGTGGGGCAGCCGCAGTTTTCCCCTGGAGACCATGATGGAGATGATGGGCGATAGGACCGCATCCATGTTACAAGCACTCCAAACAACATCACCAATTCCGGATGAAGTTGAACAATATAATAATGCTGCCTATTTTCATGAGCATTGGGTCTCAAAGTATTGCAATATTCTCGGTACAAGTATGGCTGGAGTTGTTTCTTTTGAGGATCGAGTCGCGCTGAATTATCTGCTCTCCCGGGCAGACGTGGACGCCGGAAAGATCGGCTGCATTGGTTTATCCGGAGGCGGGAATCGAGCTGCCCTTTTAAACGCCACGCATGACAGCATTCATGCAACTGTGATCATTGGTTTAATGACCACTTATTCCGCTTTGCTTGACCATAATATGTCGCATACCTGGATGTTATTCCCCTTTGGTTGGGCACGCCATGGGGATTGGCCGGATATTGCTGCCTGCCGGGCTCCATTGCCTTTATTGGTTCAATATGATATGCAGGATGATTTGTTTACCGAATCAGGAATGAGGGAAGCGCATATGCGGCTGCAAAACCTTTACGCCAGTGTCCAAAAACCGGATGCTTATGTTGGTCAATTTTTTCCCGGGCCGCATAAATTTGACCTGGAGATGCAATCTGCTGCGTTTCGCTGGTTGAAGGAACAATTCGTTTAAGAAAACCTGCTCAACCAGCAGTCTGTTCTGGGTTCCACTCATCCGGTGCGGGTTGCAGTACGCCAACCGCCTTGAAGCCATCTTGAATCATCCTGTCAATGGCGGATTGCATTTCGATCTCGCCGCGTTCCGAGGGCCTGACTCGCGGCAGGTATTTCCATATTTGCGGCGGAAGGATAAATAAAATTGAAGCCGCATAAGGACTCATAATCTCCTCCCGTTTTGGTTTCTCAATAATCCGCCTCACCCGCCAATTTGAATCTACATCCACGCTGGAGCGGGCTGTAAGCTCCTCGATGGGACACTCTTTCAGGCTCATCACAATTTCTGCCTGATATGTCTCGCGGGCTTGTATAAGTTCGAGCAGAGAGTTTTCTTTCATAATGTAATCTGTCGCTACAACCATTACGGGTTCATCTTTAATCCAACCATGAGGAACAGACATAAGCGCATCTCCATTGCCATGCAATTCGGATTGATGGGCAAATTCTGCGAATAGATTCCACTTTGAACCGTTCCCGACGTAATCAAAAATCTTTTCTTCCAAATGATTCGTCACAATACAAACCCGTTCCAACCCCGCCTTTTCCACCGCGCATAAGACAAAGTCCAATGTGGCACGTCCATTTACCTCCAACAGCGGCTTGGGCGTGAAATCTGTATACGGACGTTGACGTTTGCCCCGCCCGGCGGCAAGCAGGACTGCAGATTTGATCATGGCATCACATCCTGCTTCCCTTCGGACATGAGAGGGGATAGGCCGTCTCCCGT
The DNA here is from genome assembly GCA_964385315.1 of uncultured Anaerolinea sp. Classification (GTDB taxonomy): domain Bacteria; phylum Chloroflexota; class Anaerolineae; order Anaerolineales; family Villigracilaceae; genus Villigracilis. The sequence continues at coordinate 3,029 of CAYLOW010000269.1, forward strand.
GTCAACTATAAAAACCTGTGATGGCAACTCAGGATGGATCGCGGAGAATTTCTCCGTGATCTCTGCACAGGCATTTTCTGCCAGAGCCCGTTCTGCGAGTGCCACCACGCAGCCGCCATATCCGCCGCCGCTGAAACGACTGCCGAAGATCCCCTTTGTACCGCTGATCACTTCATGCAGTTGAATTAAAACCTTACTGCCGGATTCATAATTCAAAATGGAAGATTCACAGGACTGATTCATCAACTGCCCGAAAAGAACCAAATTAGATTCTGACCATGCTTGTTTGCCCAGGTGGACACGTTCCACTTCACTGAAAAAATGTTCCGTCCGTCTGCGGAGATTTTCAGGAAGGGAGGATTTTTTTTGCCTCGAAAACCTCCCGCGAGACATCGCCCAGTTTCCACGCGCCATTTTTCAGCGATGCCGCCGCTTCGTGACATTCCGCCACGCGGACATTGAATCTGCTTTTTGTGAGTTCACGCGAGATACCTGAAAACGCAACGATCCAGGTGGAGTTGCTTTCGAGTGGATCCGGGATCGGTGAAACCAAACCGGTGGTCACATCGATAAAAAGCAACGCGTTTTTTCTTCCGTAGATAATGCTCATCGGGTCGAGTAGTCCGTTTTGCAGCCCGAGTTCGGTACACTCCAATTCGAAATCCAGATGAATAAGCTGCTCATTGGTAAGCTCAATTCCATTCACATCAGCGAGTGCCTTAAGATACGCCAGCCCGATCGAAGCTGAAGAACTTAACCCAGCTCCGATGAGGGACCCGGTAACGTGTACCTTCATTCCGTGTTCGGGATTCAAAACACGGGCGGCTGCTTGCGCGTAGCGAGCCCAATGCTGTCTATCAAGTTCTCCGATCGAAAATCGTGATTCGCCGAATTGCTCGCTCGTGATGAAAATCTCTTTTGAATTGAGGGGTTGATATGAAATCGTGCTTCCGAGGGCGATGGTGCGCCCCAAAACCGCACCCCCTTGATGGTCAATGTGCGCACCGATAGGACAAATACGATAAGGAGAAAAGAGGGTGGTTGGAAACATTAAATGAATGTCAATTGTTTCTGAGGTATCACAAAGTCTCGACTTATGGACGCAGCCCTATTCCCGCCGTGGCTCAAATCATAAGGTCGGACTAATACGCGGGCTTGTCTGCTAAAGGCGATCAGGATCATGTTATCACTCTACCAATAATTTATGGCTTTGATCCGGAAATTAAACGCTTGGCGATAAACGGGAAAAGGGTGATTTTGAAATATCTTCATGCGTTCCCGCTACGATTGCACCTACGCGAGCGCCTGCACCAGATCGGCAATAATGTCGTCAGGATGTTCCAGCCCGACGGATAGACGGATCATATTAGGCTGCAAGCCAGCGACATCCTTGTCGCTTCCGCTGATCTGTTGGTGGGTGGAGATCATGGGAATAGTGGCAACGGATTTGACGCGGCCGAGGTCCGTGGCGCGCCAGATCATCTGCAGGCGATCAAAGACCCGGCGGGCGGCCGGGGATCCACCACGTACATTGAAGCTGAGCAGATAGCCAAAGCGAGCGGAATCATTGCCGTTTGCATCCACCAGTTCCATGTAACGGGCAGCTGTCTCATATCCAGGGAAACCGGGCAAACCGGGATATTGCACGGACTCCACCGCAGGGTTATCGCCAAGATATTGAGCTACCTTCATTGCAGCTTGACTGGAAGCGTCCGTGCGGCTGCGCAAAGTTCGCAGATCGTTGAGGGTCAGCAAAGCGCTGAGTGGATTGAGTGTTGGCCCCATGTCGCGGTGTGGATATCCCTTAATGTAATTGGCATAATTCGCGCGCATTTCGTCCGGGCCAACCTTGCTGGGGATATTTGAGCGGGAGATCACCACCCCGGCAATTACAAAGCCGGAAGTGGCCATACTTTTACTGACCGAATGAACGATGAGGTCTGCGCCATGAAGCAGCGGGCGCATGAGGGCAGGGGTGGCAATGGTTGAATCAATGATGAACGGGGCACCTGCTGTGTGAGCCAGCTCAGCGACGGCTTTGATATCGATCACGGCTAGAGAAGGGTTGGCTGGCATCTCGCCGAAGACAAATCTTGTCTCTCCATCGATTTTATTCATCCATTCATTTAGGTTCAACGGATCCCGCACCCAGCGCAGTTCGACTCCATGCTCGTTGGCATAGCGTGTGAAAAGGGTAAATGTCCCTCCGTAACAGCGTGCTGAGGCAACGATGTTGGGTTTGGGATGTGCTGGATCGTTCATCAAAAATGAGTTTGTAGCCAGGAAGACAGCCGCCATGCCGGATCCGGTGAGGTGGGCAGTTACTTCGCCATCGAAGCCGTAGCCTTCCAGCATTGACAGGGTCTCTTCCAGATAATGGAGGGTCGGGTTGGTGACGCGGGCATAGATCCAGGCGGGAATCAAATACGCGAGCGCGGTTTCCATGTGATCGCTGCTCGCGAAGTGCTGGGCGGTAGAGAGGAATGCAGGTTCTATGATGCTGCCCTGATTCGCCAGTGCATTCTGCATATCGTATAACCCGTGAACAGCAATGGTGTCAAATTTCTTGCGTCGCATTATTGAGCGCTGGTTTTGTTCTCGCTCCATCATCTGACGCCCTTGTTGTATATAGGCTTGTATGCCGGGGGGGTAAGAATCCATGCTGTGCCTCCTGAGGAAAGGTGGGTTTAAGGGAGTAAAAACATCATTATATATCAGTCTCAAAGAAAACAAGCTTATATCACCAATTTTTCCATGTCATCCCAACCATTTTAAATCAATCTATGTTATCTTGAATAGTTATGAAATTGCCTTACATATCTTAATGGGATATCAAGAGTCCCTGTTGTGCAGCGGAATAATTCAGTTTATTTAAAATAAATCGCCCCTGTGGTTTCAGGAGCGATTTGGTTTGTGATTTCCTTGGCTATACAGGATTATAGTTTTCCAAAAGCCACACCTTTGTAGTTCCATCCGCAAGCAGCGACTGCCTCTTGTATGGGCTTCTTTATCTCGTTGGTGTTGAAGCGATAGTTGTATACCTGCCCGGGAGCGAGCTGCTCAGTAAAGGCATAGGCTGCGCCAAATTCAACCGAGGTCATTTGGCCTTGAAATT
>CAYLOW010000270.1:0-6141 GCA_964385315.1 uncultured Anaerolinea sp.
ATGGGAGCCATCCAGCGCGCATCACGCCGCGCCAGATAATCATTGACCGTGATGAGATGTACACCACGGCCCGTCAGCGTGTTGAGGTAAACGGGCATGGTTGAGACCAGGGTCTTACCTTCGCCCGTGCGCATCTCTGCGATCTGGCCGTGATGCAGCGCGCCGCCGCCTATGACTTGTACGTCATAGTGGCGCAGACCGATTGTGCGTTTGGAGGCTTCGCGTACAGCAGCAAATGCATCGGGCATGATCTCGTCCAAAATGTCCTGTTCATATTTATGGCGCAGAGTTTCATCTTCCACCCCGTCAATGGCTTTCGCCACACGCGCTTTGAATTCATCCGTCTTCGCACGCAAAGCCTCATCGCTGAGGGCTTCGTACTCCGCTTCCAGCGCATTGACTTGCACCGACAGATTCCCGAATTGAGCAACCGTCTTTTTTGTCGGGTCGCCACTGAATAGTTTTACAAAGTTTTTAAGCATAAGTTCCCTTTCATGGGAAGGGATTATAGCATTTGGAGGTGGTATGGGGGATTTGAGTTTTATTAATGTTTAAACAGAAACGCGCCTTCATTGGAAAGTTCAATCGGTCCTTAATGTTCTCCCCAGGTATAACTCCTCGACCTTTTTCCTTGCCCAGGGAGTTTTTCGCAAAAACTTCAAACTGGACTTGACGCTTGGGTCATTTGAGAAGCATTTAATGGGAATGCGCCTGCCCAATTCATCCCAGCCGTATTGCTCCACGAGGCTGTTTAAGATCATTTCAAGGGTGATGCCATGCAGGGGATTGTTAATTTGTTTGTCGGTCATGGATGTCTCTCTTTAAATACCCTTTCCAAACGGATCACGCTCATCCACCAATATTGTTCCCTCCGCCATTACCCATGCTTCCCCTGTGATGGTCGGAATAATCTTTCCGTCAAGCAATTGAACGCTGCCTTCAAAGATGCTTCCCACCACGCTTTGTTGTTTCCAGATTTGCCCTGCCGCTAATTTTCCATCGGAATATAAGCATGCGAGTTTTGCGCTGGTTCCTGTACCGCACGGTGAGCGGTCATAGGCTTTGCCCGGGCAAAGGACAAAACTTTTGCTGTTGGCATCGGGTGTGGATGTGAATAGTTCAATGTGGTCGATCTCGGAACCGTTTGAGCCAGTGATCCCGTTTGCAGCCAACTGCTCGCGTACACGCCATGCAAACCCGGTCAGGGTTTCAAGGTTTTGCATGGAAATATCCAGACCGTGATCGTGGGCAAGGAAAAACCAGTTGCCGCCCCAGGCTACATCGCCGTGAATTGTTTTGCTGTCCACTAAAACGGGTACATGAGTAAGATGACGATAAACAGGGATGTTTCTGACTGAAACACGATTCGGATATGCGCCTGATGCGTTCTTGTGCAGCGTCGCTTCCACAACCCCAACAGGAGTCTCGATCTGAATAGTACCTTCAACCACACGCCCGCGATAGGCGAGGGAGGCAATGAGACCGATGGTGCCGTGTCCGCACATGCCGAGGTAGCCGACATTGTTGAAGAAGATAACTCCGAACTGACAGGCCGGGTCAGCTGGTTCAACGAGCAATGCCCCGACGAGAACCTCAGATCCGCGCGGTTCGCTCAAGATCGTGGTGCGGAAGTCGTCGTGGTCTTTTTTCAGGCGGGATAATTTATCGGCAACAGAACCGGTTCCGAGGTCAAAGGGGGGAGTCTCTATCAGGCGGGTAGGCTCCCCGCCTGTGTGTGAATCCAGAAAGGGGATGCGTTTCATAAGATGAGGGTCAAAGGTTACCTTCGTATATCTTTATATCCTTTGTGATCAAATGGTTTTAAACACTTTTTCAAACTCTGCACGGTCTTCATTTGTTAACGGCAGTAAGGGCCGGCGTGGATTACCGACCGGGATTCCGAGCAGTTCGCAACCCACCTTGACCTTTTGGGTATACCCGCCGCTCTCCATATTGCGGAGCAGGGGCAGAAGTACATCCATATGAGCGCGGGCTGCCACGAAGTCGTTGGCGAGTGCGGCTTCGAGTACTCGATGATGCTGCAAAGGCGCACAGGATGCGGCACCGCCGATCCAGCTTGTTGTGCCCCACAGAAAGTAATCAAGCGCCTGGTCGTCGCTGCCGCAGATCATTTGGTAACGGCTGCCGTAGCGCAGGCGGAACTCGTAAACGCGCGCCATATCGCTGGAGGCTTCCTTGATGCCGATAATGTGATCGTATTTGGTGAGACCGTCCATCACTTCGTAACTGACTTCAGTTCCCGCGCGCCAGGGGAAGTTGTAAAGAACGAGGGGGATCTTGACCGATTGTGCTACTGCTGAATAATGTGCAAGAAGCTCGCGTTGATTTGGGCGTGAATACGGTGGCACAGCCACCATGAGCGCGTCATAGCCCATTTGCTCGGCGATCTGTGAATAGCGGATCACATCGCGCGTGGCGCCGGAGTTCGTGCCCGCAATGAGCGTGATACGGCCATTGACCTTCTCTTTGACGAATTTAAAAATATCAAGCCGCTCGGATTCGCTGAACGCATAAACCTCTCCCGTTGTACCGCCGGGGACAAGCCCGGCGATCTTGTTCTCGATCAGGTATTCGATGAGTTGTTCGAGTACAGGGTAATTGATGCTTTCGTCAGCATTGAAGGGTGTGACAATGGGGGCGTATATTCCTTTGAGTTGCATGGGGTGCTCCAGTTTCTGGTATTGGATTGAAAGTTTGCTTTTTTGTTTTGATCGGCAAACGGACTGAATTAAGACTTATTCTGAAAGTCTGTGAGTATCTTTTTGAGGATTGGAATGATCGGCGGGCTGATCTCGGATGGAATTTCCGCCATCGGGAAATATCTCCAATCGGTGTGCTCGGGGCTGATTTGGACCTGCCCGCTCTGGACGCGGGAAATGTAGGTGATGGTTACATTGTGAACTTCGTCCCCGTTTGGATAGCGATAGAACTGGTCAGCCCCGGAGAAAACACCATACAAGAATAGTTCTCCAAGTTCGAGGCCCGTTTCTTCATATGCCTCACGTTTGGCGGCTTCTTCCACTGCTTCGCCAGGCTCCACTGCCCCGCCAGGCGGACCCCAGCATTTGTTATCTTTTCGCTTTAGCAGGAGCATACGGTCTTTTTCATCGAATACAAAAACAGCCGCCCCCACCATCAGCAGCGGGCGGTGCCCTACATACTTTCGCAGTTCGATTAAATAGTCCATGCTTTAGGCTCCACGGGAAAACTATTTTTCTGAGAGCCCCTGGATGCTGATCTTATTTCCCGAACTGATCGACTCCACTGCCGCAAACGTGGACTTGGTGACACCAATCAGGTGATCATAGGGGATGGGAGGTTCGGTCCCTTCGCGGATGGATCTGGCGAAGGCTGTCATTTCGTTCTTCCAGCCTTTGTCTTGTGCGCCGCTCTGCACGTTCTTCTTTCCGTCTTTGATGACGGTCAGAGAGACGTAATCATCCAGCACCGCGATCATGCCTTCGCAGAAGACTTCCAACCGCTCCTTGGGGAACGATTTGTCTCCATTGGCGAGATAGTCCACGACACCGAGCGAACCATCCGGGAATATGAAGGTCATGGAGACGTTGTCTTCCCGATATTTGCCTTGATTTGGAAGGGCGTGTGCGCTCACGCTGACAGGAGGAGTGCCGACAAGAAAGGTGATCAAGTCGATAAAATGACAGGCTTCACCGATGATTCGTCCGCCGCCCTGTTCAGGATTTTGTGTCCAATGATTTAAGGGTATGTAACCAGCGTTAATCCTGTAATGTGCCTGAAGCGGTTCGTGACGCGATAAGAGCGATATGGAAAGAGATTGGGCGAGGGGAGAGAATCGGCGGTTAAAACCAACTGTAAGTATGGATTGGCTTTTGGCTTTAAGCTGTTTGCTGACCGCAAAAAGCTGGGTGTTATTGATCGCCAGTGGCTTTTCCACAAATACGTGTTTGCCTGCTTTTAAGGCTTTTACGACCAATTCTGTATGAGAGTCATGGCGGGTGAGAACTGCCACTGTATTGATGTTTGGGTCGTTGATAATTTCATCTTCTGCTGATGAGGCGTATTGAAAACCAAATTTTTTGCCTGAATGCTGGGCATGCAATCCACCTGAGGAAGCAATGCCGATCAATTCAAAATCCTTGTTGTTCTTGATCACAGGCAGTAAGGTGGCATTTGCATAAAGTCCTGCGCCAAGAACGCCTAATTTAACAGATGACTGGGGACGAAGGATCGGCGATGGAAACTCGATCTTTCCGCTTTTTACTTCTTCCTTTTCACCGTAAGTCAGCAGCACTCCGAGGAAAGGCTCTTTCTTTTTGCCTGTGATAACTTCATAGGCTTTCTCACCTTCTTCGATCGGGAAGCGGTGTGTGATGAGATTTTCAACCTTCAGTTTTTGACTTGCCATCAAATCTACAACTGCCTGAAAATTGCGTCCCTCTGTCCAGCGGATATAGCCAATGGGATAGTCGTTGCCATTTTCTTCGTAATTTGAGTCATAGCGGCCTGGTCCATAGGAACGGGAGTTTTTAAAGGCAAGTTCTTTTTCGTAGTAGATTTTTCTTGGGATGTTCAACCCCACCGCGCCAGTGGCGACGATTTTGGCCCGGTCACGGGCAATGATGCCCGCAAGTTCAACCGGGTCATTGGCCGGGGTGTCGGCGCAGATGATGATGGAGTCAAATCCGCGGTTGGAGGTAAAGGCCTGGGATGCTGCTTCTGCCTGGGACCGTGTAACTGCCTCCAACCCAAGAGCTGCGGCGAGCTTGATCCGCTTTGGATCGATGTCGATGCCCATGACATTGCATCCTGCTGCTGCAGCCATCTGGATTGTTAATAATCCCAAAAGCCCCAGACCGATAACCGCTACATTTTCACCAAGCTGCGGTTCTGCCAGGCGAAAACCGTGCAGGGCGATTGCCCCGAGGGTGGTGAATGCGGCGGTTTCAAAGTTGACATTTTTCGGGATTGGGGTAAGCAGGTTTCGCGGAATGACGTTGTATTCAGCATGCGTGGCGTAGCCTCCGCCGGCACATGCCACCCGTTGACCGACCTTGAAGCCTTGCATATTTTTACCAAGTGCAACGATCGTTCCGGCGGTGGAGTAACCCAGCGCCATCGGCTGGTCAAGACGATTGAAGGCGGCTTGCACGGTTGGGACGACGCCCTCCCGTTTGGCTTTGTCGAGCACCTGCTTGACGAGATCAGGCCGCGAGCGTGCTTTGCCAATCAGGTTTTTTTCAGCGAATTCAACGACCATGCGTTCCGTGCCGGCTGAAACCAGCGATACAGCCACCCTTACCAGCGCCATGCCTTCACGCGGAGTGGGTACGGGTACATCTTCGACAACGGTATTTCCGTTTTTTATACTTTGGAGGAGTTGTTTCATGATTGATCTATGACCCTTTGACCATGCTCAGGGCATGGTTTTGGATGTATTAATTTGGAAAGTATAACGCATGTCCATAAGGGACCTGCACGGGCAGGCAGCCGGGAAGTATCGGGATCCCAATTGTATGGAAATGGAGCTTATTTCATATTCCACGCCGGTCTTTTCGAAATGACAATATTATAGATTGGGCAGTCAGGTGTGTGAGCACCGGAAAGGTATCCGGTGCTCATTAGAAATTCATTGACGATCTCGCCCCCTGTAAAAATAAAATTGCGCTTGAACAATTTGACCCAGTTTTCCAGGGTTTGTGGATGATGTCCATCCAACCAACCTTTAAATGAACCATATTCACCGCGCAGCATCTGGATTCGCCGGGCATTCTCGATCGCAGCATTTACTTTTAAACGATTCCGAATGATGCCGGCATCATTTAACAATCTGGTCCGTTCCATTTCGCCATAAGACGCGATCGTATCAATGTCAAATCTGCCATATGCAGCTCGAAAATTATCGGCCTTTTTCAAGATCGTGATCCATGAAAGTCCCGCCTGGTTGATCTCGAGGATCAAACGTTCATACAAGAGGTTATCGTCATCAAGGGGAAACCCATATTGGGTGTCGTGGTAAACCGTATTGAAGGTGTCTTCCGGGTGGGATTTGCAGTAATCACAGTAGGTTGTCATTGGGTGATTTTACCCTCAGGATTTGAAATTTCAACCCTTTGATACCCGGGAAGCTGTTTCAAGGGT
>CAYLOW010000271.1:0-6131 GCA_964385315.1 uncultured Anaerolinea sp.
ACATAAAGACCCAAATGAAATCATAAGTGTTCATAATTTGGGTGTCTTTCAACTCCATCTTGATCAAGATGCATGGAGTATTTGAATTGGAAATACGTTATGCTGGGAATTATCGTTTGGAGGGAGATAAGGAACCCCAGGAAACCTGACAAAACAATAAAGCTGGGACTGGCCAAAACCACTTCCCAGCTTTATTGTTTGTTGACGACGTTGCCAAGGATAAAATTTTACTTAATTGTAAAAACGCTTCCTGCACCCCGGCCGCCGACATCTGGAAAATAGAATTCGGAGGCGGTGGTCGGGATGACTTTGAATACTCCTGCTGTACTGGCGCGTGCTAGATAAGTGAAGACGTAGGTTCCAGCGGGGAGGTAATCTGATGAGAGGACGACTTTTTCATCATGTAATTCAATATGATTAAAATACCACCAGCCCCAACCGCGATCCTCGTAATCTTGTGATGTATACGCCGATGGCACGCTGGTATCAGTGGCGAGGGAGGCATCGAGAGTCTCAAACCCGGCGGGGAGAGGGTCTTCGATCATTATGTAATGAACTGATTCAGGTACAACCATTGTCAGGCGCACTTTGACCAGATCACCGCGTATTATCTCGGTAATAGGAGTTTTAGGGTCACCAAGCGAAAAATATTCGCGTGAGAGACTCATTCCCTGGTCCAGAGGTTGAATTTGCTCAATTGGCAGCGTAGCCTTGAGGAAAGCGGTGTAATACATATTACCCGGCCCGCTTCCGCGCGAAAATACCAGTTTATTATCTTCATTGATAAGCAGGTCTTTAAGACTGATTTGTAAGTAGACCGTACTCAGAGTATCGCGGCTTGCCTTCCCTTCCTGTATAACTTTATTATTAAGCCCTATGGCAAATTTATAATTTGTATCGTATTCTTGTGTTTCGACCATCCAATTTGTCAATGCAATCAATGCCCAGGCTGTTTCCTGTGTTGAGTACCAGTGCCCGCCATCACGGTGTGCCATTAACCAGCGGACTGCGTTCACGGTAATCGGGTTTTGAGGATCAATCTGTATGAAAGCATTTAACACAATTGCTGTTGTGCGCGTATCGGAATTCCAATTCCAGTAATCAGTGGTGGTTTCCTCCCAATGGGAGCCGGATGCAGATAGGATTGAGGCGTCTGCAAGGTCAGACATTAGCGTTGACTCGCGGTTATCTCCAAGCAGGTGCATTGCCATAGCAAGGTATGCCTTCCCGTACAAATCAAGCGAGGCACGGTTCTCAAAGATAAAGTTGTTTTGCCCCACACCCAGTTCCCCTGCGCGCGCCAAAACATAAAGAATAAAGGCGTGGCGGTTATATTCCCATGACGCGGCGTTACGTTTTAGATCGGGTAAATTGCCTTTTAAATAGGCAATACCAGCATCCAGCACGTTTTGAGATACTGTGTACCCTGATTCTTTTGCCTCAAGTAAACCATAAACCACATAGGCAGACGTTTGTGGGTCGCTCTCCTGCCCATCCCACCAATTCCAGCCGCCATCATACAACTGTTTCGAGTAAATTTTCTGAAGTGCCATATTAACTTGGGAATCGAGATCGCTTTGTAACGGCGATGGCTGCCCAGCCGCTTTCAATGCCCGGGTGGTGATGACATTCGGTAAAAAGCGTGAGACCGTTTGCTCCATACAAAGATAGGGATACTCTTCGAGATAGGAATAACCCGATTCCAGCGAAGCTCCGAGTGATGGCGCAACCTCGATGGAGAGGTTAGCGTCTTCAAAATTTAAAGAAGTGGGTAATTGGATGTTTTCGGTGACCGAACCGGCAGAGGAAATCATGCCTGATGTGCCCGTGGTTTCGGCGGCGGTATAGCGTAATACTTGTATACCCTGTCCAGACATGGTTCCAGCGGCGGGCTTGCTTGCATCAGTAAATACACCGCTGGTGGCAGTAGCGGTCATATCCACACGCTTAGCATTGTCCTGGACAACAACATTCCATGTAACATATGCTTGCTGCCTGCCATCGATTTCGATCCCCTGGTTTATTTCTGATTTGATATCCAAGCCTTGGGTATCGAGTGATACGTTGACTTTAAGTTTCTCTTCTGAATTGTTGAAAATTGTAGCTCCAACTGTAACCCGGTCGCCAGTTACAAAGAACCGTGGCGTTTGTAATTGGATGAAGAGCGGTTTGGTGCTGACCACTTCATTCGAGGCTTGGCCTACACGAGTATCCGGGGTGATGGCACGGACATCCGCCACCCAGGTGGTGAGGTTTTCAGGCATTTCTACTATTACTTTTGCCAATCCGTATTTATCAGTAGTGATGTCAGCTTTGAATATCGCCGTATCCTTGAAGTTTTGACGGACGGTGATAACTCCCATATCACCACCTCCTCCTCCACCTGCGGTAAGGCCATCAGGGATCGACTCACGATAGTTCGCATTAAAGTCATCGGCGCTGGAGACTATTCCGAGCGCGGTTGATACAGAGAGAGATTGGATCGAGTAAAAGCTGTCCAGAAGTGATATTGTATTCGCGGGTGCCAGCGCCAGTACGGCTTTGTCAACCACTGCAATGGAGGCATCCGCCGAAACAGGTTTTCCATTGATATCCCTTGTTTCAATGGTGTAAGTGACCTCGTCACCAGGTCCGGCAGTTTCCCTGTCTGCTGTTACCGACACATCGAGGTTTTTTTGTTTTGTATCAATATTGATCTTGACCATTCCGATCTTGAAGTCTGGCGCGCCAGTTTGGCTAGCGCCAGTGATGACAGTTACGGAGAAGTACGCGATCGGCGCCATTTCATCGCTAATTGGCAATTTGTAAATTGTACTATTTCCCTCAAGCTGCATTACTTCAGATTTATAGATGTGTCCGCGTTCATAGGTGATGAGCGCATACACTTTTTCAGGGAAGGGCTGGGCAATAAGAATTTCCGCTGTATCGCCTGGTGTGTAAGCATCCTTGTCTGCAATCAAGCTGAAGGTACGGTCATTCGTTTGCCGCCAGGAGATCTCGCCACTTCCGGCCGCCCAGAGATATGTTGATGCCTGGTGCGAATTTCCCTGGGAATCTTTGACGGTAACCAATGCTTTATACACTCCGCCTTTTGGAGGTGTGAAATCCACCTGGGCGATTCCTTCCGCATTTGTAACAACAACAAGTGTGCTGACGGGGATTTCCTTGATCGATGTGATCCACTGTAACTGCCCCTGCTTGTCCTTTTTTTGCACGCTGTACCATTGTCGCTCGATAAAGTTGATGGTAACTTGTTTGCCTGATATAGGATGGGAATCCCAATCGAGAACGACCGCGCTGAAAGGTTGCGCCTCGCCCTGTCTGCCAACATATTTGTCCGAGCGTATGCCTGCGTAATATTCGCTTTGATGTATGATGACGGTTGTTTCACCGCTGACAGTGTTACCTGCCACGTCGGTCACGTTGCCGAATAAATGCATCTGCTGGCTAATATTATTCTTGCTGGAGCCAAAGGTGTGTTGAATATCCAGGTGACCATTTTTATCGGTTGTACCTTCACCCTGGTCTAAAGTGTCATTATTCGTGTTTTGATCAGGAGACCAATATACGTCACGATCCCAATCCATGAAACTATACTGGTTATATTTGGAGGCAGGTGTAAAGTAGTAGCTAGAGGATTCGATGAACCAATCTGCGCGCGCATTTTTCAGAACGCCGCCCGAGTAATAATTTGCATCCAGTCCAAAGTGGACAGTCCCCCCGGCAAGGATGGCGGATTTATCCGGTATAACACTCACCTCAAATTCGGGTTTCTTATATTCTGCAATATTGAAATTCACTGAGCTGATTGGAGATTCTGATGGGGAAGAGGTGGGGTAAACGGAAATTGTATAAGACCCCAGAGATACATCCTGGGAAAGTTTAACTTTTCCGCTGAAACTGCCCTGCCTGTTAACAGGGATATCCTCCGCGAATATCTTGTCGCCCCATTGTTCCACCACCACGTGGACCTGGGTTAGGTTGGGAAGTGAATAGTGCAGGTCGTCGTTCGCGCGTAGGATGCCTTTGAAGAACACATCCTGATTTGGACGATATACGGATCGGTCTGTATACAGGTATCCGTGCAAGTTTTCTATACCGCTATAATAGTTTTGATAAATCCCGAAGTCACCTGCAGATACATCACTGCCCCAATAAAGGGCGGTGAATGCATAATGACCATCGCTCTCGGCGAGAGCATAATTTACAGATTTGATGTTTTTTGCGTACGCGAGCCCATCCTTGTCGGTAATTTCTCCGCCGATTTCAGCAAACTTGTCATCGTAAAACCTGACTTGGACATCCTTTTGTGGCTTCCCGCTCTCAAGATCTGTTACCCATACCAGGCCTTCTGTCGGTGTTGCCTTTAGGGTTAAGTTGTCAGTTGCCACCAGGAAAAGGTAACCTTCATAAAAATTTGTTTCGTATTTGAATGGCCGACTTTTCAAGCCTATAAAATACATTCCTGTTTCAAGCGGCTTTCCCTCTTTATAAAAACTGAATTGCTCACGTTGCAAAATGTTTTTTTGATCACCCGCTGTAACTTTCCATTCCCGGACTGATTTCCGTTGAGGAGAAAAATTCGTCATTGCGATTTCGCCTGATGTCAGGTGGGCAAAATCTGAAAGGGTAATTGGGTAAATGGACACGGTTGCTTCATCGATGTTCAAATGTTCGAAATATACTTCCTGTGTCCCTTTTTCACGATAGACCAGGGGCGTCCAGGGCAGTGCCAGATGCGAAAAAGGGGCGTAATCCCCATTCTTAAAACTATATGAGATTTCATCCTTGATCGTATTGTTGTATGGGTCTCGCATGCCCGGTAAAATCCGCACCACGTAATCGGTCGCCGGTTCAAGACCGAAGATCGTGAGGCTTTTATCATAGGTGTTGTAATTCCAATTTGAATCTTCCGGGATGGGTGGCGAAATTATTACCCTGCCTTTCAGGCTGTCAAAATCCATTGGTGAAGCATATGAGATCGTGATAGCCGAGTTGAAACTACCTTCAGAATCTTCAGCAGGATACACATTCACTACCGAAGGCAAGGATACCGTTGAAAATTGCACAGTCAAACCTTCCTTGAGATTTCCCCCATCTTCCGCCTTGGCACTGGTTTCAAGGTTCAAATTGTAGTAACTGGCGATCTTAAATTTCTCCTTTGATTTAATTGTTAATATAGTAGATTTGTCATCCCAGGTGAATTTTAGTGGCATAAGTTGCATGGTTTCGCGGTTGGCGATTTGCACTGCCTTTTCAACGCTGTTCTGATCCATTGGCTGGAGGAAAGTCACAATGAAGGTTTGGTCTAACGGAACATCTTTCACTACCTCAGATGGATTCTGAGCTCCATCCTGCAGAGAAAAATTGTAAATGGATGGCGCTCGTGTGGTGAATTGCCAGCCAAATGCTGCATCCAGGGTATTTTTCAGTGTGTCTTGGATTCCTTTTTCGACGCTGACGTGATAACTGGTTCCGCTCAGCAGGAGATCATCGGGTTGAAATACATATACTGATGAATTGACCCATTCACCTTTCCCATGGACCTCAGGGGTAAACTTCAAAGGTTGGGGTAGTTTGGTTTGACCTTCCTTTAAAGTTACCGGAACTATTGGGTGGTTGAAAATGACAGTGATACTGGTGTTCAAATCCACCTCAATGGTATCCTTCCCAGGGAAAGTCTGCGCCACAGCCAAGGCTTCAATGGTTTTGAATTTCAGATTGATAATTTCCCGTACCGGAGTACCATCCTTGGATGCGGCTTGTGTGATGGTTGCTGAATACTCAGTTCCCGGAGTGAGGGGAGTGTCCGGGGTGAATATCAAGGTTTGGGCATCTCCCCAGGTTAGTTGCCCTTGAACGGGTCCGTGATTTGAAGAGAAAGTAAATGAGTCGCCAGTTTTATTTGTATCCATTTCACGGTCAAAATGGATCTGAATTGGTGCAGATAAATCCAGACGTTCTCCAGTCCCTGGTGTCTGCGAAACAACTTGAGGCGCTACAGACTGTGGTTTAATGGCGGGCGAAATATTCTTAAAATAGATACTGCTCCCAACTGCTGCAGCGACAATCACTGCAAGGATGCCAAGCGACCCCAGAAATTTATTGTTATTCATTTGACCTGCCTTATT
>CAYLOW010000272.1:0-6105 GCA_964385315.1 uncultured Anaerolinea sp.
GGTCCAGTGTATGTCCATTCAATGTACAAACTGCGGTTTTGTTAATCCCCCAAACATGCGTTTTTGCGGGAGCTGCGGTCTGCGCTTGCTGGCTACCGGCGCCCTGCCTGCCATAGAGCCGATCACCGGACGGGTGTCCACCAATCAGTTTGGCGAGTTGGTCGGGGCGGACCTATTGGAGCGTTTCAGACTGGCGGGTCTTGAAGCAGTGGGGCAGCACCGGAATGTAACTGTGCTATTTGTTGATCTTTCAGGTTATACCCGGCTCTCCGAACTGATCAATGACAATGAACAAATGTATGAGCTGGTGCAGCGCTGCACCAAAATGTTCGCGAATGATGTTTATAAATATGACGGGATGGTAGACAAGTTCACCGGGGATGGCTTGATGGCCCTGTTTGGGGCACCGATTGCCCATGAGAACAGCACCGAACTTGCCATCCGTGCCGCGTTGGATATGCAGGCCGATCTGGAAAAGTTAAGCGCAGAATTGAAGGAGCGGATCGGATCTGAGATCAAGGCACATGTTGGTCTGCACTTTGGCAGTGTTGTAGTCGGGGGGGTCGGTTCGAACATGATGATGAATTACACCGCCATTGGTGATGTTGTCAACCTGGCAAGCCGCATTGAAGCCGCGGCAGGTTCGGGCATGATCCTCGTCAGCGATGTCGTTTATAGGCAAGTGCGAACCCTGTTTGATTTTGAGGCAGGCGCGCCAATTCAATTGAAAGGTGTGAGTCATCCGGTTACCGTTCATCGGGTGCTGGGTGCAAAAAGCAAGCCGGTTTCGGTGCGTGGAATTGAAGGCCTCTACGCTTCCATGGTTGGCCGCGATGGGGAATTGGACCGCCTGCACCGGGCTGTAAACGCAATGAACATTGAAAAGCTGGGTCGATTCGCGGTGGTAAGCGGGGAGGCTGGTATTGGAAAAAGCCGGCTCATCTCAGAATTCAAATCCATACTATCGCAGCTGCCGGTGCAGGTTTTGGAAGGCAACAGCCTGATCTATCGGAAGGGTATATCTTATTGGATTTTTCAGGATATGATCCTGCGATTGCTGGAAGCGGATATTGAAACCCCCAGAGGTGAATATCAAGCCCGGTTGAAGGAGCTTGTTATCCGTCTACTGCCTGACCGGGTTGATGAAGTGCTGCCCTATCTGGAACAGATGCTCTCACTGCCCCTCTCAAATCCCGAAACGGCCAAGCGGATCGATTATTTGGCCGCGGAGCAGCTCCGTCAACAGATATTCCTGGCTGTCCGTGATTTGATCCTCGCTGAAACACAGCATAAGCCCGTGATCCTGATCCTGGAAGACCTGCACTGGGCTGATTCGGGTTCCCTTGAACTGCTGGATTTTCTGCTTGAAAGCCTGGTTAAGAACCCGGTTTTGGTCGTGGCTGTTTCACGTTCCTTTTCAGACGGGAAACTTGCTGAAATTAACCTGCGGGCAAAAGAACTGCTCCATTTGCGATTCACTGACCTGTCCCTTAATAGCCTGTCTCCTGACCAGAGTGATCGGCTTTTCTCACAACTGCTGACCATTCAGAACCTGCCGGAGGGGCTGCGCACCCATATTGTTCAAATTGCATCGGGGATTCCCCTTTATCTGGAGGAAATCCTGCGAATGCTGATGGATCGGGACCTGCTAAAACGGGTGGATGGACGCTGGTTCCTTGCCGAAAAGGTAGATCCCGCTCTTATGGGGGTTCCGGATACGCTTGAAGGGTTGATCCTGACACGTTTTGATCACCTAGAAGTTGTTCAACGGCATGTCTTGAAAGTTGCCAGCGTCATCGGGCGTTCCTTTTCACGCACGATCATCGTTGAATGTCTGCCCACCCTGACCCAGGAAGAGATCGATCATTCGATACAGGTTCTTCTGGAACGTGAGTTCATTTTGCCCGATTCAGCGCCTGGTGGCGAATATATCTATAAGCATGTCCTGGTTGCAGATACAATTTACAGCACTTTGCTCAAACGCGAGCAAAAAGAACTGCATGGCAGGGTGGCGGAGGCCATTGAAAAGTTGTTTGCAGAAAATTTGGAAAATCAAATTGATGTCCTTGCCCGGCATTATTTCTGGAGTGACCGGAAGAACCGTGCCCTGCATTATTTGATCCTTGCCGGGCAGAAGGCAGCGCACAATTACAACTCCACCCAGGCGCAACGATACTTTGAGGATGCGCAGTCTTTATTGCCGGAAGTTGAACATTCATCCCAACAAGAACTTCAGATCCACACCGGTTTGGGTGATGTCCTGGCTCTGGCCGGTGATTATCCCAACACGCGCGCGGCCTACGAACATGCGATCGAGGTGCTTTCCAATACTGAAAATACCAGCGCTGAATCAGCCTGCAGTCTGCAGAGGAAAATTGGCATGACCCATGAGCGCCAGGGCAGTTACGATCAGGCGCTGGTCTGCCTCGAGACGGCGCGCAAGCTGCTGTTGGAAGCTGGAGTGGATTCGCCGGCTGAACTGTCCCAAATACTGAATGATACCGGCTGGATCTATTACCGGCGCGGCAACCTCGACGAGGCAGAGAACTATCTGACGCAGGCGGAGGGATTAGCTGAGAGGGCCGGGCGTTTGGATATCATTTCATCAGTTTACAACCGTCTGGGCGGGGTACATTACCAACAGGATCATTTTAAACAAGCCCGCAATTTCGTGGGGAAAAGCATCGCCATCCGGGAGGAAATCGGCGATATCCTCGGTGTGGCCCGTTCCTACAATAACCTCGGCAACCTGGGTTGGAAACTGGGCGATTGGGATGAGGCCCTGGAGAATTTCAAGCGTAGCGCCAACCTGCAAGCCAGGCTGGGCGATGTGGAAGGGATCATTGAATTGAACAGCAACCTGGGGTTGTTGCAGCTCGACCGCGGGAACACGGATGAGGCAAGGCAATATTTGGAAGACGCCTTGAACAGATCGGAACAGATCGGTTATTATTTTCATGTTGGGCTTTCCGCTCATCACATGAGTGTGCTCCTTAGCGCCCAGGAAAATTGGGATGCAGCCCTGGAATATAGTCTGCGGAGTGAGACACTTTTCAAGAGCCTGAATGAAAAAGCCAATCTTGTGGATGTGTACGTTAACAGGGGGGTAGTTTACCTGGGCTTAAACGATCTGCAAAATGCTGTTCGCTGTGGTGAGCAGGCGCTGGCCTTGTTGGCCGAGTCTGGCGTGGATGAGGAGACCGAGGTAAAGGGCTGCGCGCTGCGCCTGCTGGGAGATGCTGCCCTGGCTGCCGGTGACCTTGAAGCTGCTGAAAAACGATTTGACCAGGCGGGGCTGATCTTTGATACCATCGGCAATCGCCTGGAGCGCGGACGTTTGCTGATGAGCATGGCGCGAATGGCGATGCGTCGGTCCAAGGGCTTAATTTCTAATTCCTATTTGATTCTGGCACAGGAATTGTTCGAGCAGCTTGGCGCACGTCTGGATTTGCGCAAATTGGATACGCTGAAAAATACTCTCGCACTGAAACGCAAAGACTAACTTCCCGACTCTCTGCTTCAGGATCGGTAGAAGAAAGCCCCCAGCTATTTGAAGGCTGGGGGCTTTTGAATTATTAAAACTTGGATCTGCTTATGGATCCTGCAGGAAGAAGGAAGTGGTTGCCTTGGAAATCGTAACATCCGGTGTTGCACCAGCCAGGAAACTGGAAACAAAAGCTGGATCCATAAACTGCGAACCCGACCAGGGCTCAGAGCCGCTCCAGGAGCCATGACCACCGCTCCAGGTACTGTATCCGCCGCTCCACGAGCCGTGACCACCAGACCAGGAACCATGACCTCCAGACCAGGAACCATGGCCACCAGCCCATGTGCCATCAATGCCACCGGACCAGGACCCATGACCGCCACTCCACGATCCGTGACCGCCGCTCCAGGATCCATGCCCACCCGTCCATGAACCATAACTTCCATCCCATGATCCATACCCGCCCGCCCAATCAGAATAGGGGTCATACAAGTGAAAAGTGCCGGTGGCATCATCGTAATAGGTGAACCCTTCATAATGGATGGTGCCAGCCAGGTCAGCCTGAATATCCATGCCCTGATTGGCGCTTCCGGTCATTTCAGCAAAGACTGCATCAGGGGCATTTACGCGGCCTGCACCTTGCTGCCACATACTGTACAGAGCGTTGGTGGTTGCCGCGTCCACCCAGGGAAGGGCGCTGTTGGTCAGGCGCGCTTTGACCTCGTCAGGCGTGAGGGCCGGATTCTTCGCGATGATCAAGGCAGCTACGCCGGAGACGATTGCGGTTGCCTGTGAGGTCCCCGCGAGTTGGAAATAGGTTTTTTTGATCCAATTCGCCGGGTATTGTGTTACCAGGTTGGAATTTGTAGGTACAACCGAAATGATGTGGCCGCCCGGGGCAACCAGATCGGGTTTGACAAAACCATCGAGTGTGGGACCGGCTGCGGAAAACGGTGTGATGTAATCATCATTCCAATCAGCAGGGGTGTAGTTATCAGTGAAGGCTCCAACGGTGACAACATAAGGATTGTTGCCGGGGACACTAATTGACATGGCCCCGGGGCCGCCGTTGCCTGCAGCCGCGATCACGGTGACGCCATTCGCCCAGACCTGTGTCACCGCCTGGTCGAGCGGATCAGCCCAATAGGGTGACTGAACCGGCGCAACCAACGAGAGATTGACAATGCGAATATTATAGAGAGCTTTGTTTTGAAGGACCCATTGCAGGCCCGAAATAACGGTTTCGTAGGTACCAACCCCAAATTGATCCAAAACGCGTACACCGGCAAGATTTACACCCGGAGCGACGCCATTCCATTCATCATCCGCGCCTTTATCACTGTTGGCAATAATCCCGGCAACATGTGAGCCATGTCCATTGGGATCGATAGGTTTATTGCTTCCTTCAATGAAGTCCTGCCAGGCTACGATGCGGCCTTGTTTATTGTCCGTTGATTTGGCAAGTGCCGTGAGGTTATCAATGCCGGTATCGAGTATGGCCACGGTCACACCAGCGCCGGTCACACCGTTTTGCCAAACAATGTCCGCGCCCACCACGTTGGGATAATCGGTAACGGGTACACCCTTAACCTTGTCCTGATCCGTGTTTCCAGGAATGCCATTCCCGCTTGATTTGATCGTGCCATTGGGGGTGATTGCAACTATCTCTTTCTCAAGCCGCAATTCTGTAGCCGCCTGGCTGGTGAGGAGTGCCCCAACGGCGTGAATGATCTCGAGCCGCGAAGTGACTGTGCCGTCATATTTTTCGACCAGTTGGGCTGCCAGGGATGTTGTGGCCGCCTGAACGATGTATGATTGTTGTTTTTGGGCGGCCGGGGCAGGAACTACCGCACTGGTCAAGCTGAACAACAGTCCTAATATGACCACTGCCATAACCGCCCGCAGCGAGTAGGAATATCTTTGAGTTTTCATTGTTTCCTCCGTTTGAGCCGTTAAACAAATAGGCCTGGTATTGTTAGCCAGGCCTGGAAGATAAACAAGAAAACTATCTTGACTTCGGCGGCCTGGCGATCTTGACCAAATTTCTGGTTTTAGACCCGTGGCTTTGCGTCGCCGGCTTTCACCGACTTTGCCTTTTCGTTCCTTTATTTGTTAACATCATATCACTTTTTTAGAAAATTACCACACTCCTTACGAAACTGACAACTGTAAACCGAATTATTTAGGGGTGCAATTTGCCCTATACTGATATTCAAGTCTGCTTGGCTTTGGGAATCCCAATAAATTTGAAGTGAAGGACAGATATGTGATCTGGTTTTATCGCTCTATAATAAACTCCTTGTGAAAATTTATTTCGCAAGGAGTTGTAAGTAATCGACTTATTTTAAGATTAAAAGCTTGTGCCAATTGACCATATAGATTTTTTACCGGTCCATGCCCTTGACCAGGGGATTCTTCTTTGAGTTTTATACAGCAACTGTCAGAGATTTTATTAAATCGAAACCTGCCGGAACTTCATTATTGGCTGTACGGGAATAAACGTCGTCCTCATTGTTGAAAGGGAATTGTTGTTTTGTCTCGTCACCGCAGTTGGGACAGATATCGCGCGGGGGGAATATTTTATGGTCACAGTGCGGGCAGACTTCGCCCACCAAACC
>CAYLOW010000273.1:0-6105 GCA_964385315.1 uncultured Anaerolinea sp.
TCAGTAAAGGCATAGGCTGCGCCAAATTCAACCGAGGTCATTTGGCCTTGAAATTTTGAGACAGCCAGGGTCAGTGCAGGAACGCCCGCCCGCCATTCAACGGTGAATTCCTCATCCTTTGCGCGAACTTCATGTTTTGCTGCATCAAATTTCATGTAGATGCGGAAGACTTTGGTGAGGTTTGCTTTTGCAAAGATTTCATACCATTTTGCATCGACGATCCTCCATTCGGCAATCAAATCCACGCTCTGTGTTGCTCCGTCAATGATTTGATAGGGGGCAGTGCTCCGATTCAGCGACAAAAGCCGCTGGCGAACTTCATCTGTAGAAAGTACAGGGGCATCCTTATCGGATTTCCTGCCAAAGCCAAAAATTCCCATTTGATTTTCTCCTTTGGTGATTGACGACAGGTTGGTAAAAGTCGTTACAAGATGAGGATGAACCTTGACATCGATTTCTTACTTGAAAGCCTGCCGTACCGGAAAATCTTATTCCTGGAAAAAATGTTTTTGTGGGAGACTCAATTCACAACCTTCATTTTGCCTGCTGGACAATTTCGTGCAAACGCGCCTTCACTTCTTCAGGCAGGGGGGAAGGCTGGTGGGTATCAAGGGTCAGTTGAACTTTTTCCGATGCGCGTTCCAACAATGATTTTGACCCCCGTTTTTCCCAATCAGAATATATGCCTCGTTCAAAGAGATCAGGGTACCATGTTTCTTTGAAATGCTTCCTGGTGTGTTTTGATTTCAGGTACATGCCGCCTGGTCCGACACTGGCAATTTCGTCAAGTGCCAATGTTTCATCCGATACTTCGACTTCGCGGAAAAAGCCCTTGATCCAGCCAACCATTTGGTCACAAATGGCAAGTTGTGCAAATGAATAGGTTAACCCTGATTCGAGGTAACCCAGGTCATGAATAATGTTTCCGCCCATGAAAACATCAGCAAGCATGGTCAAAGCGGCTTCAGCTGCCGCTTGTTGGTCAACTACTTTTGAATCGGTTGCGCCCGCCAGGGCAAGAGTTGGCAAGCCGTAACGCTGTGAGACCGAACGAATAATCCCGCGCTCAGGATAGGCGTATGGCGAAACCATGGTACGCATATCCAGCGCGGCCGGATCCATGGCTGACATGATATACGGAGCGCCTTCACGATTCAGCTGGGCAAGCACCAAGCCCACTAATCCACCTGCCATGTCCAACGCGACTGCTCCAGGTTGGGTCATGGGACTGGTAATGCCGGCATTCGAACCGGGAATGTAAAGGGTGGGTAGTCCTTTGCCCGACAGGTAGAGTAATTTACGTAAACTATCCCCATTATGAACAGCCCCCGAAACCACATTAATGTAGCAAGTTAATATTGGTTTTTGACGTAATTGCTCTGCGCCGCCAACCACCGCCTCAGACATCTCAACCGCATTGATCAGCCCCTGGACTTCATAGGAAACATAAAGGATGGGTTTGCTGGTGTTGGCCAGCATCGCCTCCATTTGATAGGTATCCGCGAGGGTGGCATCCACATCTGATGGCAACACCATTGACATCACAAAATCAATGTTGGGCAGTGCATCGCACAGGCGTGTTCCTTCGATAACATCCTGCAAGGTCGGCTTGCGGCGTGAATTGGTGCGGTGGTCAATGATGTTAAGGCAGTCAGAGCCCGGACCAAAAAAGCAGCGATTGCTTTCCAAAGGCATGACCGGGTTGCCGAAGCGATCATGGAGCGTTACGGTTTTTGGCGCAATTACAAGGGCGTTTTCAACCATTTTATGCGGCACATGCACCAGGTTCCCGTCAGTTATTTGCGCACCGCCTTTTTTTAAGATCTCAAGGGCTTCTTTGAGATCGACACGAACACCGATCCGCTCCAAAATCTCCAGGGATGCGGCATGGATTTTTTCAAATTGTCCATCCGAGAGCCGTGTTAAATGCACTCCGCTTGTGCCGTCAGAATTCATCGTTTTCCAACTCATATTATTTCCTCACTCGCTTAAAATACGCGCATCCTCGGATGCCCAATAAATATTGACCTCATCGCCGCGCAAAAAACTGCGCGAAGAAGAGCCTGAGCTGTTCTGAACACGAACAAATACCTCCTGACCGTCCATTAAAGTCAGCTGATAGCGCATGTCGGTCCCGATATAAACCACATTCGCAATTTTGCATGACAGCGAATGGGCCGGTGCCGATTCTGGTGCAGACAATGTTATCTTCTCAGGGCGGATGGTAACCATGACCCCATCAGCGGGTTTCAGGTTTTCCTGGTTTTTTGTCGCGCTGATAATTTCATTGCCCACAGATGCAAGAACGCTATCATTCTCCATGCTTTGTACATTTGCGCGGATGAAATTGCTTTCGCCAATGAAATCGGCCACAAAGCGATTGACAGGTTTGGTATACAAGGTATGAGGATCACCCAGCTGCTGGATGATGCCCTTGTTCATCACAGCAATAAAGTCAGACATCGTCAGGGCTTCTTCCTGGTCATGAGTTACATATACAAATGTGATGCCAACCTGTTCCTGAATATGCTTCAGCTCAATCTGCATGGCCTTTCGTAATTTTAGGTCAAGGGCTCCAAGAGGCTCATCCAACAACAAGACTGCCGGTTTGTTGACCAGCGCGCGTGCCAATGCCACCCGCTGCTGCTGTCCGCCGGATAGTTGTGCAGGTGAGCGGTTGCTCATTTCCGAGAGCTGTACCAATGCGAGGGCTTCCTTGGCGAGGCGATCCTGTTCCTCTCGGGGCATGCGTCTTATTGCCAAGCCAAAAGCCACATTGCGCAAGACACTCATGTGTGGAAATAAGGCGTAATTTTGGAATACAGTATTGACCGGCCGTTTATTAGGCGGGATATTCGTCATTGGCTTGCCCTGAATGAAAACATCTCCGCTTGTCGGGATTTCGAATCCAGCAATCAGGCGCAGGGTGGTTGTTTTTCCGCACCCGGAGGGACCGAGGAGCGTAAAAAACTTTCCGGGTGGAATGGCCAAATCCATATTCCGCACAGCGTTTACTTCCTCGGAAGTGCTGCCCTTTTTTCCAGAATTATAAATTTTTGAGATTTTGTGAAGTTCGACAGCGAAATCAGTCATGCCTTTTCCTTCCTTGTTGGTGTTTGACCTAAACGTCGCAGCCATTCGCTGGCAAGCATGACAAGCATGGTCAAAGTCATAATAATGGCAGCCATGGCAATAACCATGGGAAGGCGGGTGGGAAATCGCAGCTGCGAGTACATGTAAACAGGCAGTGTTGTATCGGTACCAACCAAAAAAGAAGCTATGGCAAATTCATCAAAGGACATGGTGAAGCAGAGCAAAACCGCGGCGAGTATCGCAGGCGAAATAATCGGTAATGTCACGCGCAATAGCGCTTCCCAATACGACGCTCCCAAATCCATGGCGGCTTCTTCGAGGTTGTTGGGGAAACCGACCAACCGCGATGAAACGATTAACATAGCATAAGGTATGCTGATGATGACATGAGCGAGTCCTGCAGAAATCGCTGAGAGTGGAATGCCTATTTCGTTAAACAGGATCAGGAGTGATACACCCAGGATCACATAAGGGATAACCAACGGCATGGCAGACACAGCTAAAAATACCCCACGACCAGGCAGATTAAAACGGACAATGGCAATCGCTCCCATTGTCCCAAGGAGGGTTGCCAACACGGAGGATCCAAATCCGATGAGGACACTATTTCGGACCGCCTTTAATAGTTCAGCATTCTCGCCTAATTTTTGATACCACTGGAGGGTAAAACCCTTAAGCGGAAACACAAGCGATGTTCCATTGTTAAACGAAAAGATGATCAATAAGAGGATGGGGGCATATAAAACCGCGCTGATAAGAAGAATATACAGGGTGCCAATTGAAGGCAGCTTGAGCTTCGACATATCACATTCCCAGCAAATCGGAAAGCGGACCGAGGCGGGTCAACAGAAACATAAAAATAAGAACGATCCCCAGCATTGCAAGACTCATCACTGAACCCATGGGCCAGTTAAGGGCGCGCATGAACTGGTCTTGTATCAAATTCCCGTACATTGATCCTTGTGCACCACCCACTAAAAGCGGTGTGATAAATTCTCCCAGTGTGGGAATGAAGGCAAAGAAAAACCCCGCGACAACTCCCGGCAGGCTCAGCGGCAGGGTCACACGCAGGAACGATTCCCAGGAAGCGCATCCCAGATCTGCGGCGGCCTCCAGCAGGTTTCGGTCGATCCGCTCGAGAGCTGAAAAGATGGGAAGCATTACAAAAGGCACCCAGACATAAATTAGTGTCACGACAACCGCGGTGCGGGAATAGATCAAAATTGGAGATGCGCGTTCAATCATGCCAATTGAGAGCAAAATTTGGTTTAGTATGCCTGTGGAACCCAGGATCAATTTCCAGGCGAAGATCCGTAAAAGATAGCTTGTCCACGTTGGGATAATTATGAGTGTCATCAAAAAAACCTTGCTTTTTCCCGCATTGAAGGCAAGGTAATATGCAATTGGATACGCAAAAATAATGGAAACAACCGAGATGGTTAAGGAGATTTCCGCCGAACGCAGCAACAGGCGTTGGAAGGAATGGTTTTCCAAAAATACCCGGTAATTATTCAAAGTAAAAACATCATGCGCAGCGCCGGTGGTACCGGCGCGAAAACTAAAAATCAGCATGAAGCCAAGCGGCAGGAGGAAAAGCAAAAACAGATATGCTGTCGGGGGCAAGATCAATGCGGTAAAGCGGTTACGGTTTTCCATTTTGAAACCCTTCAGGGTCTCTCTGGATGATCCAAAGAGACCCTGTTGTAAAAAGGCATCCTTTAATTTGAAGTTTTAACTTCAGACCACATATCTGTCCATGATTGACGCTGTTCGGTAGATATATACTTGTAGAAAATTGTGCGTGCAATCACGTCTTTATCATTTAATGAGAGTTGTTCAGCCATTTTAGGGTCAACCTGCGAGACCGCGGCATCGTTCACAATCCCATAGGCGTATTCATTTGCGAGATAGGCTTGTGAATCCGGGGCAAGATATGCATCGATCATTGCCAATGCAAGATCATAATTCTTGGATTTGGTTGGGATGGCAAACCCGCAAAGATAACCTGCCCGGCCTTCTTTCGGATCTGTGTATACTACGTCCACGCCGTCACCAAGAAGTTTGATGTAAGAGGCATTCCAGGCATTCGCGGCGATCCAGACATCGCCTGAGGCAATTTGCTGATCAAGATCAGATTGACTGCTCCAAACGGTCAGGACATTGGGCATTAACTCAAGCAACTTCTGTTTGATTTGCTCATCCTGTGCGGGCGTTGTATTCCACGGATCCAGTCCGAGAGCCAGAGCAGTAATTACATGTGCGGATTCTCCTGAATCATACAATGCGATATGGCCCTTGTATTCAGGATTCCAAAGATCCGCCCACGAACTTGGTACTGTTTTAACAAGATCCTTGCGCACCAACATGGATTCAAAACCCCAATCCCAGGGAGCCCAATACTGCTTTCCATTAAATTCGCCCTGTTTTGCAAGGTCAGGATTTATATCCTTCCAATGCGAAAGTTTACTGGTATCCAAAGGTTGAACAAGGTTTTCATCAACCATGATCTTCCAGTAATTATTGCACGGGTGGACCAAATCAGCTTCAAACCCACTCTGTATCTTGGCGTAGGCCTCTGCACTCTCTGACAGAAAACTATAATCCACCTCAACATCGGGATATTGGGTTGCAAATTGTTTCCAAAATTCCGGAAGTTCATAACCAGACCAGTCCAGCATAACCAAATTTCCAGTGGTTGCTGCGGGGACTTCCGTGGCAGAAGGTGCTTCGGTTGCAGCTGGCGCTTTGGTGGCGACAGGAGCCTCGGTGGCTGCAGCAGGGGCACCGCAGGCAGTGATGAGCAGGCTGGCAATAACCAAGATAGAAATGACAATCCAACTTATTTTTAGTGATTTCATCTAGCTCCTCCATTAGGTTGAAATTAATCAATATTGTGAAAGCAGAAATTGGCGGGGGATAAATTAAATATATATTTACAAAAACCTCCTCTGAGTTTTTTTGTGCAACTCCATTTTATGACAACTTTGATTTCTCGCATAGTTTTATGGGCTT
>CAYLOW010000274.1:0-6096 GCA_964385315.1 uncultured Anaerolinea sp.
CGCATGTCGGTCACGCCATGTCGGCGCTGGTTTTCGACATCATCCGCCGCTACCTCGAGTATCGCGGGTACACCGTCAGGCACGTTATGAACTACACCGACGTGGATGACAAGATCATCAACCGCGCCAAACAACTGGGCGAGGAACCGCTCAAACTTTCCCAGCGATATATACAGGATTACGCCAACGATCTTAAATCCCTGAACGTGCTTCCCGCCACATCCAACCCGCAGGTCAGCACCACCATCCCGCTTATCATTCAGTTTATTGAAGGTTTGATCGAAAAAGGCCATGCCTACGCAGCATCCAACGGCGATGTGTATTTCAGTGTGACCAGTGATGACGACTACGGCAGGCTTTCAGGCCGTAAACTGGACGACATGCAGGCAGGTTCACGCATTGAAGTGGACGAAGCCAAGACGCACCCGATGGATTTTGCGCTATGGAAAGCCGCCAAGGAAGGCGAAATTTCATGGGACAGTCCCTGGGGCAAGGGACGCCCTGGCTGGCACATCGAATGTTCTGCCATGAATCTTGCCGAACTCGGCGAACAAATTGATATTCACGGCGGCGGCAACGACCTCATCTTCCCGCACCACGAAAACGAGATCGCACAGAGCGAGTGCTACACAGGCAAGGAATTCTCACGTTACTGGATCCACAACGGCATGCTGCAGCTTGGCGGTGAGAAGATGTCCAAGTCACTGGGCAACATCATCAGCATCAAGGAGTTTTTATCCAAGCGCGAAGCGGATGTAATGCGGATGCTGGTTTTGAACGGGACATATCGCGCACCGCTTCTTTTTAATGACGATACGCTGGATGCCGCGCAGAAAAATGTCGAACGACTCAAGTCCGCGCTCAGACCTGCCTCTGTTTCCGCAGGCGGGCTCAACCCTGAAACAATCTCCGCGCTCGCATCTGCCAGCGAAACCGCGAAAGTCAGTTTCACCGAGTCCATGGACAATGACTTCAACACCGCCGGTGCAATTGCGGCGTTATTCGAGCTTTCCAAATTCATCAACACCGCGCGGGATAATGGCGCGACCGGTGATCAACTCAAACCTGCGCAGGGTACTTTCCGTGAACTGGCAGGCGTACTTGGGCTGAAACTCGAAGAAAAGCAAGGCTCCGGTGATGCAGACGCCTTCATCAACCTGCTGATCGAAGTCCGTGCAGAAGTGAGAAAACAGAAGTTATGGGCCTTGTCAGACCAGATACGCGACAAGTTAAAGGAACTCAACGTAACCATCGAAGATAGCAAGGATGGGACGAAGTGGCGGTATTCGTAACATTAACGGGGATTTCGGGATCGGCAAATTAATGATAAAGACTTCCAGGAAAATAATCCTGGAAGTCTTATTTTATAAACTCGTTGTTCATCAAGCTCACGGTCGGTTTGATGCTTGGCAGGGAGTATCCCTCAGAGCTGGACGGAAAAAAACTATTGCAGCGTAATCTCATCCACGCGCCAGCTTCCCTCTCCAATCAAATTCCTGAGCTGGTCCAACAATGCGGGGCAAATACGGGTGGTCTCGTTGGGAAAATCAATAAGGTAGCCTTTATTGTTTTCAAAGATCTGAAAACTAAATTTATCGTGTCCATGCTGGGCAGTGAGGAGTCCATGCAGGGTCCTGATGCGGCGTTTGTCACGTTCATGATCACCTGTGGAACTCAGGGTAATGGTCAACTGGCGGGGCGGATGGTTCTTGTCCTTGTATTCCTTTACCAGGGGAACATACATCGATTGAACAGCCGCTTCAAGGTGTTCCTCGTGCGGTACTGCCGTTTCAATGTTTGCGAGTGCAGTAACTGCACGTGTGATCAATGGCGGTGTGACAGCCTCATTCTTCTTGAACTTCGGCTCAGGCTTGGAAGCTATTGCGGCTTCTTCAAATGACGGCTGCCATTCCATATCCCATCCGTCAGGGAAATTATCAGGCGGAGGCGGCACGTCACCCAGGTCTGTGTCAGGGATATAGGCGGGAGCAATTTCAGCAACCTGAACTTGGCCAGATGAAGTTTCAACGGAATTTGCCTTATCCGTTGTTGTCACATCCGGTTTTATTGCGCCGGAAGCTTGAGCAATGGCCGGTTTAGGTGGATCCTGTTTCAGGGGCTGATTCACCTTTTGGCCAGAACCAACAGCAGACTTGTAATGAAGCGGCGCAGGATCAGCAGACGTCATTGAGGGCTCTTCTCCCGGCATCTCATCCACAACCGCGGAAGTGACCTTGATCTCTGTCCTGATCTCATCTACTAGGATCTTCGGCGGCGGATTCCCCATATCCACCTTGCCTTCGACAATGATGATCTGCCCAACATTCAACTGCTCCCGGAATTTTGTCCATGTCTTGGGGAACATTACAAGTTCGATGTTGCCTTGAATATCTTCAATGGTGACAAAGCCCATGGCTTTGCCTGTTTTGGTGGTATACGGGCGTACGATGGTAATGAGGCCCGCGACGCGAACTTTTTCTTCGTGACTGGCTTCAGAGAGTTGACCTGAAAAATAACTGACAATCTGAGCGAGGACGGCCTGATGCTCATTGAGTGGATGATCTGTGATGTATAAGCCGATGAGCTCTCGCTCCCAGTTGAGCATTTCACGTTTGTCCACATTTTTGACTTCAGGCAGGTGAATTTCCTCAACAATTCCTGAAGATGCGCCAAAGAGGCTCATCTGCCCGGCATCTGCCGCGCGAAAGTGATTGGCACTGATCGCCACAATGCGGTCAAGCGCCGCGAGCATGGAGGCGCGGTTTCCAAACTGGTCGAGCGCGCCAACTTTGATCATACATTCAAGAGAACGCTTGCCGACTGAACGTAAATCCACACGGCGGGCAAAGTCGTTGAGATCAGAGAATCTGCCGGCCGAAGTTTTTCGCGCCTCCATGATGGCTTCCACCGCACCCTGGCTGACATTTTTGATCGCACCCAGACCAAAGCGGATGGATGGCTGCACTTGAGCCGGGTCGGTCGAGGATTGCGCGTCTTCAATATCGAAGTCCCAGTTTGAGGCGTTGACATCCGGCGGCAGGACGGGCACACCCATACTGCGCGAATCGGCAACATAGAAAGCGACCTTTTCGGTGATGCCGGCATTCGCCGAAAGCAGCGCCGCCATGTACTCAGCCGGATAGGTTGATTTGAGATAGGCGGTTTGAACTGCAATGACGCCATAATCAGCGGCATGGGATTTGTTGAATCCATATCTCGCGAACTCTTCCCAGTCCATGTAGATCGCGTCGGCAATGGATTGATCCATGCCCTTTTCAACCGCCCCCTTGACAAACTTGGCACGATGTTTATCTATATCTTCTTTTTTCTTTTTGGAAATCGCCTTGCGCAGTTCATCCGATTCGGAGGGCGTGTACCCGGCCAGTTCCACTGCGGCGCGCATCAACTGTTCCTGATAAACCGGAATGCCATACGTATCCTGGAAAATGGGCTGCATGGCAGGATGACGATATTCCACTTCGGCTTCGCCGTGCATGCGCGCAATATAATCGGGGATAAACTGCATCGGCCCGGGGCGGTACAACGCCACCATCGCGATGATGTTGTCCAAATTCTTGGGTTTCATTTGGACAAGCCAGCGTGTCATTCCTCCGCCTTCCACCTGGAAGACGCCAGCCGTTTGCCCGCTGCCCATTAATTCAAATGACCGGGGGTCGTCAATTGGGATATTGCCCAGATCAAGCTTAACGCCATGACGTTTTTCGATCATGTCGCAGGCGCGCGCCATCACGGTCAGGGTGATCAGTCCGAGGAAATCCACCTTCAGCATACCCAGCGAATCAAGGATGCCCATTTCAAACTGGGTCACAGATTTAATCGGCGTTTCTTCCGAGTTCGAGGTGGGACGATGGAGCGGCAGGTAATCGACAATTGGTTGATCAGAAATAACCACACCCGCCGCGTGTGTACCTGCATTGCGAACAGTACCCTCCATACGCGCAGCAATATCAATCACCTCGCGAATTTGAGGCTGGGTGTCATAGATCTTTTTGAAGTCGGCAACTTCCATGGCGTCTTTCATGGTGGTTGCGCGCCCGGAAACGAAGGGCACCAGTTTGGCAACCCTGTCAATTTCGGGCAGGGGAATTTCCATCACACGCGCCACGTCACGCAGGGCGGCTTTTGATCCCATGGTTCCAAAAGTGATGATCTGTGCGACCTTGTCTGAGCCATATTTGTTCGAGCAGTATTCAAGCATCTCAGAGCGGCGGTCATCACGGAAATCGAGGTCAATATCGGGCATCGAGACGCGCCCCGGGTTTAGGAAGCGTTCAAAGATAAGCGCATGTTCAAGCGGGTCAACCCGCGTAATATCCAATGTGTAGGCAATGATCGAGCCGGCCGCCGAACCACGCGCGTTGTACCAGATTCCGTTTTCACGGGCAAAGCGGCACAGATCCCACACGATCAGGAAGTAGGCATCAAACCCCATGGTGTGGACGACACTTAATTCATACTCGAGTCTTTCCTGCACTTTTTGGGAGGCGGCATCATCCTTAAACTTTATCTGCGCCCCGTGCTGGCACAACGAACGCAGGTAGGTTTCCGGCGTATAGCCCTCGGGGACAGTGAAATCAGGCAGGTGATAGCCTTTGAAATCCAAATTCACATTACAGCGCTCAGCGATCAGCAGTGTGTTGCTTAATGCGTCGGGAACCTCCGAGAAGATCTTGCTCATCTCCAAAGGCGAGCGCAGATAATACGAGTCGTCGCTCATTTTCATCCGGTCAGGATCGTTAAGGGTGGAGTTGGTCTGGATCGCGAGCAGAATGTCCTGCAGACGCGCATCCTCCTGATTGATGTAATGCACATCATTAGTGGCAATAAAGCGCGCTTGATAACGTGCACCCAGACTCAGTAGTTTTGTATTTAAATCTGTAATCTCTTTAATGTTGTGCTGCTGCAGTTCCACAAAGAAACGATCTTTGCCGAAGACATCCTGATACCAGTCCCAGCGGCGCACGGCTTCCTGCGGATTTTCGCTCAGCAGCGCGCGCGGTATTTCGGCAGACATACAGCCTGAGGTACAGATCAACCCCTCCGCGTGATCAGCCAGAAAGTCATGGTCGATGCGCGGATAATAGTAAAAACCATCCATTTGCGCCGCAGAAGCGATCTTTAAAAGGTTGCGATATCCCGTGTCATTTTCCGCCAGCAGGAGCAGGTGCGAGGAGGTACGGTCGAGTTTTGAATCCTTCTCTTTCATTCCGCGCGCTGCCATATAAGTTTCCAACCCGATGATCGGTTTTACCCCCTCAGATTTGGCGGCTTTATAAAAATCGATCACACCGAACATTGTGCCATGGTCAGTGATGGCAATTGATTCCATGTTCATCTCTTTGACACGTTTGACCAGTTTCTTGATGTTCGAGAAACCATCGAGCAAAGAATATTCCGTGTGGACGTGAAGGTGTGCGAAGGACATATTTTGTTTGGAAAATTGGTAAATTATTGGTTAGGCGGAGGGGGAGAAGCTTGATTATACGATCATGGGGCTAAAAGATTATAGCACGCATGTTCATTTATGAAGTTTAAAATATCCCGGCTTTTTTATCCTGATTAAAAGATCACTTTTTATTTTTTACCACGGAAGTGTACACCTCCCGGAGGAAACAACAAAGCGTCTGTGCTCCGGCATCTTCATATTCAGTTTTTACCCAAGTACCCTTTCATTTTCTCTCGCACAAATAACAGAGCCGCAAAATCTTTAACTCGTCATAATTTACTTTTCCACCCAGCTTTTCATGCACGGGTTTCAACATATCCGAGCCCAGCATGTCGAACGCCTTGAACACCGCCATTTGCTGGTCAGGATTTAGATTCGATAACGCGATCAAATCCTCAGCCGAACGCAGTGGATTCCCCTCCATGAGATATCGCGCCAGATGGTTCAGAATGGTATCCGCGGTCACGCCATATCGGTTCATCAAAACCTGAATGCTCTCGCCCGCGTTATAGGAATTCCCCACTGTCATATACCGCCGCCCTGCATCATCTTTTTCACGCATCGGCGTTTTATATTTTTCTTCGATCCGGTTTTCCCTGCAATACTCTTTGATGATCTTCAAAAAATCC
>CAYLOW010000275.1:0-6075 GCA_964385315.1 uncultured Anaerolinea sp.
AAAATTGTCTTATCTTGTTTCCTGGATTTATTGCGATGATATGCGGGGCTTGCGGTGATATTCTATAAATAACTGGATGACAATTCAACCAGATTCACAGGAATAACAATTATTGTCATGAAATCTGCATTTTGCTTTAAACGGCGTATTTTATAAAATCGGGCAAAAACGATTACAGTATGTTGGAAGTGTTGCGTTAAGAGCATAAACAACCCAATTTGCTCAATGCAGAGGCTTTGAGAACCTGGAGCGGATACCATTTTCCAAAGATTCGAGACGTGTTTTAAAAGGGGTAACCAACCCGAAAAATCATACCAGTGAGAAGTGGAAAAATCATGCCTAAATAGAGCCTGTGCATCAATTGCAGGCATTATTGATTCGGATTATTTAATCCAATAAAAAAAGGGGGGGGGTAGGGAAAGTCAAGTAATTCCTGCGAGTAGGTTAAATTCGAGATAATTAACCACTGATATTACAAAATTAACAGATTTACTTATCCTTAATACGTGGGCGGGCAAAGCATCGGCCATGGGAGGCGCCATGGACTTTGGATGTATAAACATTGAAAATGGTCCTGTTGCGATGATGTGACGCTTTATGCTGCCGATAAATTAGGTGGGCACTCTCTGAGGGGGTGGAAGAAAATTGCGTTCATCTGCTCCGACCCCATTTTCACCTGCGGATATTTATCAATTACCAACGTATACTTTTCCTAAATGTATCTATGTAATATAACAGGCCAGGTGTAAATCCTGGCCTGCGGATCGTTTTTCGTTATATTCCTTAGTTATAGGGATTTATTCCTTTTATATTATGTCCCTGATTTATTCTAATTGTTTGTAAGTCCAACCCTTTTAATTCCAGATTTTTATGAGATTTCTCCCCGAATCCTTTGCTAAAGACATGGCTTCATCTGCCCGGTTAATAAATTCCTCCACAGACTCGGTTTCCGATTCGAGATTCTTTTCCACGATCCCGATGCTAAGGGTAACCGATGCATTCCCTTTACTGGTTGGTATGACTACTGCAGCCACAGCCAATTGGATACGCTCTGCGAGCGAATAAGCAGCTTCGATATCGGACATTGGTAGGAGGATAATAAATTCGTCTCCGCCATACCGCCCAATAATATCGGCAGAACGCAATTGATCGACCATCGTCCGGGTGACCTCTTTGAGCATCTGATCACCAACCTGATGACTGTATGTGTCGTTGATTTTTTTGAAATGATCGATATCAACCATCAAAACAGAGAGTGGCTTTTGATAACGACTTGAAACCTCAAATTCGTGCTCGGCTAATTCGTATAGATATCGGCGGTTATTTACCCCCGTAAGTGAATCCGTGCGAGCCAATTTTTTTTCAAGAATAAGCGTATTTCTCATCATTTCGTGCGAGGCTTCAAGAGCTTGTTGGGACTGCTTTCGATCAGTAATATCCTGATGAATGACAATCACACCTCTGGGAGTTTGATGCTGCGGCACCACAGTTACAAAAAACCAGCGCGCTTGTGTGGGTGAATCGCACGGGTACTCAATCGTAAACTGGGAACGTTGCCTATTAAGCACTGCGCGGATGCCGAGATCGGCCATACTGGCGGTCTCATCACCCATCTTGATGGCAGATTCACAAACTTTCAGGTAATTGGAACCCAGGTATGCCTCAGGGTCGGGACTTGCATTTTCCCGGGCAAATTTTTTCCAGGCCTCGTTGACAGCGATGATCAGACCTGTTTCATCCAAAACGGCAATTTGGGCAGTCAGAGAATTCAGTACGCTCTTAGTAAATTGATCACTGGCACGCAACGCTTCTTCCGCCACTTTACGCTCGGTGATGTCGTGCATAAAAACCAAAGCTCCATGATCTCCTTTGTAATAGAAAGGAATGGCGGAGATCTCAGTTTCGACCAAGGTGCCGTCGAGTTTGATAATGGGTTCTTCGATAGCAGGCACTTTTTCCCTTTGTTCATTTAATTTTTGGATGCGTGAAAGTACCTGGTCACGATAGGGGAGCGGAAAACGCTCCAGGACAGGGGTCCCGAGTAAGAGATTTTCGTCCTCCGCGCCAAAAAGAATCAACCCTGCATGATTGATATAGGCAAACTGTCCGCGGGTTTGGATAAAGATCGCGGTGGGAGCCTGCTCAACCAGCGTACGAAAGCGGTTTTCACTTTCAACCAAATCCTGTTCCACCTGTTTACGTTGGGTGATATCTTCCACAGTAGAGAGGAGCTTGTCTCCATCGATGGTGTGGATCAAATTGGCAGAATATCTGCAGACCAAGGAGTTTCCACTCTTGTTTCGAAGGTGAAGCACCAAGTCGCTGACTTGACCATGTTGTTCGAGTTCATAAAGGATCAACGTTCGATCCTGCGGATCCAGAATCCCGATCTCGATGGAGGTCCTGCCAATCACCTCCTCCCTGTCATATCCGGATACTATGCAGAAACTATCATTTACCTCCAGATATCTTCCAGTGGATATTTCGCTGATGGTCTTCACCAGTGGACTGGAGTTAAAGGCGTTAAAAAAAAGAGCCTGGCTTTCACGAAGTGCGGCTTCATTTTTCTTGCGTTCAGAAATATCCTGAAATGCGCCTTGGACTTTGGTAATTTTCCCTTGATAGTCCTTTACCGCCTCCCCCTTGGTTTGCACCCAGACCCGCTTTCCCTTAGCTGTGATGATCTCCATTTCTTCATCGTAAGGAATTCCTTTCTGAACACAATCGTTAAAAACATTCGTGATCTTTTCACGCCACTCAGGCGCATAGAAATTGATTCCCTCCTCAATCGAAGGTGAAAATCCGGCCGGCACTTCATGGATGGCCGCGACTTCGTTCGACCAGGTAACACGGTTCTCTTTGAGGTCCACACTCCACCCTCCCAGTTTTGCCGATTGTTCCGCCATTCGCAGAAGAGATTCACTTTCCTGTAATGATTCCTCTGCCAGTTTGCGTTCGGTTATGTCCTGGATAAATCCCAAAACTTTATACGGATTCTCATTAACGTCTTTTTCAAGCCTGGCGATGGCATGGATCCATCGGGGTGGAGAACCGTCTGCCGGGTTTATCAAATATTCCAGGTCATATTGGCTTTCATCGGCGATCAAGTCAACAAGCGCTTGGTGCACTCGCTCGCGATCAGTGAGGCAGGATTCGAAGCGCTCGATCGTAAGTTCTCCGGATTTAAAGGGAAATCCAAATAACCGATGCGCCTCCTCGGATCCAAGGACCGAACCTGTTTTCAGGTTATAAACCCACGAACCTGTTTGTCCAAGTTCCTGTGCCAGAGCCAGTTGTTGTTCACTCTGGATCAATTCTGCGGTTCGTTCCCTGACCCGTTGTTCCAGGTTCTCGTTGGCTTTTTGAAGTTCTTCCTGCTGCCAGCGGTTTTCCAGGACGATGGCGAGGGCATTCCCAAGATTTCTGATAAAGGGATCATAAATATAATATTGATGACTGTTCTCAATCGTCAGGATCATATATCCAAAAAATCGAACCACTGTCTTCAGCGGGTAGGCACGCACTTTGTCCAGCCCAACCAGCCCGCAGGTATCTGGGTCATCAACTAGGTGTTCAAGAAACAAAGTGCAGTTTGAACAGTTTTTCTCCCGGAAATCTCCTATGGGATCGCCGGCGCCTCGAAAACAAATTCGAACTGATTCGCATCCGGGGACACCAAGGATCAGCGGCGAAAGAAATTCACCAATATTTTCCTTGGCTGGAAATATATTCAGCATCCCAATTGCAGAAATAATCTGTCCGACGATCTTTAGATCAATGATGTCATCTTCCCCGTATGATTTCATCGCCTGCCCTTGAAGTCTTTTAAAAAGTCCTCAGGTTTCATAAAAAAAGGATTTTGCACGATCTGCCCATGAACGATCATCATCGGGTGAACTTTTAAAACATCCAGGATGGATGCCCCGCTGAAGCGATTGACATCATACTGGCAAATTGCGGAGACCGGGTGGGTTAACAATACGTCATTGACCTGCGCTTCATACTCCATCAGGCGGCCAGATCCTGGTATACCCTTTAAAGCCCAGGACATTTCGCCGCTGACGCGGGCATTTGGGTAATCCTCCTTTTTTGCCGAGGCATAAAACTCCTGAAGTGTGTTGAGCATGATCTCGGGAACAAACTCCCCGGTGGAACAATAGGTTCGCTCGGCATCAAGGATTGAAAACGCATTTCCCTCCGGAGGATCAATTCCCATTTCCTTCAACCAGATCCGGACATCCTCCGGCTTCTTCGTGTCTGCAAAATACGAAACCTTCTCTTTGGCATTCAAACCGCTTTCAAGATATTTCCCAATAATGTGCTTTCTTTCATTTTCATTGGAATAGAGGAGGCACATATGGGTGCCGGCGGGGAATAGTTCCTGAGTGAAGCCCATCTGGGTAAGGTTAGGTTTGAGCATCAATTCCTCCAGTTCTGCTTTCTCAATTAGGCTTTGCCAAAATTAATATCTATTGGAATGTGATTTATCTGAAAGCACAACCGCTTGAGCCAGCAAATCAAACGAGCCTCTTGATGCAATAAAATAACCAGTGGTTCACCGGTGTGCTTGATTACAGTATATTACAAAATTCGGGATTTGATCATTCATCCAAAACGAAAACTCATGGGGTAATCCAGCGTTGGTTCTGAATAATTAATAAAAAAGGTGAGTCTTCCCAATTAGACGAAATGTCTTCCGAATTCCAAAAAAATGGGCAGATGAGAAAAGAGCGAGCACAGAGGTACTTTAATGACAGAGGCGATGATAAAAAGTTCGCGTGGTGAGATATTTATCCCGCGGACGAGGCTAAGCATCCCCGGTGTGGAGCCAATATTCACAGAAAATTCAATCATTAGCTCGCTGATGGCCAAGGATTAAGATCCTAAACCCAATATCCTGCCAGCTGTTATCCGGCCGGACATCACTGTAATTGGAAAGATGCACCGAGTGGGTATCACTCGACCATGATCTACCCCGCAGCATAAATGTGCCTTTTCTCTCGTCAGAATAATTTCCAATCAACTCCCAAACATTCCCAGTAAGATCCCAAATCCCAGGTGAACTTTGACCCAGCGGATTGGCTGCGCTGGCGCTTTCAGGTTGTTCTGTGGTGGCATTTATGCTGCTCATCTTCAATCAGAACAAACCGGTTCCTGACAATATGGTTCTGCCACAACCCATGTTCACACACCTTGCGTTTATCGTAAGCGCCATCGGCAGCAAACTTGGCGATCTCTCATGCACCAAAATCATTTGATTATGTGATTTCCCAGCTGGTGAACAAAGAACAAACCAAGCTGATCCCCCGAAATCCCTGGTTATTATTGAAAATATCCCGTCGTTCCGGAATAGCATCAGCCTAATATGCCAGGGACCCCTTGTATTCTCCCCCGGCGAATGCGCCAGAAGCCGGGTTCTGGAGCGACAAGTCATTTTTCGGGTTTCGATCAGCGTAATGCAGGTAAGATACTGAAAGTATGCTGACAATTAAGACAGAAGTGCGAGTTTTGTCCGATTTATGATGTGCTCTCGTACTCAGAGAAGGAACCCGCCCATCCTATGTTTTTTTTAATAAAAGTAGCCCACCTGGGCAAAAAATTATTAACGAAAAGTAGCGATACTTCATCTGTTTTTTGCAAGCGAAAATGAGCTCACTTTAACCACGAAAATGCACCCACATTGACAGTTTCGACATTAAAATTAATTTTGAAAATGAGCCCATTTTAAGAACGAATATGAGCCCACTTTTTCCATCTGAAGTGAGGTGATAAAATCCAAATACTCAACGGAGGATAGAGCAACGCTGAGGAGCGACTTGAGCGCCGTTGAGTGGCTATACAGCAGGGCAGGATGAGATAATCTTTCTGCCCCTTTTGTTTCCTGCCCTGCTGGCAGCCCAAAAGCGATAAACCTGCTTGAATCTATGCAAGAAGGTAAGTTGGTCGAAGACCAGTCAATAAAATCATTGAGCATGTTGACTCTGGGAACGTTGACGAAATCGATAAGACTCGCCGAGCAGTTCGTTAATATGAGCATGATGTGTTAGGCGATCCAGCAGCGCGGCGGTCAAACGC
>CAYLOW010000276.1:0-6051 GCA_964385315.1 uncultured Anaerolinea sp.
GAGAAATTGTCCGAGCAGCGTTTGCAGACCGAGAAATCCGCTGAGATAAATAAGGGGAGTCAGGCGTTCAATTAGTTGGGCAAAATCGCCAAGTCCGTCGGTGGGGATTAACAAAAAGATGGCGCCTGTAAACAGAAACAGGGATGAGAGGGCAATCACCAGATGGAGTTTCGATGTATCAATGAGAATGCCATCCACCCGTGAGGTTAATTTTTCGAGCAGGCTGGGGGAAAAGCAGGCAATGCCAAGAATTACGCCAAAAATAAGGAATGTAACTGCAGCCCCGGCAAGCAAAAGCAGACGGCTGGTTGAATACCCCGCCAGAATCGCATTTTCCACAACAGATGGAGTGGAGGAAAGAAGATAAAAAGCAATTGTGCTTTCGAGAACAGCCAAAAGAGCATAGGCCCTCAATAGCAGCGGCTTGATTTGGCGCAAATTATCATCCCTCGTGATTGGGAGTTTCGGCAAAAATTTCAATTAATGTGACTGAGTCTGTTGACAAATCGCCAGTCACAAATTCCGGGCAAACACGGTTTCCCATTTTATTAAATTCGTCTTCCTGCCGTTCAAGGACTTTGACCTTGACCTGCCCGAAATATTTTTCGAAGATCTTGTGATAGGAGGGCAGACGGTAGCGATTTAAATTGCTGGTTGGATTTAGGAAGTTCTTCCAGACCGCTTTGGGATATGCAAGCATTTCGAATGGGTATTTAAAATAATGGTCCCGCAAGTCAACAAAATGCAAGTGAATGCCCTGCGGCGCGGTTAATTTTGAGAGGGCGGCTGTGATGCCATTGGCGTCATCCAAATGCTCGTAGACAGAGGTGCTTAACACAATATCAACAGCAGAGACTTGCGCTTGAATTTTCGATTCTCGTATATCACCATGAAGCAGGGTAATGAACTCGGGGCAGGGCATGACTTCTCCATTTACCAGATGAAGATAGTCATTATAAATTGGCAGCAACTCCATATTGCGTTCCTGATCCAGGAGTACGAAATGGTCACATAGTACAACATGAGATGCGCCTTGCTTAAGCAATTCCACACCAACGGCAAAGCGCCCTCCATAACCAAAAACCAAAACCCGTTTTCCTTTTATGGATTTTCCGTAATGCTCCGTTGCTTTTATGTATCGATTTACAGCTGCCAGCGGATCACTTGATTCAAGACCGGGGCGAATAATCCACCTGCGTTTTAGGAGGAACCGGGCAATGCTTTCAGGCATGAAATGACGGATAAGACGAAGGGATAGGTACCGAATATTCAAGTTAGGTTTCCTTTATGGCAGTACGCTGGAGCAATCTCTGGCATTCATATTTGGGGTGAGAATCTGCACGTTGACAGTTTTTATGGTTTCCAATGGTTCGTAGTAACATAATATGGGGGTTGCCACCCACTCTACCCATGCATTATTTTCTTCCCCAAATTGATAAGAACTGTCTTTTATGGGGGTTCGTAGTGGTTCGGAAATGATTAACGAGAAGCGCTGTGCGGCCAGGTCTGCATAAAACCCGTCAAAATAGGTGGAATTTCCACTTAAGGCTTCATTCATCAAAAGTTTCTTTTCATACTCGGCAGCAAGCGATACGCCTTTGATCTGCCCAAATGTGAGAAGTTGACGTTGATCCAGGAATAAAACCTCGCCGTGAAGTTTGGCTTGATCCACTGCTCCTTGTATGGTTTTCAGTGCGGACTGAACTTCCGACTCTGTGGGCAGCATGTCCATGGTGCTTCCGACTTGTGCATCAGTAAGGGTTATTAACCAGGATGCATCTTTACCAAAATTATAAGAACGCATTTCAAGCAGGGGACCAATTGAGGAATTAACAAGCAGCGCAACAATGATGATCTTCATTCCTGTAGGAATCGCTTTATCGTTTTGAACCCAATCACGGCCGCCGTTCCCCCAGGCAAGTGCGCCTGCGAAAAGCAGGCCAACCAGGAACATATCCAGGTTGTGCAGGTCTCCACCGCCACCGATCTTTGTACTGGCAACCAGACCCACCACAAGAAATGCCAACAGAGGGAGGATAAGCGAAAGTTTTTGCAATCTGCCCAGCAGCCAGATATTTTTACTTGCGAGGTAGATCAAAATTGTCAACAATGGCGCGATGGCAAGCAGGAGGGAGAGCAGGATGCCTTTGTCGTAAGTTGAATTCGGAAGCAGGCGATACCACAAAAGAGGCTGGTCTTTAATCGCGTAGATGGCATAATCAATATATTTTGAAATTGGTGTTTCTGGGGAGTCTGGCGTGGCTGGTGCCGCAACAGGCGTAGCTTGAACGGCAGGAGTGGGAATCTGAACATCCTGAGTTGAAGTTGGGGTGCTTGCCGAGATCGGAGGTGGTGTAAAAGACGCCACCATTGACTGAATTAAATTAGGGAACACGAATGCGCCGAAAATCCCCAGTGCACCTAAAATGATGGAGCGTTTCCAAATCAAAGAAACAGACTTGCGATTTACAAAAGTGGCGAGGGATGTGGAGGAAAACTCCAACATCACGATCCAGATGCCCGGAGCAAGGATCCAGGTTTGACGGCTGACATTTGTTAAATATACCGCGCCAATCAATAAAGGGATTGCGTACCACAGCGGCGCGCGCCAGGCCAAGGCAACCATTGCCGCACTCAAGACAAGCGGCGCGTGAATAGGGCCCTGTTT
Source organism: uncultured Anaerolinea sp. (assembly GCA_964385315.1). Classification (GTDB taxonomy): domain Bacteria; phylum Chloroflexota; class Anaerolineae; order Anaerolineales; family Villigracilaceae; genus Villigracilis. The sequence continues at coordinate 2,669 of CAYLOW010000276.1, forward strand.
AAGGAATAAGAATGTCCATAAAATAAGAAGGAACCATAAAATTTTGTCCTTGGCTGCGGCACGGAACAGGACAAACCCAAGCAGAAAATACGGAAGGATGAGCATCAGTGCAACCCAAAAGCGTTCCATGGTGATGGTGATATTGGGGAAAAGGAACGGGAATCCCCCGATAATCTTGCGTCCAAAATCGAGGAATACTGGTATTTCCTTATCGGGTGGAAAAATGTATAGGCCCCTTCCAAATAGAATTGAATAATCCCAAAGGCGGTTTCCTTCTGACCATCCAAGCGAAAAGGGATAGTCGGTCACATATTTCAAGGATGCGGCGATCGAGAATGCGCTGGCTGTTATGATCAGCGCGGCTAAACATTCATTCCATCCTGCCAACTGCTCGCGGTTTGATGCGAGAACGGTCAACAGACAGACCGTAATGATCCAGATCAAGATGCGAAGATATAGTTTCTGAAATACAATTCCCCATGCAGTATATTGAAAGAACCAGATTGGTGAAACCAGGACAATAAACCATAAAAGCCAACGTAAATACCCCAACCGCTGCCGGGTTAAAATGATGTGGTTTATAAATGGGCGGAGAAATTTGTTATTCCAAATAAACGACGCTGACACCACAAAAAAAGTAGCGCAAAAGGCAATAAACAGATAATATAAAAGCGCCCAGGTGCGTGAAAATTCTCCCTGCCAGGTTCCTGTTCCCCAGGCAATTCCATAAAATTCATTGCCGGCACGGAAAAGTACCACCATGATCAACAGTGTGATCAGAGCGTTAAGAATTTTTATTTCATGAAAGATTTTGTTCATTTGATCAAAGGGTTGAAATTAGGCTGGGACAATTGCGTCAGGGGGTGCTGATATACACCGTATCTATACCTGTCATTGACGGGTGTCGAAGCCACGCGAAACTCCATGCTCGTCTGACTTTAGGATAACCTCGACAGGTTTGTGCTAATCTGTACCCTGCCTCGATACAGGTCAGTTACAAAATATCCGACACTCGGCTTAGTCTATAAAAAATCGCTGTCGCATATTCTTTTGCGTAACGTCCAACGCCAAATTTGAATTCTCACACAGAAAAATTTCCCTGTCAAATGAGATAACCTATCCAGCTGACCTTTCATCCGCGGCTTGTGCGTGGGCTTCAAGACCCTCTGCTCTTGCCAGGATCGCGGCGTGTTTGCTCAACTTCGAAGCGGATTCACGGTCCAGGGCGACCAGGCTCACGATATGCACAAAATCCCAAACATTTAAAGGGGATGCGAAACGTGCAGTGCCGTTTGTGGGCATCACATGGCTTGGGCCCGCGTTATAGTCTCCAAGCGCCTCAAATGAATGTTCTCCGAGGAAAACTCCGCCAGCGGCGTCTATCTTTTCGCTTAATGCCCAGGGTTCTGCAACCGAAAGGCATAAATGTTCCGGGGCATAGGCGTTGGCAAGTTCAGCGGCTTCAAAAACATCACGTGTGATGACAACACCGCTGTGGTTGGCCAGAGATTGTGCAAGTATCTCGACACGGGGTAAATTCTCAACCCTGCGCGCCACTTCAGCCTGCACTTCTTCAGCCAATTTGCGCGAGGGTGTCAGTAAAATTGCGGATGCCAGCACATCATGTTCTGCTTGCGCCAGAAGATCGGCGGCCACCCAGGTGGGTGAGGAACTATCGTCAGCGATAACCATTGTTTCGGTTGGGCCTGCCAACCCATCAATACCGACCACACCGAAAACCTGTCTCTTTGCGAGTGTGACGAAGAGATTGCCCGGCCCGAAGATCTTATCCACAACTCGGATGGACTCCGTCCCGTATGCAAGCGAGGCAATGGCCTGCGCCCCGCCCAGGGTATAGACTTCTTCGATGCCGAGCAGCGCGCAGGCGGCGAGAGTGATATTGGCCACTTCACCTGTTGCGCGATTTGGCGGGACAACGACCACGATCTCCTTCACGCCCGCCACCTGCGCAGGCACAGCGGACATAATTACGGTGGATGGCAGCGGCGCGGTGCCGCCGGGGACATATAATCCCACACGCTTGATAGGGCGGATGAATTGGCCAAGAGTACCGTCGCCTTCCTGCATCATCCATGAGTTGAGTGGTTGGTGGTTGTGAAACCTGCGTACTCTTTCTGCTGAGAGTTCAAGGGCGGCATGCTGTTCGGGTGAAATGGATTTGAGGGCGTCCGCTAACTTTTCGGCCGGAACGCGAAATGTTTCCGAAGAATAGTTATCGAGGCGCAGGCTCCAGTCTCTTAGAGCGGCATCTCCCTGTTTGCGGACATCCGCCAAAATGCGTGTGACGGCTTGTTCCGGTGTAAGAGGTTCACCGAACAGCTTCGCGATCCCGTCCAGTACCGATTGAGAAACGGGGAATTCGTCCGGCGGCTGGCGTTTAAGAATACTTTGCCTTGCCTGTTCAACGGAATAAATATTTAGCATGCTCATTCCTTTTCACTTCGATATATTGCTGATGACTTCTCCATTTGCCACCAGCCGCCGCATTTTTTCCATGTACCCATACATGATGGTATCCGCCTCAATGAATGGGATATGTTCACGGATCAGCGCATATACTCCGCGTGTACCACGACCAAGCAATTTGTCCGTGCCGATGACCTGTCTGCGGAAGTCCACCCCTTGGGCGGCAGACATTAACTCGATGGACAGAATTCGCTCGACATTATCGATCACGCTGCGTAATTTGAGTGCTGCAGTTGCACCCATGCTGACGTGGTCCTCAACATTGGCGGAGGTGGGAATCGTATCCACACTGGCGGGGTGGGAAAGAACCTTGTTCTCAGTGGCAAGTGCGGCTGCCGTATATTGTATGATCATGAAACCTGAATTTAATCCGCCTTCCTTTGTTAGAAAAGCAGGTAAAACATGCGTGTTCGAACATTCATCGGTCAACCGCATAATGCGCCTCTCGGATATGTTTCCCAGTTCCGCGACCGAGAACGCGAGGTAATCCATCGCGATCGCCAGTGGCTCACCGTGGAAATTTCCGCCTGAGAGAACAGTGATTTCCTCTTGATCGTCAATGAAGATCAGCGGGTTATCCGTGACTGCGTTCAATTCAATTTCAAAGACCCAGCGCGAGTATGCGATCGCGTCGCGTACGGCGCCATGTACCTGGGGCATGCAGCGCAGGGTGTATGCATCCTGCACATTGAGCGAACCATGTTCGCGCGTGAATTGACTTTCCTTTAATAAGTCCCGTAAATATCCCGCGCATTCCTTCTGGCGCGGATACGGGCGAAGGTTGTGAATACGCTCATCGAACGCAAGGTCTGTTCCATTCAGCGCTTCCAGGCTCAGGCATCCTGCAATATCGGCGGTCTGGCTGTATCGTTCTGCGCGCAAGGTTTGCAGCACGC
>CAYLOW010000277.1:0-672 GCA_964385315.1 uncultured Anaerolinea sp.
AACTTTATCAGCAAGTTCCATTTTTGTTAATGTGCTTTGAACTCTAAACTCAAGTGAATCACATTTCCATTAAATACAAAAGGGGCTGCCATCTTGGACAGCCCCTTCAGGCATAAACTTTAATAAAACTAAATATCCAAATTCCTCACACTCTTGGCGTGGGTTTGGATGAACTTTTTGCGCGGGTCCACCGCGTCACCCATCAGCATATCGAAGGTGCGGTCAGATTCGGCGGCGTCATCCACCGTCACAAGCAGCAACGTGCGGTTGGTGGGATTCATGGTCGTCTCCCACAATTGTTCCGGGTTCATTTCGCCTAGACCTTTGTAGCGTTGAACACCCGCTTTATCGTTGCCGAGTTCTTTAACATATTTGTCTTTTTCCTTATCACTGTACGCGTACTTGATCTGGTTTTTGTACGCCACGCGGTATAAAGGCGGCTGGGCAATATACAAATGACCGTCATCGATCAATATCGGCATGTAGCGGAAGAAGAAAGTCAGCAGCAGGGTGCGGATGTGGCTGCCATCCACATCAGCATCGGTCATGATGATGATACGATCATAGCGTGCCCGTTCGGCATCGAACTTTTCACCAATACCGGTACCAATAGCCGAAATGAGCGTCTGGATCTCGGCATTCTTTAAGATCTGGTGTTCACCGGCTTTTTCC
>CAYLOW010000277.1:682-5973 GCA_964385315.1 uncultured Anaerolinea sp.
ATGTGGCTGCCGTCCACGTCAGCATCGGTCATGATGATGATGCGTCCATAACGCAGCCCTTCGATGTCAAAGTTATCGCCAATGCCCGTGCCAAGCGCGGAGATCAGCGACCTGACTTCATTGTTGCCTAGGATTTTGTCGAGGCGGGCGCGCTCGGTATTCAGGATCTTACCGCGCAAGGGAAGGATGGCCTGGAAGTGACGGTCACGCCCCTGTTTGGCTGAGCCGCCGGCCGAGTCACCTTCCACGATATAGAGTTCCGTCTTGGATGAATCACGTTCCGAGCAATCTGCCAACTTACCGGGCAGAGTCAACGACTCAAGCGCAGACTTGCGGATGACAAGATCGCGCGCCTTGCGCGCCGCGTCACGCGCGCGGGCCGATGTGAGGCACTTGGAAATGATCGCCTTGGCGGCCTGCGGATTCTCGTCAAGGAAGCTGCTGAATGCTTCGCCGACCACCTGGGTGACATAGGTCTGCGCTTCAGGATTCATCAACTTGACCTTGGTTTGTGATTCAAACTGCGGGTCGGGATGCTTGACAGACACGATCGCGGTCAAGCCCTCGCGCGTATCATCACCCGAGAAGTTCGGGTCGGCATCCTTCAGCAGGCCGTTCTTGCGGGCATAATCATTGATCACGCGGGTCAGCGACGAGCGCAGTCCTGTCAGGTGGGTGCCGCCGTCGATGGTGTTGATCGTGTTGGCAAAGGAGTACACAGATTCCGTGTAAGAGTCAGTGTATTGGATCGCGGCTTCAATGCCGATATTTTCCACTTCCTTTTCAACATGCACAACCGGATGAAGCCCTTCGCGGTTACGGTTAAGATAACGGACGAAGGCCGTGATGCCGCCTTCAAAATAGAAGGTCATTTCACGGTCGCTGCGCTCGTCAATGAATTTAATGGTCACGCCGCGTGTTACAAAGGACATTTCACGCAGGCGTTGAACAAGCGTGTCAAAACGAAAATCGATATCTTCCGTGAAGATCTGCTTGTCAAATTTAAAACTCTGCTTGGTGCCTGTTTCGTCCTTTACCTTGCCGATCTGTTTAATGGCACCCTGCGGCACGCCGCGCTTATATTCCTGCCGCCAAATCTTATTGTCTCGCTTGACTTCGGTGATCATCCATTCAGAGAGGGCATTCACGGCGCTGACGCCCACCCCATGCAGACCGCCGGAGACCTTGTAACCGCCGCCGCCAAATTTACCGCCCGCGCCGATCACCGTCATCACCACATCCAGGGTTTCCATCGGCTTGCCGTTGGCATCCTTCTTCGAGGGATGCGGGCCGACAGGAATGCCGCGCCCATTATCCTCAATGGTCACGCTGCTGTCGGCATGGATGGTGATATTAATGGAGGTACATACGCCAGCCAGTGCTTCATCGATCGCATTATCCACCACTTCATAAACCAAGTGATGCAGGGCCTTAATGTCCGTACCGCCCACGTACATGCCGGGGCGTTTACGCACATGATCAATACCTTCCAGGGCTTGAATGGAGCTTACATCATAATTAACTTGATTTTCTTTTTCAGCCACAAAAACCTCCAACACTTACTAAATATCTCTCGAGTACAAAAACCTGGGATTTCGCGCTCTATATTTTTTGAATTACGCCTGTTTGGACTGTGCCAGTTTCAAACGCTCCAACGTGTCCTGCAGCCAGACGTTCATATCCCGGTAATACACAAAACTGGATGCCAGCAAAGCAGTGGCGACAAATGATTGTCCCAGAATGCCCACCAGGGTCATCCATGAATCCTCGGGGGGAATACTCCACAGGAAGTTCAGCCCAAAGGTTAGCAGGAACATCGTCAATACGAACAGGCTGCTCGTAGGCAGCGTGAAACGCATCATCTTTAAGCTGCTCAAAATGGCGGCAAAAGCGTTTTGCTGTTTAATAAAAACGCCGTGCGGCCAGAAGAACAAAGGCACGATCACCCACATCGAGGCCAGGCTGAGAAATAGGACTGCCAGGTTGGCCAGGAATGCGTTGAATTGCAGCACCACCGCCATGATCAAAAAGATCGGCACACCGATCATCACGGAAAGAAAGCCCCACAAGATGGAAACAAGGATCGTCTGTAGGATCGCCCGAAAAATTCCCGGGGGTCGGGTATCGGTTTTCGCCAACGCCAGCCACGCAACTGCCCGATAATACAACCCGCCGCCGATCCAGCCGAGAAAGGTCAGCAGGAAAACCCAGCCGAACAGGCTGGACGCGCTGACCTGCCAGACGACAGGGGTACCCAAAGGCGTTTGAGAAGTCCCCTGCGGCAGGAACAGGCTTGAGATGCCGATCGGGATCGTGTGAAAGATCCAAAACAAATTGATCCTGGGAATGGCAGTCTCATACATGCCCATTGCACGCTGAATATCGTCTGCGGGAATGCCGCCCGATTTCCAGATCTTAACCACGTCTGACTTGACCAGATCGAACAACGCATCCATCCGCAGACGTGGGCCAAGCCACAGAAATAAATTAACCAGCAGCGGCATAAACATCGCGGGAATATTGGTGGCGATCAGGTCAAAGCCTGTTTTGATGGAATTGATAATTCCAGGGGGGGGAGGCAGTTTTTCTACTCGTGAAACGTCCATAACAGGTTGATTCTACCATACCCCCGCTTGCGCACATGCGCCCTGACAGGTACAATCTTTATATGAGAGAGCTCCGTTCATTTCTGCCGTCCGCGAACCGAATCGGTACATTGATCGCCTCCGTCCTGCTGGCATTTGCGCTAACCAGGATGATCCAATCGCCGCGTTTCACACTCACCATCACCCTGCCAGGGTTTTACTTCGCCTACCCCCTCACCCTCAGCACCGCCATGACCCTGCTGGCCGCCGCGCTGACCGCCACCGGCATAGACTGGATGACCCGCGAGCATCCCGCGCTGGGTCAAAAACCAACCATAGAGCACCTGATGCTGCCAACGCTTACCACATTTGTGATCGGCGCCCCGCTGGCCTTGCTGTCAAACGGCTCCAGTTGGTGGACCGGTTTTGTGTTTAGTGCAATTTTGCTGGGGGGTGTTTTTCTCGCGGAATACATCACCATTGATCCATCAGCGCCGTACTATCCCTTGGCGCGCGCCGGATTGACAGCCCTCGCGTATGCGCTGTTTTTGATCCTGGCCACATCCCTGAGATTTTCCGGCGCGCGCATGTTCGTGCTTGTGCCTGTTCTCTTCATTGTTGCAGGCCTGATCAGTTTACGCATACTTCATCTCGACGGCGCGGATCGCTGGGACTTCCCTTGGGCAATTGGCATTGGGTTGGTCTGCGCCCAAATTGGCGCGGGGCTACATTACTGGCAGATCACGCCGGTTCAATTTGGGATGGCGCTCACAGGTCCGCTCTACGCGCTGACCCTCTTATCCGTCAGTCTGTCTGAAAATATTCCCGTGCGCCGCGCTGTGACAGGTCCCGCGCTCATTGTTTTATCCGCCTGGATCGTCACCTTCTTTTTACGACAGTAGCCAGCAGGTCAGCGCTAGGTTCCAGACGGAGTAACGGATGCATTCAACACAAAGGATTTCTTGACAAAAACACCCCCCGCAGAGAATGGATCTCCGCCGCCCCGTTCAGGACAAAACAACCCATGCGATCCCTGACGCTGACACAGGTTCAACTGCAAAAAATGATCCTGCATGTTGACTTGCACGCGCCGCTGGAAGCTTGCGGCGTTTTGGCCGGACTCAACTCAAGGGTCGAAGCGGTGCTTGAGGTGGCCAATCAGGCCAAAAGCCCGGTGCGGTTTTTGATGGATCCTATCGAACAGCTAAAAACCTTCGAGTGGATCGAATCCAATGGCCTGGAATTGCTGGGCATCTTCCATTCCCACCCTGCCGGCCCTGGAGTTGTTTCGCCAACTGATATTACAAATGCCGCGTATGCTGTTGTGCACATCATTCTTGCCCGGGTGGGCGGCCCCTGGCAGGCCCGCGGCTTCTGGATCGAAAACGGCGCTTTCAGCGAAGTGACCCTGCAAATTATCTAAGCAACCTTGCTTCATTTCCTGTGTTTTATAGTTGCTTATTAAACGTCCCGAAGGCTGCCATCAGACACTCTAATTACTCGAAACCGATCTTCGGGACGGTGCTTATATGTTCTTTCAGATAAAGTCTAATTGCTTATTGCGATTGCCAGCTTGCTTCACAGCAAAGGACGCCGCACCTGCGCCATTCGCATGCGCAAAAGATGGTACATAACTCACCGGAGGAGTTTCAATGCAGATTGTGTTCGATATTGGGATCATACTGATGGCCTACCTGTTTGGGTCGGTCCCCTTTGGATTGCTGATCGTAAAACTAAAAACAGGGAAAGACATTCGCCAGATCGAAAGCGGGCGCACTGGCGGGACGAACGCCATGCGCGCGGCTGGCTTTTGGGCGGGCGTTGCAACGGCCCTGCTCGATATTTTGAAAGGCGCGGGCGCTGTTTGGCTGGCGGCCTGGCTCACACCCGGTCATCACTGGGTGCATGTTATCGCCCCGCTTGCGGCGATCGTTGGGCACAACTATTCCATCTTCCTGCCGGTGCGCAACGATAAGAATAAAATTATTGGCCTGAGCGGCGGCGCGGGCGGAGCACCTTCCGTCGGCGGCTCGATCGGGCTCTGGCCCGGCTCGATCCTGGTCATCCTGCCGCTCGGTATCCTGACCTTCTTCTCGATCGGCATTGCATCGGTCACCACAATGGCCGTGGCATTCTTCGCCATCATCACCTTCGCGGTGCGCGCCTCGCAGGGGTTAATGCCCTGGACGGATGTCCTGTACGGCGTGGGCGCCGAAATTTTGCTGGTCTGGGCCCTACGCCCAAATCTCAAAAAATTAGTCGAAGGCAATGAGCGCGTGGTGAAATACTCTTTGCATGGCTGGCTGCGGGCCAGAAAAGGGAAGAATTTGGAAAAGTAAAAATTGGCATTCAGGTGATAAAAGAGGCTGTTGACCGGACAGCCTCTTTTTGTTATTAGTACCTTGGAAGTTAAATGTTTGCTTTTGCACAGGAATTATTAACCGTAAAGCTCATTAAATTTTTAGGATTTTCCTTTGTGTTCCTTAATACCCTTTGTGGTTAAATCTTTTGTGGTTAATTTTTTTATAGTTCCGGCTTTGTCCGGGCAAGTATGCAAATACCTCACTTCTCCTCAGAGGCATTGAGTCGCCATGCCGCCAGCAGAAAGAACAACGCCGCGTACCCTGCCAGCGCCGCAGAGGGGATCAGCACCGATTCGAACCCAAGCCCGCGCGCGCAGATGTTTTCAAATCCATCCATGCCCCA
>CAYLOW010000278.1:0-5934 GCA_964385315.1 uncultured Anaerolinea sp.
AACGCAAGAGCGTCAACTTTGTCCACAAGGGCAACATCATGAAGTTCACCGAAGGTGCGTTCAAGGATTGGGGCTATGCCCTCGCAAAACGCGAATTCCGCGGCCGGGTTGTCACCGAGCGCGAGACCTGGATCATTGGCAACAAGGAATCCAATCCCGGTTTGACGGTGGAGGACAATGCGAAGGCGATCGACCCGGGCTTTGACATGATGAGTCCCGCGCAGCAGAATGACATCAAGGGTGAGGTCGAGGAAGCCATGAAGTTATGGGATACCCATGGCGGCGGCAAGTGGAGGTCCATGCTGTTGATCAAGGACTCGATCGCCGATGTCAGCCTGCAGTTCACCCTCATCCGCCCGAAGGATTACGATGTGATCGCCACCCTCAACCTGAACGGCGACTATCTCTCCGATGCGCTGGCGGCGCAGGTCGGCGGAATTGGCATTGCCCCCGGCGCGAACATTAACTATGTCACCGGTCATGCCATCTTTGAAGCCACGCACGGCACCGCGCCGAAATATGCCGACCTTGATAAGGTCAATCCCGGTTCGGTCATTCTCTCCGGCGAAATGATGCTGCGCTATATGGGCTGGGGTGAAGCCGCCGACTTGATCGTCAAAGGCATGGAAGGGGCGGTTGCTGCCAAAACCGTCACGTATGACTTTGCCCGCCTGATGGACGGCGCGCAGGAGATCAAATGCTCCGAGTTCGGCGACGCCATCATCAAGTGGATGGGATAAAACCGAAGTCTGCGATGGGGTAAACACTGTCCCGAAGGTTTGGATGATAAACATACTTGCTATATAAAAACCTTCGGGACGTTTCACATTTGTTCGGAGTCAAAAGTCGGGACCAGATCGGTTCCGGCTTTTTTCGTGCGTGGTCCTGTACTCTTAACAGATCGCGTCTAGGCGTTTTAGAGGATCGCCGTCATCAGTCCGCTCGCCTTTTTTAGTTTGCGATATACTGACCTGACTAAAAACCTCTTTGGGTGAGTACCATGAAAAATCCAACACCACATCACATCGGAACGCTGTCTCCTGAAATGGCGCTGCTTGGCCTGCTTTACAGGGAAGCGGGGCATGGCTATGATCTGCATCGCAGGGTAAATGCCGACCTTGGGCAGGTCTGGCATCTCAGCCAGAGTCAGGCGTATGCGATCTTGAAGCGTCTGGAATCACAGGGCGATATTTCAACAGAGGAAGTCCCGCAAAAAAAACTGCCTTCACGCCAGTTGCTGCGGATGACCCCGCAGGGACGCAAGGTTTTTTTGGACTGGTTGGATGCTCCAAGCGGCGGCAGTACGCGGGCCATCCGCATGGAATTCATCACCCGCCTGTATTTTCTGAACCTGTATTTTCCGAAGAAGATCGGCCGGGCTTTTGACAGGCAGCGCGCGGAAGTAAAAGAACACATCCTGAGGCTGGAAAGCATGCTGCTGGAACTGCCTGACGGGCAAATATACAACCGCATGAGTCTGGATATGAGATTGAAACAGTTAAAGTTTGTCCTGGAATGGCTGGATGAGTGCCGGGAAAATTTCAGGGTGTACAAAACCCTTTAGGAAGGCGGACTGGCATGGAATTTTGCATGAAGCCGATCGGGGTGATCCATACGCCCTTTAAGGAAAGATCTGAAACACCCATTCAATTTTCACGCTCAACCGCGTTTGGTGAAATTGAAGTTTATTCAGAGGTCGAAGAGGGGCTGACAGGCATCGAAGAGTTATCCCATATTATTTTGATCTATGTCTTTCATCAGGCACTGGACAGCAAGCCTCTGATGGTCAAACCGTTTTTGGATGAAAACACACACGGAGTCTTCGCGACCCGTTATTACGCCCGTCCGAACCCGATCGGGTTTTCAATTGTGCGGTTGATCGGGCGCGAGGGGCCGCGTTTGAAAATTCAATGGGTGGATATGCTGGACGGCACGCCGCTGCTGGACATTAAGCCATACATCCCCGAGTTTGATGTCCATTCAGTGGAAAAGCTGGGTTGGTACGCCAAGCGAACACATCCATAAGGTGGGGAACAGTCCTGCGCGGAGGTGCAGGATCCGCGCAGCGAAACGCTTGTGGGTATTGTAGTTTCTGCGATATACTCATTCAATGAGTACTCACTCAAATAATTCACCAGATCAATAATATCCTGTGAAGCGCCTCCTCCCCCTGCCCCTATTGCTGGTCGTCTTTTTGTCAGCCTGCAACACCGCCTCCACCTCTGCTCCCGAACCGCGCACCTTGACCGTCTTCGCCGCCGCGTCATTGACCGACGCCTTCACCGAGATCGGAGCGGCCTTTGACGCCGCCAACCCCGGGGTAACCACCACGTTCAACTTCGCGGGTTCCCGGGCCCTGCGGACCCAGATCGAAGAAGGGGCGCCGGCCGATGTGTTCGCATCTGCGAGCGGGAAGGAAATGGACGCGCTTGTCACAGGCGGATTTATCGCGGCCGACACCCCACAGATATTCCTGACGAATAAACTGGTTGTGATATTGCCTGTTGAAAATCCTGCTGCGCTCGAAAAACTGGAAGACCTCGCAAACCCGGGCATTAAATTGGTTTTGGCTGCTGAGGAAGTTCCTGTCGGGAAATACGCGCGTCAGGCGCTTGATCTGATGGATGCTTCATTCGGGGCGGGCTTCAAGGACAAGGTCCTGGCAAATGTGGTCTCGAACGAAGATAGTGTTAAACAGGTGGTAGCCAAGGTCCAGCTTGGCGAGGCGGATGCGGGCATTGTCTATGTTTCAGATTTGGCCGCCGCCCCGCGGTTGAAGTCCATTGAAATTCCCGCTGACCTGAACGTCATCGCAAAGTATCCTATTGCTTCACTCGCAAAAACCGGAAATGCCGACCTCGCTGCTGAATTTGTTAAGGTTGTTCTTTCAGCAGACGCGCAGACTGTGCTGACGAAATGGGGTTTCGCTCCCATTGAATGATTGTGTAGTAAATGTTCAAATGACCAGAATACAAACCTTCTTCCATCGAATGCAGCATGACGGATATTCAAAATGGATATTCATCATACCCAGCGTGATCCTGCTGTCTGTGTTTGCGCTGCCGCTTCTCGCGCTGATCTTGCGTTCGATCAATGCTGAATTCTTTGCCAACGCGTTATCCGGGCAGGCGCTAAAAGCGCTCCGCTTAAGCCTGGTGACGAGTTCAATTACCACCGTCATCGCGGCGACATTTGGCACGCCGCTGGCGTATGTTCTGGCGCGCTGGAAGTTCAGGCACAAAGCCTGGCTGGAACTGATCCTTGACCTGCCGATCGTACTGCCGCCATCCGTGGCGGGAATCGCCCTGTTGATCGCGTTTGGCCGAAAAGGGTTGCTGGGTTCCATGTTATCCCTGTTGGGGATCAGCCTGCCCTTCACCACCGCGGCGGTCATCCTCGCGCAAACCTTCGTGGCCGCGCCGTTGTTTGTACGCTCGGCGCGCATCGGGTTTTCACAGGTGGATATCCAGCTTGAAGAATCAGCCCATGTGGAAGGTGCGAGTCAGTGGCAGTTGTTCTTTGAGGTGATGATTCCCATTTCCATGCGCACCCTCGCGAGCGGCGCCGTCCTGACCTGGACGCGGGCCCTGGGGGAATTTGGCGCGACCATTTTATTCGCGGGCAATTTGGAGGGCGTCACGCAAACCATGCCCATGGCCATCTATCTTGGCTTTGAACGCAACATCGGCACCGCCCTGGCATTGTCTGTGGTCCTGGTATTTGTATCGGTCATTTTGCTGATGATCACGAAAAAATTGGAAAAGCACGAAGAATAGTCGTTCCCCTTCAAATGTCGTTGCGACAACCGTCCCGATGCTCTTTCGGGAGCGCTTTTTGCGACCAAACTCCTCCTCTGTCGTTTCGACGAGCACTCTTCGAGGAGAAACCTTCACGACTGTAGATTCCCTCGTTTTATCCCCAAACATCCTTCTTCGTACTTTTATTAACCCTTTGTAAGTATTACCGTGCCGCAAGTAGAATATAATCCAAAGAGTTTATAAGAATGGATTGTTTCGATAACCCCAGGAGACTTGTGATGCAAATCGTAACCGACACTGGCATGGATATGTACCTGCCGCCCGAACTGCTGCCCGATGTCCCCATTCATATTGTGCCGCATACCATTACGTTGGATGGAAAATCCTACCGCAGCGGGGAGGATGTGCAGCCGGATGAACTGCAAAAAATGCTGATGGCCACTGCCAGTTTTCCGGTCACCTCACAGCCCTCAGCGGGTGACTTTGCCGATGTATATCGTCAGCTTGCAGTTGCTGACCCTGACATTCTTTCCATTCAGATGTCATCCGGTTTGAGCGGTACCTATAACGCCGCCCGCCTGGGCGCAGAAATGGTCCCCGAAGCCAGCATCACCGTGGTGGATACCAAAACCCTGTGCGCGGCGCTCGGTTGGCAGGTCGCAGCGGCGGGACGCGCGCTCAAGGCCGGCTGGCCCATTGAAAAAATAGTCGCACTCATCGAACGCATTGGCGCGGCCACGGAGAGTATCTACACGCTGGATGAATTGAAGTATCTCATTCACGGCGGGCGTATCAGTCACATGAAGGGACTGGTCGCATCCTTGCTGCGCATCCGCCCGTTGATCGGCGTGGAAAAAGTGGGCGGTACCTATTCGCAATTGGGAATGGCGCGCACCTTCGAGAAAGCACTGGATGGGCTGGTGGACAACATGCTCAAACATCATCGGGCGGGTTCCGCCTTGCGCGTGCAGGTCCTGCACTCTTACAATCATCCCGGCGCACAGGCTTTGCATGATCTGATCGCGCCGGTTTTCAAATGCACCTGGATGCCAGTCCATTACATGTCGCCGGCGCTGGCGGCGCACACGGGTCCCAGTATGGTGGGGGTGGCGTTTGCCGCCGCTGATGTTTTTGAAGGGCTGCCGTAACGATAAGGGTTCCTTGTTTTTGATGACTTCCGTGCAGCGCCCGCTTAAGCAAACCTGCGACCTCGGTTGGTTTGAGTCGGCGCTGTAAATTTTATCCCCATGCGGCTCGTGCGGGATAAATTCGATTTGGGCGCGGGGGATTTATCTAATAATCCTCTAACTCAATCCAAAACTGTTTGCAGATATAATTCCTGTTATTGTCAAATTTAACCAAGGATAAAAAATGGTATCTGGATTTGTAACGTTAATAGTATTCCTGCTAGCACTGGGCGGGATGATCTTTGTACATGAGCTGGGACATTTCATTGCTGCGCGCTGGGCCGGCATCGAGGTCGAGGAGTTTGGCTTGGGGCTGCCTTCCTATAAGATCGCCACTCTTTTCAAGTGGAAGGGGACTGAGTTCACCATTCACGCGCTGCTGTTGGGCGGGTTCATCCGGCCGAAAGGCGAAAATGATCCCAACGTGCCGGGCGGGCTTGCGGCGGCCAACCCGTGGAAGCGCCTGGCGGTTTTATTCGCGGGACCGATGATGAATTTGATCACTGCTGTTGTGGTCTTCTCTTTTCTCATTGCATTTGAAGGCGTGCCTGTTCCCGGGTCGATACAGATCAATTCTGTGGCGAAGAGTTCTCCCGCTGAATCCGCGGGCGTGCAGGCCGATGATATTCTGCTTGCCATCAATGGGCAGAGCGTCACCGAAATTACTTCCGCCATAACCGTCATCAAGACCAACCTTGACCAGCCGGTGGAAATGCTGGTGGATCGCGGCGGCCGGCAGATCACCATCACTGCCACCCCGCTCTCCACACGCAAGGCCAGTGAGGGTGCGCTTGGTGTTGGGCTGGGGTATCCCACCCGGCCGGCGACCTTCATTGAAAGTGTCTCCGGCGGGTTTGTGGTTACGGGTGTTCAGGCGGCCACTATTCTGTACCTGCCGATTGCATTGATCCAGGGCGCCGTTGCCCCCGCCGACGCGCGCTTCATCGGTTTCAAAGGCATCTTCGATATGTTTGATGTGGCAGTCGAAG
>CAYLOW010000279.1:0-5925 GCA_964385315.1 uncultured Anaerolinea sp.
AATGACCATTATCATAGCTGACACAACCTGCGGGCTGCCATATGACCTGCTTGCCCAACGCAATATCCCCGTCATACCCCAAATCGTCATGTTTGGGGAAGAAGCGTTCCATGATGACAAGGAAATGGATACGACCAAATTTCTTCAAAAACTCAAGGCTGCCAAGACAATGCCAAAAACATCCGCACCTGAGCCTCCTTTGTATTATCCATTTTTCAAACAGGCTCAGGAAAACGGCGAAAGTGTGATCATCGTTGCTCCCACCAGCAAGGCAAGCGGAACAGTCCGCTCGGCGCAAACTGCAGCGCAGGAATTCCCCAAGATGGACATCCGCATAGTGGATACACTCACCATCTCCTGTAATCTTGGATCGCTTGTACTCGTGGCAGATGACATGGCAAAGGCGGGAGAATCAGCCGACGAGATAGTGGCAAAACTCAACGACATGATCCCGCGCGGGAGGCTTTACTTCCTTGTGGATACTCTCGAATACCTGGCAAAAGGCGGGCGCATCGGCGGAGCAAAGCGTCTGCTGGCTGAAATGCTGGAGATCAAACCAATTTTACAGGTGAAGGACGGTCAGGTTGAATCCTTTGAACAACAGCGGACCAAAAAGCGCGCCCTGGCACGCCTGGTGGAAATCGTAACCGAACAATGTCCTGGAGGAGACGCCTCTCATTTGTGCGCACTCCAGGTCGAGGCAGAAAAAGAAGCAGAGGCGCTTGCCACCGATCTAAAGTCGCGGGTGAAAGTTACTCAAATCCCCATCTATCGGCTGCCTCCAGCCATCGTGGTTCACGCGGGACCGCGTGCAATGGGCGTTGGGTTTTTCGTGTAGGTATAGTAAATATGATCAAACTCCCCGGCTTAATTGACCCCCACGTTCACCTGCGTGAACCCGGAGCGACTCACAAAGAAGATTACGACTCAGGCACATGTGCCGCGCTCGCCGGCGGTATAACTACTGTGCTTGCCATGCCAAATACAAGGCCCCCTATCTTTGATGCAGATACACTTGACCTTGCATTGAATGCCGCCAAACAAAAAGCACGTTGTGACTATGGACAATTTCTCGGTGCGGGTCCCGATAATGCTGATTGGGGGGAACACATGGAGGCATCATCGCAATCAGCCGGACTAAAAATGTATCTCGATTCAACTTTTGGGGAACTGCGTTTGGATGATATGACTCTCTGGCATCCCCATTTTCAGAATTATCCGAAGAATATGCCCATCGTAGCGCATAGTGAAAGCCGAAGCATGGCGGCCGCCATTTTGTTCGCCGCCATTTATGACCGTCCGGTGCATATAGCCCACATTTCCTTGAAGGAGGAAGTTCTTCTGATCAAAGCGGTAAAGGAACGCGGCATAAAAGTGACCTGTGAAGTCTGTCCGCATCATTTGTTTTTGACACAAGATCTCTTTTATCCTCCCATCTCCTCCTCCAATTTCGGGAATCCTGGAAAAAATTTGAGTGAAGGAAGAAAAGAAGTCCGCCCTCGTTTGGCAACACAGGAGGATGTGGACAGCCTGTGGAAAAATATGGACATAATTGACTGTTTTGCAACCGACCATGCCCCTCATAATGTTGAGGAAAAAGACTCTATGAAACCTCCACCGGGATTCCCGGGACTGGAGACCATTCTGCCGTTGCTGCTAACCACAAGTTTCAATCAAACCTTTGACGAGGCTCAGGGAAGGCATTTGACACTGGAAACCATTATTCAGAAGATGTATACAAATCCAAAAAAAATATTTAACCTACCGGACCAGCCTGAAACCTGGATCGAGGTGGACGAAGATGAAATATACGAGATAAAAGCCGCAGATCAATTCACACGCTGCGGATGGACGCCATTTGAAGGTTGGAGGGTGAAGGGGAAAGTTCGAAAAGTGGTACTGCGCGGTAAAACGGCCTTTGAAGATGGGAAAATCCTTGTTCCAGCTGGCTATGGAAGAAATGTTCGGGATTAATCCCATTTTGCTATCCGAAATAGAACCCCACATTTAGGGGTTCTTGTTTAGACAAGTGAAGTCCCTGCTTCTCAAAACTGGGGATAACTCACTCAAAACGGTGGAAAACTTCCCTTGTCTGTGGACAATAGTCACAAATTTCCAAAATTTGGTCACATCTTGCACAAATGGTCACCCCCATATATGGGGGTGACCATTTGAAAAAACCAATATGTAGAAAATAAACGCCAAGTACAAAAAATGGATGATTCTGCGGTGGACAAATTCTACAGATTCAATCCACAGGGTCAAAATTTACAATGGGAGAAATCAACCTTAGGTATGGTGTGAATGGAGAGGAATACCCCACAGGTGCCGGAGTAAAGCACTTATCCCCTCTATCCACACCCCCTACTACTATTACGAATCCATATAAATATATATATTACTCTTGAATCTATTATAGGTATCTTGTACAATTCAATAAGTAAGTCCGTTCCCATCTTAGCCAACCTTGGGAGGTTGTCATGGATATAATCAAAGTTTCAGCCAACTCCCGTACCTCCGCAGTCGCCGGGGCAATTGCTGGCGTGATCCGCGAGCACAAACGGGCAGAAGTTCAGGCCATTGGCGCAGGTGCTGTAAATCAGGCAGTAAAAGCCTGGACGCTCGCCACCGGATATCTCAAGCTTGATGGTGTGGATGTTACCTGTGTCCCCGAGTTTGTTGAAGTCACAATTGAAGAAAAAGTTCGGACCGCCATAAAATTGGTGATCGAAGCCAAATAAAAACAAAAAGGCAGACAGATTTCTCATAAATGTCTGCCGCCTGCTCCATAAGACAAGTAGACAGGCAAATGCAGGGTGGCGTATAATCCTTGTTATGGATGTTTTGTTGTTTCGAGGTACGGGGCTGGCTCGACGCCCGTCATTTTTTTGTTTAACCCTCCATAAATTACTGGAAGAAATCTTTGAACGCGATTTTTCCTCCCTACCAAAAGGGTTACTAAAGTTATTTTCCCCGCCTCCCTTGGTGAAAATCCAATCAATAGGCATCCAGTTGGATCACATCCCTGTGAGTGATAAATCTTGTACGGACTGCAAATCCAGTAATGCATTGGAAATGTTTATGGGTATGGGAAGTGAAAATACCCCAATTTGAGATTGATGGTACAAGGACCTAAATGGAAACATTCTTCTCTTTTCTTGAAAAAAGGGTTGATGACTCATCATCACTCCTTTGCGTTGGACTTGATCCTCACATCCCCGATCTTAAAGAACCCACCGCATCAGCTGCTCTCGATTTTTGCCTGAATCTGATTAAGCAAACAGCACCCTACGCTTCAGCATTTAAACCCAATGCCGCGTTCTTCGAGCTATTCGGGGCCGAAGGCTGGATCGCGCTTAAACAGGTTATTGAGGCTATTCATGAAGAGTCCAGCAGGCTTGGATCCATGATCCCCGTCATTCTTGATGCAAAACGCGGTGATATTGCCTCCACTGCCGAGGCATACGCCAAATCTGCTTTTGAGAATCTTGGGGCACATTGCATTACCTTGAATCCATACCTTGGAAAAGATTCAATCGATCCATTTATTGAGGATCAGGAAAAGGGTGTGTTCTTATTGTGTAAAACATCCAACGCGGGCAGCGGCGATTTGCAGGATTTGAGGCTTGATAATGGATTAATGCTTTACGAGCATGTTGCGAAATTAGCCCAGGGATGGAACACAAGAAATAATATTGGACTGGTTGTCGGGGCAACCCATCCCGATGCTTTGGGTCGTGTCCGTGCAGCTGCCCCGGATTTATGGTTTCTCTCTCCCGGCGTAGGGGCACAGGGAGGGGAATTGGTTTCAGCGCTCAAAGCAGGCCTTCGCAAAGATGGCAAGGGACTTCTTCTCCCCGTTTCGCGCGGAATATCCCGCGCAAAGAGTCCACGTCAGGCGGCGGCTGAGTTGAGGGATCAAATTGTGAATATAAAAAGGGATTTGAAACAAATATAAATATTCCCACCGGTTTCTGTTCATCATGTCTAATAAATAAGGATGGTAAGCATGGCACAAATTAATTCAAACCAGTCAGGTCTTGCCGATGGGCTGCTCTCGGCAGGCTGCATCAAATTTGGTGATTTTACCCTCAAGTCAGGGTTGAAATCCCCGATCTACATTGACCTGCGCCGCATCATTACCTATCCAAAATTATTGGATCAAATCGGGTATTCTTATTTGAAAATCCTTGAAACCCTTAAATTTGATCGCATTGCAGGGTTGCCTTACGCAGCGATTCCCATTGCAACTGCAGTATCCCTGCAGGGCAATTACCCAATGATCTACCCTCGCAAGGAAGTGAAAACCTATGGCACGAAAGCCGAAATAGAAGGAGACTTTCATGAGGGGGAAACAGTTCTCGTTATTGACGATCTTGCCACAACCGGGGGAAGCAAGTTCGAAGCGATCGAAAAACTGACCGCTGTCGGCTTGAAAGTAAAAGATATTGTTGTACTTGTTGATCGCCAGTCTGGAGCAAAAGAATCCCTGGAACAGGCGGGATATTCGATGCACTCCGTCCTGACCATCACACAGTTATTGGACTATTATGAGTCAACAGGAAAGGTGGCGCAGGATAAGATCGAGGAGACGAGGAGCTTTTTAATAGCCAGCATCGGATAACATAATTCTCATCATATCGTTATTACTTGTCAAACCACATCCGTTTGAGAAGGTTATCCTTGAGAATAAATTGGTGATACACGGCTCCACCGATATGAAGCAATAGCAGCAAGATGATCGCCATCCATCCCATTTTGTGAAAATCCCGCAGTTGTTGGCTGACGCGCACAACGGATTCATTTTCAATGAGATATCCCAATAAATTTCTTTGTGACGCGATCAACCCCCCCAGGGTAAGGATGTAGAACGCGAAAAAGTACAAAGCAATGTGAACTGCCTCACCAAGTTTATTGAGGAAGGGATTGCCTGCATCAGCCCGGGAGGGACGTTTTACGGTAAAGCGTAAGATGAGGCGGGATATCATGGTAATCAGCAGCAAGAAACCTAATATCATGTGGACATTGATCGGGGATGAGCCTCCATTGCCTGAAAGGATACCTGCTCCCAGCAGCAGGATAACGGTCGTCCAGTGAAGAATAACCATGAGGGGATGATAACGTTTGGGTGTGTTCATTATTTTTCCTTTATAAAGTTGAAGAGTAAGATTTAGGATATAGATGACAAAACACCTGGTATTTATACCCCTCATACAAAGCCCTCATTCGATTAATAAAAATAAAATCCGAAGACAAGAAGCTTCGGATTTTATGAGAAACTGAGGTTAGACACGCAATCAAAATACCGCGGATAAAAGATACATATGCCTTGAATTAGGAGAAACTTAGAAATAACATTACTGCCCCAAAAAAACAGCCAAGGAGACCCAATGCTGTGAAAACGAAACCGATAATCATGAACACACTTCCGCCTTTGGTCTTGGTTTCCAGCACAGCTTGTGTCAGGTCGTTTGGATCGTAGTGGACACCCATTGAATGGCCGGGCTGATAGCGGTTGACGATATTTTGAGCAGTTCCGAGGTCATAGCTCATCGTGGATCCGGGAAATATACGGCTGCCTCGATATGTATTTTCTCCGATCACATAGGTATATTCAACAACAGGTGTATAAGTCGTGCGTGTAAAGGTGCGTCCCTGATTTCTTTCAGTGCGGGTTTGATGGTCCAGCCTTGCCGAGACGATCACCCCTTTTGCAGTGGGCCAGGTTTCAGTTTCTTTGGCTTTATTCCGTTCGCGCAAGCCAAAGATTAGAAAACCAATTCCCAATAAGAAGAAAATAAAACCAAGAAAGAGCGGAAACAGAAAGGTGAGTGAGTTTGTATCCATAATTCTCCTCTCAAGCGATTTGATTTTGTTCCATATCGAATAGTATACAATTCCTGGGAAAGAATTTCAAATAATAAA
>CAYLOW010000280.1:0-5907 GCA_964385315.1 uncultured Anaerolinea sp.
GTGTCGCCAACAACGAACGGGCCGTCGTTTATAACTGCAGGATCAACAGTGATCGGCTGTCCGTTCACGACCCATTGATTTCCATTAATACTGTCTATCGTACCGGTATAAGCGACGGATGCGGCTTCCACTTTGCTGGCACCGGCAGAAGGTGCACCAGCGCAAGCTCCCAACAGCATACTTGCCAGAACAAAAACAACCAGAGCGTAACGAGAAATTTTATTCATTTTTTCACCTCTTGCAACTTGAATTAGGATAGATTACATCTTATTAGTCGGTCAAAGTGAAAAAAAGTTACGGGTAAACATACAATTTTGAAAACTCGATAATTAAATCTCTGTGCTGACTTGTACCGGCAATATCTTGCCATAGCAAAGGCAGTGTGAATGTAACCACACTGCCTTTATGGTGGAAAAAATATAGGATGAAAACTTATATCTGGTCATTCCACCTTGATAGGACTGAGTTTTCGTCTTTGAGTAAAAAAAATTGAAATAATGACTGCCAAATAACTCACATAGGCGACTACCTCAGTTAAGGATGGGTTGCCGTTATACCCAACCAATGCTTTTAGAAGCAAACCCACTTCACTTTTGTCGCTTAATAACCCATTGACATCCCAAACATGTTCGATCACTGATGGGATGATACCCGCTTCATTGAATTCATGAATTCCCAATCCAACCAGCCCCGCCGCAAAAACAATCAACAGGATGTTTGTAGCGCCAAAGAACCCGCGCAGGCTGAGTTTCATGCTTGAAGTAAATAGCACCCATCCCAAAATCGTCGCACTTAACAGTCCTAGCAATGCGCCTGACAAGGTTTGCAAAGGGCTGGATGTTACCCTTGCGGCTAATAGGAATAATGCCAGTTCAATCCCCTCACGAAACACAGCTAGGAATGCGAGCGAAAACAAGGCCTTCCTTCCATTCCCTAACGTTGCCAGGTTGGTTTGCTCCTCGATTTCGTTCTTGAGGGTCCCGCCATGATTCTGCATCCACAGGATCATCCAGGTAAGCACACCCGCCGCGAGCAGCATGGCAACACCTTCAAATATCTCTTCGCCTTTACCTTCAAATTCCATCCCAAGCAGGTTGAGCAGAATTGCCGCCAGAATACTCAAGAAAACCGCGAGTCCCACCCCACGCCAGATAACGCCATTTAAATCGGTACGCTTTATTTTGAGCAGTACTCCCAATACGATCCCAATGATAAGGGCGGCTTCCAATCCCTCCCGCAGCGATAAAAGAAAACTTGCTAACATAAGTTTAACCTCAAAAAATTTATAGTAGATTTGTATGCTTGACAGCCTCAACTGACATGATAGAATTGTTTAGTGCAGGGCAATCAATAATGTTAGTATATAATAACATTATTGATTAGTCAATACAAATTTAACCCGTAAAGGTGAGTATGACCAAATCCAAATCGCCAAAAACTCAAATTCGTCCCACCCATACTGTGGAAGACTACCTGATGACCATGCACGTGATAGAACGCGATCATGGTGAAATTATCGCGGCGCGTCTGGCAGACCTGCTTGGTGTTTCCCCACCCACCGTGACGATGACACTTAAACGCATGGAACGCGATCATTGGATCGTTGGCACTGGCAGAAAGGCGATTCATTTTACTGAAACAGGACGGGCAGCCGCCCACTCTGTTACGCGCCGTCACATGTTGACCGAGTGGCTGCTGGTGAGTTTATTGAAAGTTCCCATTTTTGAAACTCATAACGAAGCACATAATATCGAACACGCCATTTCTCCACAGCTGGAGGAACAGATGGCTGAAGTATTGGGACATCCCAAAGTATGTCCGCATGGAAATCCCTTTCCTGGTCATGAGGCGCTTGTGAGTAAATGGATTCCGCTGACTGACATGGAGTTGGGTGAATCCGTCACCATTCGCCGGGTTCATGAATTTGGTGAAGACAACCACGAACTCTTAAAATATCTCGCCGAAAATGGGGTCATGCCCGGCGCCCGCGTACAAATTACCGAGATACTGTCGTTCAACCAGACATTATCCATTTCCGCGTCGAACAAATCCATTACGCTGGGATTTCCAGCAGCGCGGCTTATTTTCGCCGAACGAATGTAAAGCAGCATTCATTTATTAACTCACCTAGCGCTGTGCGTTGCAACTTACCATGAAGATTCTATTATCCGGTGAGGCGTGAACTTGGTTATGCGGCAAGGAGATTGATCACATTGGAACTTAAACTTTATTCACATGTTCAATCTTTTTATACGAACCTTATAGAAGCAATTGGACAAGCCCAAGATTCTATTATCATGATGTACTTTACATTTGACTGGGGCGACTGGGCGTTGAAAATCACCGAAATTTTAGAGACAAAGCAGGTTGCCGGGGTTCGTATTCGCCTAATTGTAGATGAAATAGGGATGCTGGTTGATGCGCCAGCCAATATTGTCAACAACCGCTTCTTGATGAGTCGGTTGTCCGCAGCGGGGATTGAGGTTGTCTTTTTTCGTCCCCGACACAGTCGCACTACTCACTTTAATCGCCTGCACTTCAAAATATGCAGTATTGATCAGGTGGTTACTTTTGTTGGGGGCTCCAATATCGGTGACGAATATCTGAAGATGGACGATCTCAATTTACGCCTGGATGGGGCTGCTGGCGATTCGATCGAAAAACTATATGATTATCTAATTCACCCGGAGGATGACCTTTTACATTTTTCCAACCTGCGAATCGGCGAATTCCCGTTACTTTTTACTTTACCCGGCAACCGACAGGATGTGCGCCGCACTTTGCTAGGACTGATTTTAGACGCACAGCATTCCATTTACATTCGGACCTGGTATTTTTTGCCGGACCGGGAAATTGTAAACGCCCTGCTCCATCAAAGCGAACGCGGCTGTAAGGTCAATATTCTTTTTTCCGATCGAACGCGGATTCCTCTGATAGACGCAGCCAACTACGTGATTGGGCAGAAATTAATTAAATCCGGCGTAAACATGTGGCGGTACATGCCCCGTTTTATGCACGCCAAAGCCTGCTGGAATGACCTGGGGCAGGTTCTGTTTGGGTCAGCCAATCTTGACAGCAAGGCTTTGAATAGTAATTATGAATGCAGTCTTCTACTCCAAAGTGACGCTATTGCCGAGCAACTACGAATACAATTTGAGTCTGATAAATTCAACAGCAACGAAATGGATCTCGATTCATTAAGCAGCCAACGATGGCGTCAAAAGGCTTTTGCTTACACAAGTTTCCTGCTTTCTAATTGGTTATAGGGCAAAGCGTCTTGCGTAAATTTTACTGGTCCCTTTCTTATATCAGGGATTCGACGCGGCTGGCCTACTCCTCATCGGTCGCGAGAGAAAACCCTGCGACGGAGCCAATTCGCGCCAGGAAATACTTCAGTGTGAAAATAAACAGCAGTTCAACCCCGTATCTTTCATGGAAGAATGTAATCTGAATCATCTGACAATCATGATTGACGCAGAAGCGAGTTCTACGTAAACTAGCTTATCCCTTTGATGGGGATTAGCCATCCGGTAATATCGGGATAAGCAGTCGACCTGCCGGACTTTGTCCCGGCTGTTCAAGGTTTTTCCTACGCGAGACTATCATTCCTGTTTGGCATGGTGGTCTTTTTTATATGAGGAACGAAGACGGAGATATCGGATATTATTTTTTGATCGTTGTGTGACAGGAGTAACCTGATGACTTCAAGAAAATCTTCACTGAAAAACATAGAATCTGTTGTGCTCGGCGAACAAACCTTCCACTCTATGTTTGAAGGGCATTCTGCGATCATGCTCTTGATCGAACCGCAGACGGGCACAATCCTGTACGCAAATCAAGCCGCCGTGGATTTTTACGGATATTCCAAATTGAAACTTTACGGCATGTCCATCCAGGATATTAATACGATGCCGCCAGAACTGGTGGCGTTAGAGCGTCAAAAAGCTTTCAAAGAGGAACGAAATTATTTTGTTTTTCAACACAGGCTCGCAAATGGGAAAAAGCGCGTTGTGGAAGTACATTCCTCACCCATTATTTTGCGGGAAAAGCACTTTCTTTTCTCAATTATTCATGACATCACCGAACGCGAGCAAAAATTAGAGACGATCCGTGTGGAAGATGAAGATTTATTAAATCAAATGGTGGGTTTTACAGAGGAATTATTAAAAACCGGGACAGAGCAGGTTTCGTATCAAAAGATCCTGGAAAACCTTTTATACATATCAAAAGCAAAGTATGGAATTTTAACTTTACTCAATACAAATACTGGAAAATTTACCACGGTTGCCCTTGCAGGGCTGGCTGATAGCGTAAAAAAGCTGTCGAAAATGTTGGGCTTTGAACCGGTGGGAAAAGAGTGGATCGATTATTCCATTGAAAATAAAGCGCTAAAGGATAAAGTCGTCGCACGATTTTCATCTTTAAGTGAACTATCCAGAAAAGCTCTTCCTGAAACAATCTCAAGATCGATTGAGAAGCTCTTAAATATGGGAGAGGTAGCTGTCACGAAAGTGATCGTGAATGATCAAATGATCGGCGATTTCACATTGATCATGCCCGCCGGTAAGCGCTTTGAAAACGATGCCTTGGTTAATATTTATTCAAGACAAATTGATATGTTTATGACAAGAATAAGGGCGGACGAGTCGCTTCGCGAAAGTGAGGCAATGCTCAACAAGGTACAAGGGGTCGCTCACCTGGGAAGTTGGGAGATCGACCTTACTACAAAAACGGTTATAGCCTCGGACGAGGCTCACCGCATTTATGGCATAGCTCAAGGATCCATGACCTTGGCCTTTGTCCAAACGGCTCCACTGCCAGAATTCCGTCCAGCTTTGGATACCGCACTGGTCGAGCTTGTCAAGGAAGGGAAGCAGTACGATGTTGAATTCAAAATACGAAGAGTTTCAGATGGGGAGATTCGCGACATTTATTCCATAGCTGAATATAACGCACCGAGCAGGACGATCATAGGGTCTCTGCAGGATATAACCGAGCGCAAGCGGACGGAAAAAGGTGTCCGTCAGCGCGTGATGGAGTTGGAAACCATCAACCGTATTTCGCTTGTTTTGCGCTCCGTTTCAAAACAAAAGGAAATGCTGTCTATTGTGTTGGGTGAGGCTTTAGCCATTCTAAATACCCCGCATGGGTCTATTGAAATTTATAACAGAACCAACGACAACCTGGAAAAGACCATAGCGCGCGGTTGGCCTGCTCAAGTAGCCGAGCTACCGCATAAAATTGACGAGGGGATTGCGGATAAAGTGTTTACCAGCAGTGAAACCTATATCTCGCGTGAGTTTGCCAGTGATCCTGAGACACGCAGCGCATCTCGCAAACAAATACCACCTGGTTGGGGCGGTGTTTGTTTGCCCATCCGTACCACTGAACAAACTCTGGGAGTCATGATCGTTTCTGTGCCAAGCGAACGCGAACTTGATAAAAATGAGATCCGTCTATTGTCGATCTTGTCAGAAATGACTGGTGCGGCCCTGCAGCGAATGCAATTACACGAGCAAACTGTGCGTCAGGTGGAACGGCTAAAAGCTTTACGCGTTGTGGATCAGGCCATTTCCAGCAGCCGCGATATGCACTTAACATTAGATATTTTATTAACCAATACCATCTCTCAACTGAATGTGGATGCGGCTGATGTACTTTTACTGCATCCAGGCTCAAACCTATTGGTGTTAGAAGCGGGTTATGGTTTTCACACTCTCCTGCTCGAAAGCATAAACTTGGGCGATAGTTTTGCCGGACGCGCCATCCTCGAACATCGCTCGATCATGGAGTTGAACTCCGAGACCACCGCGCTGCATGAAAATCCCCAATTTCTAAAATTCTGGAAAACCGAAGGCTTTGTTTGTTATTGGTGTGTGCCTTTGATCGTAAAAGGAGAAGTCAAAG
>CAYLOW010000281.1:0-4256 GCA_964385315.1 uncultured Anaerolinea sp.
ATATGACCAACCTTCGATCATTTGAATACAAAAACAGGACACTGGCCCTGGCTGCCTACGACGCTCCCGTTAAGCCTGCCAGAAAACCGAATTCCCGCCGCGCTCCTGGCGCAGGTAAATTCGAGATCATGCATCTCGACCTCTCGCGATCAGGCGCAGAGCTCACGCTCAAAGCCGAAATCAGCGGAAAAAATATTGCCTATCTCTTTGCTGAAATTTTGATCAAAGATGGAAAGCAATGCTATGGACCTGTCCTGCGTGAATATATCCATGCGGATCATGAAAAGGAAACGGGCGGAGTCAAACACCCAGATTGGGAGGAGTCCGCCAGTCTTTCGATCCGCCTGCTCCCCGGCCTGCCCCTGCTTACCGATGGCACCGCCTCAGCATTTGCCTTTGCACACCCCGAAGGCTACGGCACTGCAAGCTGCTGGCTTGACGGCCAATACACCAGCGCCGGGAAGCAAACCCGCGCCCGCATCACTTTCGCCGGCGACAACAGAATCAGCGGCTTCATGGCATTCAAAGAACAACGCCTCAAATCCACGCCGCGCGTCCTGGCCCCCAAACCCGGAGACACCTTTGCCCCCTTCGTTCAAGTCCTCACCCCGCCGGCAGAAGAAAGCGGCAAATGGGAAACAGCAATCGTCCTCTCCACCCCGCTTACATTCAGCGAACAACCATTGAGAATGGAAAAAGAAACCCTCATGCCCGGCGAATATCTTGTTGGCATTGTTATTCAGGATCTGGACGGCGGCTTTACCAGAAGATATCTGCCATTCACCGTCGAAGCCTAAAACGTCATAACGCGGACAAGAAAAAAGACCTGATGGTTTTTCTGCCGCCAGGTCTTTTTACGCCGCGCTTTATATCTTCACTTACTTCAGTTTTTCTTTCTTCCCAAAATCACGGTACAAACTCAAAGGGGCCAGAGTTTCCTTCGCCTGATCGGCGCCTTCACCTGTGATCCAATGACGCAGCAACACAGCCAGACCGGGTCCCAGCATAAAGCCCTGTCCGCACATTCCAACCGCGTTGAGATACCCTTCCAACCCGTTCACCTCCCCCACGATCGGGGCACCGTCCGGTGTCATTGGATACGAGCCGCGCCATGTGCGCCGCACTTTGATATTTTGCAGGCAGGGCATGATCTCCAGCATCCGTTTTGCCACCTGCGGCAAAAAGATCGACGTCTCGCGATGATCCATGCCAAATATCTGGGGGTTGGGCGTAATGCAGAAAATGATCTGGCCGGTATGGTGTTGATAAAAATAATAATTGGATGAATTATCCGTTGGGCGGATATCCACCACCATCGGTCCCAGGAAGGGCGCCACAGGTTCCGTGATGCCGCCCTCATGTGAATCAGGGTTTACCGGAACATCCACACCTGCCAGTTTTGCAACCTCACGCCCCCAGGGACCCGCGGCGTTCACAACCAGTCCGGCAGAGTAAGAACCCTTGTCCGTGGTCACCCCGGTGACACGTCCGTTCGCGCGCAGGATGCTGGTTACACCTTCCTTGTAATGAAACTCAGCGCCATGCAGTTTTGCCTGTTTTTCAAAAGCGAGAGCAGATAACATCGGCGAAGCGCTCCCATCGCCGGGTGAGAATGTACCGCCAATTAACCTTTCGGAGTTAAGAGAGGGAACGATCTTCAAAAAATCATTTTTGTCGTACCACTCGATATCCAGGCCATATTGCTTCTGGATCACGAGCAGGTCTTTGAGGGTTTTTTCCTCTTGTGGACGATATGCCACAAATGAATACCCGCCACGCTGCCAGCCAATATCATCCCCAAAGGTGTTATGCCAGGTCGAGAAAATATCAAGGCTCTTCAGGCTGATGCCGATCTTCGCCGGGTCGGAATGGGTGGCACGGATTCCACCAATGGCTTCCTTGTTCGATCCCTGTCCCACACTGGCAAACTGCTCCAAAACCAAAACCCTTTGTCCCGCGTCAGCCAATTGCCATGCGAGGGGAGTCCCCACACTTCCCGCGCCGATGATGATGGTGTCGTATGTATTTTTATCCATGTTACTTCTCCACGCCTGCCAGAACACCAAACGGCACCTCTACAAATACCGGCCGGGCTACATTTTCGGTGATCTCAGTCATCGGCACACCCAGTTCCCGGAAAGCACGTTTGATCAGGCTGCTGCATGTCTTTCCGCCGCAGGCTCCCATGCCCGCCCGCGTGATGGCTTTGATCTCGTTCATGTCGGTTACACCAGACTGGATAATGGATTTGATCTCGGCCAGGCTTACCCGCTCACAACGGCAGACGATCAGGTCGTCGGTCAGGCGTTCAACGTATTGATCCAGCGAGGCGCTGACTTCCTTTGCTTGAATTTCGATTCCAGCAATTTGATTCGCGATCTCCCGCGGTGCGCGTACTTTGACCAGTACAGTGCGGTCCGTGGTTTTAGCGATACGGGTACGAACCACTTCCACACTGCCGAGGGCTGTACCAATGGTATTTAGCACAGTCACATGATCTCCGACACGGATCGAGCCTCTTTCAAACTCGTATGGAATTGTCACCAGCGCAGTTTCAGGTTCTTCCTTGCGGATGTCGATCAGCGTGATCGCCAATCCCGGGCAGATCGTGACACACTTCTCACAGGCAATACATTCCTTGCCGATCTGTTTGGCTATGTAATCAGGCACCTTTCGGATATCCGTATCGTCAATTACGATCGCGCCCTGTGAACAAACAGACGTACACGGATTGCACGGAATTTCCTGGCTGCAGTGCAGAACGGGATAAACCGCTTCGTTATCATCAGGGATGGTTTCATGGGTAATTTCGCCGGGCCGCGATTTAAGGATGTCCGAGGTACGGAACCAATCCTGCGGGATCTCGGGGACATCACAGCCCAATGCGCGGGCAATTTCCAAACCGCGGATCTTGCCGGAGAACATGGCAGCCGAGGCTTCAGCAACTTCATCAGCGTCGCCTGCGGCAAAGGCGGACAGGCCAAACTCCACTGCCTTCTTGTAAAACTCATCCACCGGGTCAAGGCCAACAGCCACCAGTAAGGTATCACAGGCAAAAGTCTGCTCGGTGCCGGGGATCGGTTTCCAATTCTTGTCGATCGCGGCGATCGTCACCGACTCAACCGAGTCTGTGCCGTTGGCGCTCAATACCGTATGTGAGGTGTAGATCGGTACCCCCATGCGTACCAGTTTATCCTTATGGACTTTATAACCGCCGCACTCGGGCAGGGCTTCGACCAATCCCGCCACTTCAATTCCGGCTTGCAGGGCATGGTATCCGGCGATCAGCCCCACATTGCCGCCGCCGATGATAAACAATCGTTCCGAACAACGCACCAGGTCACGGTTGACCAAAGTCTGGAATGCACCCGCGCCGTATACACCGGGCAGCGTATTGCCCTTGAAGGTCAGGGATTTTTCACGCGCGCCCGTTGCTACCAAAATGGTCCTGGGTTCGATCATCACATACTCGCTGCCATCACGCACCACGCCCACTTTTTTATCGCTGAACACAGCAATGGCCGTGCTGTTGAGCCAGGTGGTTACCAATGGGATTTTCGCCACGTCATCAGCCAGCTTGGTGGCGATGTCAATTCCCCGCGTACCGGCATAACAGGCATTGATCGAACCAAAGAAGCGGTGAGTCTGCAAAACCAATTTGCCGCCCAGCCGGTGCTTGTCATCCAGCACCAGTGTTTGGATCCCCCGCGTTCCAAGTTCAATTGCAGCTGAAAGACCGGCAGGTCCCCCGCCAATGATCAGACAGTCAACCTGTAAAGTCTCGGTTACCTTGAAATCCTTGACAGGCGGAGCATCTGGCAGCCTTGGCAAACCCATCACCGGCTCGACAGCCATGCCCGGTTTAACCAGCGCCATGCAGGACTTAAGCGGCAAGCCATCAGCGATGACCGTGCATTGGGCACACTGGCCATTGGCACAGAAAATACCCTGCGGTGATCCATCCTTGGGGTGATAGCCAAAAATGTGAATGCCGTTAGCAAACAGGGCAGTCGCGATCGTCTCGCCGGCCTGTGCTTGAAGCTGCAGACCCTTCCATGTAAAATCGATCGTTTCCCGGGGGGAGACCGTCAGAATGGGATGAGTATTGATCCGATAGTTTTTCATAATAAAACTTCCTTGGATTCAAGGGATGTTGGAGGCAGGCATTTTTCCTCCGCTTCCTTAAGGATAGCAATATCCTGCAAGACAGGATAGTGACGATTATCACAATTTGCACTATGCGTTCTCATGGAAAA
>CAYLOW010000281.1:4356-5885 GCA_964385315.1 uncultured Anaerolinea sp.
ATGCGATTAACCGAAAAAGGTTATTCGGTACTGGTTCTTGAAAAGGGAAAAAGATTCAAGGACAGTGACTTTGCCAAATCCAATTGGCAATACTGGAAATACGTCTGGCTGCCAGCCATTCGCGCACATGGAATTTTGCAGATCAGCATCCTCCAAGGTGTGATGGTGCTGCACGGCGCGGGCCTGGGGGGCGGGAGCCTGGGATATGCCAATGTACTTGAAATTCCCACTGATGAAACCTTCGCGACCCCTGCATGGAATCAAAATATAAAGTGGGGTGAGGTTCTCAAAGGGCATTACGCCACTGCAAGGAAAATGCTCGGCGCAGCCCGCAACCCCAAACTATGGAAAGCCGATGACCTGCTCAAGCAGATGGCTGAGGAACGCGGAATGGGACACACCTTCCGCGCGACGGATGTGGGCGCATATTTTGGCGAAGCGGGTGTGAGTGTGCCTGACCCGTTTTTCAACGGTGAAGGGCCGGATCGCGCCGGGTGTTTGCAATGCGGCGGCTGTATGGTGGGATGCCGTAATAATGCCAAGAATACGCTGCCCAAGAATTATTTATATTTCGCTGAAAAGAAGGGCGCGGAAATAAAAGCGGAGGTGGAGGTAACCAATGTTCTGCCTTCGACAATTGACAACGCCCGCTACGATATAACCTATCAAGATTCAACCAGGCTCATAAAACGCAGGCAAACCGCCCACGCGAAGAATGTCATCTTCTCAGCCGGCGTGATGGGGACCATAAAATTATTATTGAACCTGCGTGATGTAAAAGGCTCCCTGCCCCTGCTGTCACCTAAACTCGGCCACATGGTCAGGACCAACTCCGAGGCGCTGCTGGGAAGTGTGGCGCGCAAGTCCGATATCAATTATTCAGAGGGCGTGTCCATATCATCCATTTACAACCATGACGAGATCACACGCGTTGAACCTGTCCGCTATCCTGACGGGTCATCACTCATGCGCTTCCTGGCCGCCCCCCTGATCGACACCGACGTCAACATCCCGATGCGCCTTTTGAAATTTATGGGATGGTCGTTGACCCACCCCATCGATTGTTTGAAGGCGCTGGTCTTACCGGGTTGGGCGCATAATGTCACCATTCTGCTGGTCATGCAGCACGCGGATAACCGGATGCGTTTTCGCATTGGGCGCAGTTTTTTTACTTTATTCCGCACCGGCATGGTTGCAGATAAAGAACCCGGTTATGAGATCGGCGCCCAGGTGAAAGGCTCACATGAGTTGACGCGCGATTTTTCAGCACGGATCAATGGGATCGCCCTCGGGTCGATCGGTGAAAACCTCTTGAATTTACCAACAACCGCCCACATCCTCGGCGGGGCTCCGATGGGAAGGAATGCGGAGGAGGGGGTGGTTGATGAAAACTTTGCCCTGCATAACTACAAAGGTTTATATGTGATCGACGGTTCGATCATGCCTGCCAACCCCGGCGTCAACCCCTCCCTGACGATCACTGCGCTGGCAGAGTATGCGATGAGCAGGATCAAAAACAAAGAGTGATC
>CAYLOW010000282.1:0-5841 GCA_964385315.1 uncultured Anaerolinea sp.
TCACTGGTATCTGAGAGATCGTACAGCATCACATCCTGTAACCCGAGGCTGGATACCAGTTCAATAAGTTTCGCACGCTGATAAGTTTGGTGGTGTGACAACCCATTGACAGTATCCACAGCAGCCCACCAATGATGTAAATTAACATGAGTCATCTGGGTTTCGGTCTGCCCGTCGCAATACATCTCTGAGACCAGTAGATGACCGCCTGTGCGCAGCATCCGCTCCATTTGGTGAAGTACAGTTAGCGGGTCGCTAAAATGGTGGAGTGAGTTCGAGATGCAGACCAGATCAAAAGACCCGGGAACAAAATCGAGGTACGCGGCATCCATCATCTGAAAATGGATGTTTGGCCTGTCTTTGAAGGTTTCATTAAACGCCGCCGCAGCACGTTCGTTGTTATCCAACCCAATGATTTCAGGGTGGTCTTTCAACCCCTCCAATAAAAAGTGGATGAACCCCCCGCTCCCCGTGGCAACATCAAGCACCCGTCTTGCAGAAAAGGTTCCGAGAATATCCTGTGCAGTCAGCATGGGGACCCGCCTTTCACTTTGTCATAGACCTTTTCTCTTTCAAGGGGCCAGCCCCCGAAAGAGCAGAATGGAATAATAATTACTTCGTCCTCGCCATCGAGTCCTTGAAATTAACCAGTGAATCGACAGGTGTAGGATCAACGCCGTACGCCATCGCCAGATAATAAGCCATGTAATCGCCAAATAGAATCAGCGTCCATATATGGGAAAGCGGGGATTCGCCGCGGGCGTCCACAGTATCTGTATTCAAGCCTTCGACCATGAAAATTTGGCGGGTGAAGATGGATCTCAGTTTGTTGCGCGGATGGTCAGATGGGGAATTCAAAAACAGGGTCATGGTGCTTGTAGTAAGTACATCACCGGGGTTCAGCGTTCCGGCCAATGTGTTGTGGTTTGCTTCAGGCAGGAATTCAAAATTTGCACCAGCCTTTGCAACTTCATTCACCTGTCCTTTCCAGCGGCGGGCCACGGGCGCAAGAATCCCCGCACCCATCACAGTCACCCAGCGTCCCACCAGTTGACCGGCGTAACGCTTGGCAGGGTTATTTACGGCTGGCACGTCTGCGCGCAATTGCTCCTGCAATTTTTTCATCGCGGAGATGGCTTCGGCGACATCGTTCGAAGGGTCGGGGATGAATTTCAGGCGGGCAAACAGGGAAAGCAGCAGGCCAAAGGAAAATCCGACTGCGGCGCGCGGCTGGCCGGCATGGCTAAATGTCCAGACCGGAATATTTCTCTCGCCCGCGCGTTTCGCCAGCTCGCCGCCCGTGCAGATCACGAATACACTGCAATCATTTTTCAGCGCAGTTTCAAATACATCCAATGTCTCTTCGGTGTTACCAGAATGGGATGAGCAAATTACAAGTGTTCCCCTGCCCTGCGCAAAAGCAGGCAGGCCATAATCACGATGGACAATGACAGGGACTCGAATATTGGATGAAACAAAAGCAGCCGCCAGGTCAGCGCCAATGGCAGACCCTCCCAAGCCTGAGATGATGATATGGCGGATTTCATCCGGTTTGGGAAGGGGCTGGATCTGGCCCAGATCCCAAGCCCGCTGAAGTTGATCGGGCAGACCGTCGATCTCCGCCAGCATGTTCAGGGTGTCGAGTTTTTTAAAATAATCAAGGTCATCAAGATCCATCAAATTGAATCCTTAATGAATCTGGTCAGGTCTGTCTTCATTGCTTTCAACGAAGGCATGTGAATGTACATCATATGCCCTGCGTCATAATACCTCATGCGGATATTACCGCGCAGGCTCTGGTCCAGGTTGAGATGGTTAAAGGTGTATTCGGTTGCAAAATAAGGCGTACCGAGATCAAAATAGCCGTTGGCGACAAAGACCTTGAGATATTTGTTGAAGGTCATTGAACGCCGTAAGGTTTCGGCGACATCAAGATATTGATTTTCGAACTGCGAATATGTCCAATTGACTGCAACTTTTTCGCTAAGGATTTCATACGGCAGGTCGGACTCAAATTTAAGCTCCGCGCGAATGTAATCATGGAAGGCGGCAGTGTAGGGTCCAAGCACGGTTGTCAACAGCGGATCATATTCTGGCGTGGCTGTCACGCCGCTGCGATCCATGCCGAGCAATCGACTATCCAAACGTCCGACAGTCAACCCGCGTTCGCGCAATAATTCCTTAAAAAAATGCTGATCGTTGATCCGCAGGTTGGTGCGTTCGATGAAATCCCTGGAAATCCCCGTGTAACGTGAAATTTTTTCGATAATGCCGGCGCGGTCTTCAGGAAGAAGGGCATCCCCTTTAAAGAGAGCGGAGGCGTATTCGCCCATTGCAAATTCCTCCACTTCCTTGAGAAAGGCCTTGAGCGAAGTCTTGAAATCCAATTTTTCATGATACCAGGCAGTCGCCGCATAGGCGGGCAGGAAGAGAATGTAGGGCAATTCGTTGTTGAGGTGAAAGTCAATCGTGGTGAAATCCAGTACAGCAGAGATAAGCATTAAACCATTAAGATACATACCATGCCGTTCCTGCAAATATCCTGAAAGTCCCGCGGCGCGCGTGGTGCCGTAGGATTCGCCTGCCAGGAACTTTGGCGAAAGCCAGCGATGGTATCTTGTAACGTACAAACGGATGAAATCACCAACGGATTCAATATCTTTCTTGAAACCAAGCCATTCTTTCGCCTTTTCGCCTTCCACAGGGCGGCTGTAGCCCGTACCCATCGGGTCAATAAAAACCAGATCAGTGTCATCGAGGATGGAATATTGGTTGTCAGTCAATTTAAAGGGGGGCGGGGGAAGTTCGCCTTCTTCGGTGAGCACCACGCGGCGCGGGCCCAGCACGCCCATGTGCAGCCACACAGAGGAGGAACCTGGTCCGCCGTTGAACGAGAATGTAACCGGCCGTTTGGCTTTATCTTTTACACCATCCCTTGTATAAGCAATAAAGAAGATCTGGGCGCGGGGCTTTTCAACCTCGGCATCCTTGTCAGTGACTTCTTCTTTTAAGATCATTGTCCCCGTAGTGACTGTGTACTTGATCTCTCGTCCGTCAATTTTGATCGAATGTTTGCTTTCAACCAAATTGTCTTTTGGGGAGTTTTTTTCATCTTTTTTCTCTTCCAAACCGGGCTCAGCTGCCATAATCATAATCCTTGTTTATTTTGATTGATCAATGTGTAAATTTCTTTTTTATTCCATCCGCTCAACTCTGCCAACTCGATGGAAAGTTCCTTTGCAGATTTTTCAACACTCAATTCTTTTTTAATCGCATCCAACAACTCTTCCTTTGTCCACAACCCGCTGTCTCCGGTTTTTT
Organism: uncultured Anaerolinea sp.; assembly: GCA_964385315.1. Lineage (GTDB taxonomy): Bacteria > Chloroflexota > Anaerolineae > Anaerolineales > Villigracilaceae > Villigracilis. The sequence continues at coordinate 3,322 of CAYLOW010000282.1, forward strand.
TTCCCTCAATTACCAGTGTAAATTCACCGCGCGGATCTTTGGAATTAAAATATTCAATTGCACCGCTAATGGATCCACGCCAGAATTCCTCGTAGAGTTTTGTCATTTCACGTGCGACGCAAATGCGGCGGTCGCCCAAAACGGAAAGGAGGTCTTGAAGTGAATCAATCATCCGATGCGGTGATTCCAAAAAAATTAACGTATAGTTCAGGTTTGCAACCTGGGCCACGGATTTATGCCGTTCGCTCGTTTTATGCGGAAGATAACCAAGATACAGAAAGGAATCCGTGGGCAAACCCGAAACCATCAGCGCGGAGATGGGTGCGGAGGGGCCGGGAACAGGCCGAACATCAAAGCCCGCAGCAAGGGCAGCTTGCACAAGTTCGTACCCGGGATCATTGATCGCGGGTGTTCCAGCATCTGAAACCAGCGCCACATCCCCATTGGCCAGGGCTTCGAGGATACGGTCAAGTTTGTGAATTTTATTATGCTCAAAATAACTGGTGAGGGGGGTTTTAATTTCAAAATGCTTGAGCAATGTGCCTGTGTGACGTGTATCCTCAGCGGCGATCAGCGCTGATTCGCCCAAAACTCGGACAGCGCGGGGGGATAAGTCTTCGAGATTTCCGATCGGTGTGGCTACAAGATAAAGGATTCCCATGCGATTATTTTATCACCCCGGCTTATGAAAATAAAATCGGGCGCTTTCACGCCCGATCGTTTACTTGCAACCCCGCAAGTCCACCTTGAAAATGGTACATCCAGCGCCTTCCGCAGGTGGAACCTGACAACACTGATTGGATGTGTCATAGATCGAACCCTGGGCACATTTACCTGAGTCCGTGCTGGAAATGACAGGCGCTACACATACTTTCAGTTTATATGAGAAGAGTTGTTGACCTGTACAGGCAATAATACTGTTTCCGCCGCTTGTTCTTTCAACCTGGCATAGCAATTTTGGATCAAGCGGCTCAAACGTGGCGCCTTCGGGGATGGAAATACCGGTGTATGGGATCTTCTGGGTACATATTTTATTTGTCTCTATAACCACGGGCGTCGAAATTGAAATTCCAGAGGCACAGGCCGGCGCAAAAGGCATGGCAGAAGCCGCCTCAGTTACAGGGATCAGAGTGGGTGATAAAGTATCAGTTGGAATGGCGGTTGGTACAGGTACAAGCGTGGGTTCAATTTGCTGCGGGGCAAATAACTGATTGCGCAGCAGGAATAAGGCGGCAATCACAACCAGGACAACAACCCCGGCAGCAACCAACCCTGTCTGCCTACGGGAAGATGGGGTGGATGGGACGGGACGCAAACCAGTTTTCGTGGGGGAAGAAGTAAAACTTCCCTCATTCCCAAAGGCAAGCAAGTTCAAAGCCTTCGCCAGCTCCACCGCAGAGGCATAGCGCTTGTCTTTGTCTTTTGCCAGGGCTGACTTAATGATCTTATCCACACCTGCAGGCAGGGTGGGAATCATGCTAAGAATATCAGGCACAGGCTCGGTAATATGTTTTATTACCACGCCCATGGGCGTATCAGCGCTATAGGGTTGCTGCCCGCTCAACATTTGATAGACAATGACCCCCAAGCCATAGACGTCGCTGCGGCTGTCGATCTCGATTCCCTGTGCCTGTTCGGGACTCATGTATGCAGGGGTACCGATCACTCCACTACCCGTCAAGTTGCTTGTAGATTCAGCCAACCTGGCAACCCCAAAATCTGAAATAAACGGATCCCCATTATCATCAAACAGAATGTTGTCAGGCTTAAGGTCGCGGTGAATAATGCCTTTTTTATGGGCATATGACAAACCCTGTGCGATTTTTGAGACAATGGTAGCGGTCTCCTCAAGCGGCACCTTCCCTTTCGCGATCAGCCCGGTCAGGGAACCGCCTGTCATGAGACGCATGACAAAATAAGGTTGTCCATCCTCATTGCCCACGTCATAAACGGGTACTATGGCAGGATGTTCCAACCCCGCAACCATTTTTATCTCACGTTCGAATCGCGAGCGAAACTGCTCGTCATGCAGCATCTCGCGCGGCAAAACTTTGATCGCGACTTCGCGGTCAAAACTGGGGTCATATGCGCGGTAGACAGTTGCCATACCGCCACGCCCCAGTTCGGATTTGATTTGATAACGGCCGATTTGAGTTGGAATGGACATGCATCAAGTATAACCACATCAATATAATGATGCAAGCAATCAGGTGCGCATGCTCATTTTTACGCCCTGTTTTTCATCAAAAAATAAATTTTTAATCAGCCGCGGTTTGAGGAACGGGAACCGTAACCATCTGTGGAGGCGTCATAACACGATAACCAGCCCAAATCAGCGAGATGCCGATAATCTCGGTAATAAAGAGCATTTCCACATAACCAAAACGGGTAAACGAACCACCAATACCGGGAAGGATTCCGCCTATCGCAATCAACCAATTTCCAAGTACACGATTACCGCTGCCTTGTTTACGGGCAAACTGAATGGCAGACCAGGCTGCACCACCCACAAGAAATATC
>CAYLOW010000283.1:0-5828 GCA_964385315.1 uncultured Anaerolinea sp.
CATCCTCGGCGGAGGATTGCTCAGTACAATCCTCGGACGTTAACATGGAAATCCTCTCCAGCGTTGTCGGTGCCTGCACACAGGATATTCTCCTCCTCCTCTCCCCAGCTATCAACTACCAATTGTGGCTGGATTCAAAATTCCTTAATGCCGCCCAAGTTCGAAGATGGTTTACTTCTCATTTCTCCGAGGCTTTTGTCTTGATTACCTCCCCCTTTTCTAGACCTTGCTAAAGCCATGCCCCCTTTACACAACCTTCTTGTCCCCCAAAAAAATAGTGCTAAAATTAAGAGGTTTCAGCCAAAAACCCCAACCCTGGTTGGGGTGAAAATGATGGAAAAGCTATTTGACGTGGAATCTCGAAAACACAAAAACATCAAAATATTTCTTCGCTAGTGGTTATATTGGTTATATGATGAAGAGAAAAAACATTCCTCACTATTTAGAGAATAAACACCCCCGTTGACAGAGGAGAAAACACCCCATGTCTACACCAACCCCAATGCCTCCCCCCTCCAAATCTCGTCCTGGTTTTACTTGTCTCATTGGTCTCATAAGTTCGGTGATGATGAGTGCAATGATCGGTTGGCTAATTAGCCATTTATATCCACTGTTCAACATTGCGGTTATTTCGATTGTTGAAAGTTTTGGATTGCCGGCAATTTCCTCATCGTTTGTTTGGATGGGAATCGCATTTATTATTGGCTTTGTGTTATCCGTATTATTCAACCTAGTCTCTCGGGCAATAGTAAAGAGGTAGTCATGAAGAAATTAATTTCCATTCTGCTACTTGGGTTCTTGTTTACGGGTTTAACTGCCACTTATACTCATGCTCAAACCGACGTCAGTTGGAACAATCCAGCGGATGTATTTATAACTTACCCTGAGATTGTTCTTGAGGTATTCAATGGCTTTAATATTCCCAACAATGCTGGAGGAAATCTCCCGAAATTTGAAAATTTAGATGGACAAAATTGTGCAACCTCTGAAGGTTCCGATTTTTATTTTCAACATGCCGAAGCAATTGACTTTATTAATGGCTACAATGAAGAATTGGAAATAGCAAAAAATCCTGTTGAAGGTTTAATCATCCTTGATCAGCGGCAAGTGGTTTACCGCAACCTAAATATAAAAATATTAATAGTTAATCTCTCCCCATATACCGATGTTACCCAATTCGGAACAATGGAATTAGTTCCTGGAAGCGGTGAATATTTTGGGTTTCGAATCCTCGATACATGTGTCTCCAGTTTTGGTAACCATATGCCGAATGTGGAAGTTGTATTAAAGATATTTGTAGATACGATTTATAACTATGGTTACGCTTCCCAGGAAAATCCAAGTAATAACAATTTTACATCAGAAGAAGAACCAATTTATGTTTCTCCGACCGATGACAGCTCGAGCGGGAATACAGGTGATTTATTAAATGAGGAATATGATTTAATTACTAAAGAAGAAAACCAAGGAAGAATCCCACCGAAAGGATTTTCAGGCTTAATGACCGGTGTAGCTGTGGCAGGCGCCTTGGCGGGCACTACATTGATCAATCTAATAGGACTAATCGGAATAGGAAAAAACATTACCGTTAAAGCTTCTCCTCCAAAAATGCCTGTCTATTATTCACTCGCAACCGGAAAACCTGCTCCCCTTGCTCAGGTCCAGCAGGAACAACAATTGATGAATGCCGGACTTTATTATCGAGATGGACAATGGCATGCACCCAGCGGAGAATATCATGCGGGACCATCTATACTTTCAATAGAATATCAACAGGAAAAAGCAGTCCGCCAGGAAGGCCGCGAGCAACAATGGGCACAAGAAGATGCGGCAAGAAAGAAAGAAAATATCAAGTTCGACATGGAAATTAGTGAGGGTCAAGCTCGTCAACACATGATTACTGTCAAACAAAAAGGATATCAAATTTTAGGGGCCAAGGCAGTAGAATGGGTAGCTGATGCCTCTATTGCAGCATCAGCTCGTTTTGTCCCAGGTGGCATGGTATTTCAAAAGTGGTATGAAAGAATCAAGATCGCGGCTAAAGGGGTTGCGACAGGGATCGCCGAAGAAAGTCCAGCTGCCGCTTTGGAATCGATTGCCAAGGACGTTACCTTTAATAAGATAGCGAATAAGATTCCCTCATTTGTTCCTAAACCGAAGCGGGCAGCATTTCTGGCAAAGCATGGCTACAATACTTACAAAGCGGTATCCTCTGCAGGACGCTCATTGCAAAACAGTGCTAATTCAGAAGGAATGGATTTTGTTTATGAGGGCGGAAAAAAAATAATTATAAAACGTTTGGTTACAGGACGTTAATAAACACTATCCGGTTTTATGAGCTTATTTGGAGAATTCAATGGATAAAATCAACGAGATTGATATCACTCTCACCGTACAACAGATGGATTCGTTTAGCAAATCGTTAACAAAGGAGCCAGGTCTATTATCACCTTTCTGTGCCGGTTCGTTAGAACCGCCTTCAACAGAGTATAACGCAAAGGAAATAACCTCTTATCCGGGTGAATTTAGTTTACTTGTATCCTCCTTGTTGGATCCGGAGGCCGCGGTAGGGCTATCCATTATCCTACAAGATGAATTGATCGACACTTCAATTTTCTATCCACATGAGACGACTTTTAATTCGGCTGTGTCGATCTCACAGGAAGAAAGTCACCTTAGAATTCAGCAGCCAGCTCCCCTGGCAGAGATCATCTCTTTGCTTCAGCAAGAGACAGATAGTGCACCACAGAACGACTTGTTCAACGAGTTGGATTTCAAGTCAAACACAGCCTTATTATGGTGGGCTCTTTTGGATTTGATCTCATTACATGGCCCAAATGGGTTAACATTGCCTGTACTTCAACAACATCTTGAAAACTCAGCTGAAGGGATGGATACCCTGGCGGGGTATGCCAGAGTAATCCTAGACCTAAATTCAGCTGACGAAGATATCATCATACAGAGTGTAAATGAGTTAATCCAAAAAGGTTGTTTGTCTATAGGTCAAAACGGAACATTTGTGCCAGCTAATTGGATTACAGAGTTGGCCGCCCAATTCCAGACGGATAAATCGTTCATATCCCTCACAACAAGTGTCCTGAATGAAAAACAAATGTTCGGAACTGTGAGATTGTATTTCATACAGCCTGTCGGAGGAACTTTCGTCCTCTGGTTTTGGGTAGATGATAAAGTTACGATCCTGAGTCTCACAACAGAAAACGCAATATCAATGATTACACAAATACTCGCATCGCCGTCTTCCTTTTACCAGACTGCCATGTCTTGAACACAGAGGAAGTATGTTTCGACACAATCAAACAAGACGGCTTTCTGGAATTATTGGATTGATTTTTTTGCTTTCTCTGTTCTGGCTACATCTTCATCCGCCAGTTCTTTTAGCTGATGTTTATAGATAAGCTTTATGGATTAAGGTTTTATTCATCTCGCCTGTAATAAAATGTATCAAATATCGCTTGATATCCATCCTGTTATCAAAAATGACCAAAAAGTAACAAATAATGCCCTTTAAGGGCTCAAAATTCAACTCATCGTTAGCTTATCAAAAATTTACGCACCGCGGGTTTTATCCCAATCGGGATAGTAGGAAGTGGTTTTGAGCAAGTGACGACAAAAAACCGACCTTCGAAGGTCGGTTTTTTGTATTTCGGTTTTTGTAAGATATGTTGGAAATTCAGCATGGGATCATAACGCTTTTTAAAGTTGTTGTATAACCGCTCAAATCCCGGCGGATGAGGTAAGTAGCCAGCACAGCCCTCAATGCCAAAGCCTTCCGACATGTCGGGCAATCCTTTTCGCTCCCCGGCTTTATCACACGCGGTGCTGGAGGCTTGCTTGACTTTTTTGAGCTTGTAATCCACTTGAGGATCAACTTACAGAAGGAAAGCACTTCCAACTACAAGACATTTACTGCAATTATGAATATAATACATGAAGATTTGTGATTCACAACCTGAAAATTTATTCCTTTTCCGGACCCAACCGCTATCCTAGCATATCCCCCCTCCCTTCTGAATTATCAACTACCGATTGTGGCTATATTCATTAAGAAGAGACACGATCAACTGAGTATTCGATGAAAAACAGTAATGATATTCAATTGAAGAATGGTTTGTTCTCAAGCAGGGGATTGAAAATTATGGGGGTGTTGCCTGTCGCTGCGTTTCTCTTCCTGATAGGATTCCTCTACACACGGGAATCATCTGCGGCGTACGAATCGCCCAACTTGTTGGCAATCCTGAATACCGTTTTCCTGTGCGCCATTTCGCTGGAAGTTGCATATTTGGCGGCGCGGAGTTATCGCGCCACGCGCGTTTCTGCCTTCCTGATGATCGGCTGCGGACTTGTGTTCTTCGGGGTCAGCAATTTTTATGCAGGTTGGGTCATGCCGCTAGCGGGCAGACCGAATCCCACAGTCACCTTGCATAACCTCGGCAGCCTATTCGCGGGCGTCTGTCAGATTTTAGGTGCACACTTTTTCACACTGGAATTGGCGGGTGTTTCAAAAACGAAGTCCCGCGTTCAACGCTATGAGATTTTCTATGCGGGGATTTTCGTCCTCGTATCCATCACTGCGGTGCTGGCGTTTCGTGGAAACCTGCCCGTCTTCTTTGATCCGCTCACGGGTGCGAGTCCAATGCGCCAGATCGTTTTGGGCGGGGCCATCTTCCTCTTTGCTATGGCTGGATTTGGGTTTATCGAAATCTATGCCGTTTCAAAAACGGACTTCGCCTATTGGTATGGATTGGCGTTGTTGTTGATCGCCGTCGGCTTGACCTGCGTGCTACTCCAGCCGGGCGTCGGAAGTATGATCGGTTGGACAGGCAGGGCCGCACAGTATCTCGGCTGTGTCTATTTTATCTTTGCTTTTTTGCAGGGACGAAATGAGAATTCTTCTGCAAAAAAAACAGAGTGGGCGCTTTGGCCCTATCTGGAGCAGAGGATCGGGGATCGCACCGACGCGCTGACCCGGCTCAATGCTGAGTTACAAAAAGAGATCGCCGAGCGCAAACAGGTGGAGGAAAATCTGGCCGCTTCCGAAGCCAAACTTCGCGCCCTGTTCGCTTCCATGCAGGATGTGGTGCTGGTAATTGACCGTGACGGAGTCTATTGCCAAATCGCTCCCACCAATCCCGGCTTGTTGGCCAGACAGCCTGAAGAATTGCTCGGCAGGAACTTACGAGATTTCTTCCCAGCCAGGCAAGCCGAGTCTCTCCTCGAGACAACCCGCCAGGTTTTGGATAACCGCCAGGCAGCCCGAGTTGAGTATGAAATGATGATTGATGAACGCTTGATATGGTTTTCCACCACCATCTCACCGATGAACGAGAACTGCACAGTATGGGTGGCGCACGAATTTACCAACCGTAAGAAGATGGAAGAATCATTGCATAATAGCGAGATCAGGCTTAGAGAAGCCCAGAATCTTGGAAGGATTGGAAGTTGGATGTTCGATGTCGAGACCCGGGAATTCGGCTGGTCTGAGGAGGTGTATAAACTCTTCGAACGCGATCTGTCGCTTGGTCCGCCAACAGAGGCTGAGGAGGCCGCCTATTACAGCGCAGATCAGGCGCGGGCTTCACGGGAGTATTTCCGCCGCGCGATTTCCGAAGGATTGGACTTGCTATACGATCTGGAGACCAATCTGCCCAGCGGTAGAACCGCCTTCTTTAGCTTCCTCCTAAAGCCCGCAAAAGACAAGAATGGCCACGTTACCAGATTGTTTGGAACAGTGCAGGAAATAACCGAGCGCAAACGGGCTGAACTGGAGCTCAAGAAAGTGAATGAACAACTCCGCACCCTGACCAATT
>CAYLOW010000284.1:0-5762 GCA_964385315.1 uncultured Anaerolinea sp.
AAAGGAAAGGTTAAATTATGCCCTATCAAGCTGAAATTTCCCGCGTCAACCCGACTTGTTTTCTTTTCCTGGTGGATCATTCCAGTTCCATGTCCTATCCTATCATGGGCGTCCCGGAGAACCCAAAAAAGTCTGTTTTCGTCGCCGATGCCCTGAACAAGGTCATTCAGTCCCTGATCGTTTCGGCTTCCAAGGATATGGATGTGCGCCGCTATTATCAGGTCGGCGTGATCGGGTATGGGTCCCAGGTCGCCTCGGCCTTGGGCGGCGAGTTGAAGGACCAGGACCTGGTTTGGGTCGATGACCTGTACAAGAACCCGCTCCGAATCGAAGACCGTGTCAAGAAAGAGTCGGATGGCGTTGGCGGGTTTATCGAAGTGAATATGAAACTTCCGGTCTGGGTCGACCCGGTTAGCAGGGGACAGACGCCCATGTGTCAGGCTTTGGAAAAGTCGCGTGATATCCTCACCGAGTGGGTCGCCAAATACCCCGATTCCTATCCCCCCACGGTAATCAATCTCACCGATGGCGAATCAAATGACGGTGATCCGCGCAAGTCCGCTTCGGAGTTGACGTCCCTCGCAACCAATGACGGCAATGTCATTCTTCTCACGGTTCATTCTTCATCCCGTGAATATGCCCAACAGATATTCTTCCCGGATGATATTACCAAACTTCCGGATCACTTCTCAAAGACCATGTTCGAGCTTTCAAGTGTTCTACCACCGGCCATGCAGCGCACAGCGGCTGAATTGCTGAGCAGCCCGCTGAGTGAAAATGCGCATGGCTTTGTGTACAATGCAGATATCGCCGGAATTGTGCAGGCGTTGGAGATCGGTACAAGACCATCCATCCCGCTTTGAGGCCGCTTCTTGACGCAGATTCGATGGAAGCACCTGACAGTCCCCAAAAAGGGAAACCCATCCTCTGAAAACGAGGATGCGTTTTTTACATACAAGATCGGCCCGCTCACTGCATTGGATTCCCCCTTTATCTGTGCCATGTCTGATGGTGCCACGACTGCCACGTTTTCCAAACTATGGGCTTCAATGGTCGTGAAAACGTTTGGCAGGGTGGTTCCTGATCCAAATGAATTCCTGGGCAAACTCGAGAAGTGCCAGGCGGACTGGACAAGACATTTCCAAAAAGTGGATTTGCCATGGCACACTCAGGAAAAAATGAAAACGGGTTCCTTTGCAACTTTGTTGTGGATAGCAATTTTCCCGCATGAACCTTTTCAAAAAACAGGCGGCAAGTTTACCAGTATATGCCTGGGCGATACCTGTATCTTCCAGCTGCGCAATAAAAAAGTGATCTTTTGCCAACCGATCGAGAAAAGCGCGGATTTTAATAACAGACCTGTCCTGCTGCCTTCTCTTGCTTCTTTCAACCATTCATTAAAAATGGATTCCTGTGTGAAACCAATCTCCGGTGATTGGCAGAAGGGAGATCAGCTTTTATTGACCACCGATGCATTGGCAGCTTTCCTGATCCGGAAAATGGAAGAGTCCCCGGATTTCGTAGCGGGGTTTTCAGATCTGGTGGGCACAACCTGGTTCGACAGCAAAGTGTTTTCGATCTGGGTTGACCACCATCGTGATGACCGCGCGCTTCGCAATGATGATACCAGTCTGGTATCTATGATCATTCAATAACATGGCACACCGTTACCCGTCCTTCAACGATTATCAGGCTGCCCTCCAAAATCCGAGGGTGTATTTTACCCAGCCCATGCTGCGCAACAGCGTACCGGAGCTTGATCTGTGGGGGCTGCCAAGAGTACGATCAGGAGGTTTTGCCTTAACCTACCGCATGACTTCCAAAGAGGGGCAGGACCTGGCCGTCCGTTGCTTCCATAAACCGGTGGATGACCGTGCCCAAAGATACGCTGCCATCAATGCCTGGCTGATCAAACATAAGGAGTCTTTTTTCCTGCCGGTACATTATTTGGCGAAGGGGATTACCCTTAAAGAACAGACATATCCCGTTACGTATATGGATTGGGTCGATGGAGAAACCCTGGAGAGCTGGTTATATTCCAGCCTTGATGATCTGCAGAGTATCCATGATCTTTGTTTCGAGTTGGTGACGCTGGCGGATAGATTGGCCGAGCTGGGCGTTGCCCATGGGGATCTCTCCCATCGCAACATCATGGTCAAGGATGGGAAATTGATTCTGGTGGATTATGACGGGATGTATGTTCCCGCGTTGGAAGGCAGGGCATCCACCGAACTGGGGAATATTCATTTCCAGCACCCGGCCCGCGCCAGTTCTGATTTTAATGAACGGTTGGACAGGTTTTCCGAGATCGTTCTATACCTAGCGCTGGCGGGTCTTGCGCGCAGACCGCAGCTGTGGAATAAATACCAGGCCGGCGGAGAGGGCCTTCTTTTCAATCGCGCGAATTTTTTGGACCCGTTTCAATCACCCCTGCTGCAGGAACTGGAGACCTTAACCGACCTGCGCGGTTATATTCAAGCATTCCGGCAAATTTGTAACAGCTCATTGGATTCAGTGCCTTCATTGAGTGATTTTCTTGCCATGAAACCCGGTGCGTATTCCAGGGTGGAAATTACTCAAAAGATGGTTGCGCATCCCAAGATAACCTACATGGCAAATGACCGATTCACCATATTGCGAAACCTTGGGAAAATGGCAACCGTGGTTGGTTATGTGACTGATGTCTTCCGCGGGACAACCCCGGATGGGCACACCCATGTCTTTATCAATCTGGGCAGTTGGAAAGCCAAGTGTTTCACGATCATCCTGTGGGATAAAGCGTTGGAATTACTAAAAAAGTCAGAGATCGACCCGGGCCATTTTGTTGGGTCATGGGTCTCAGTCACCGGGGTGCTTACGGCATTCAACCACAGGCCGCAGATCGCGGTTGATTTGCCGACAGAGATTGAAATATTGCCGGATGAGGCCGGAGCGATGCAGCGGTATGAAGCCGGGCGCGGGAAATACAGCCGGCCGTGGACTATTGCGCCCATTGCTCCATCCAAATTACAAAGCCTTACATCTCCCGAAGTGAAAACGCCTAGGACAAAAAAAACAGTCGATTTGGCAGACCCGATCAGCACAATCGTGCAGACCTATTCAAACACTTTGGTCACCGGCGGGTTGGATGTGCCGATCGATGTTTTGAAAAAATTGGCGAGTATGTATGTAGAATTAAATTCAGGTCACGAAAGCTCACATACAGATTCAGAAGCACCAGGAGTTGACAATAAAAAGCCCTAATATTGTTGGCAGGTAAAATATTCCCCGCCAGGACTGGCGTTTACAAGAAAAGCCTGGGTAACCCCAGGCTTTTCTTGTAAAGTGAAATGTGACCTTTCCGAAACGGAGAGTAGGTTTGGGGCTCAGTATTTATGTTCGGATAGAAAATCCTCAACTTCCTCAATGAATTTCATGGTTTCCCTTTCAATTTTTTTTGTTAAGGATTCAAGTTCGCTGAAATCCGGCTCTTCAACCAATACATGCTCCATGATGGAATCAACGCCTTCCGTGGATGGAACTAAGTGGTATTGTTTCCAGACGCTTTCTTTAAATAAATTCCAGTATTTTGTTTGAACCTGTTTGTTGTAACCCGCCAGCCACACTTCAAATCGAAATGCATCATGAATAAAAACGATCGCAATTTTTAAGCCCCGCTCTTTTAACGATTTTGGCTGGAAGGAAAAATAAGTCATATCCATGTATCCATAATAAACGCTTCCGGATATGAAATGATCAGGATATTTGTTTTTAAAATGGGTTCGCAGGTCCATGATGTACTCCATCAAGCCTTTATATGCCTGCTGGATCGCCCCCCTCCTGATCTGTTTTCTGTATTCATTTATATACTCACTGAATGATCCCATCTTCGCCTCCTTTAGCATTCTTCTTATAGTCACAGGAAATGCGGCCTGGCCATGTGTTTTCTGTGATTATATACCTTCCAAAGTTTAGATTGATAATGCTGCAGCTATTTCAAATTCAAACGGAATTTTGACTTGTTAAATCCTGTGCGTTTGAAATGAGAACAGTATTTTTTTATTTAATCCACCCATCCATGCAAGGATTGGAAGGAATTTATCAAATTCCCTTCACCGATCCTATCCATTTATTCCATACTTAAAATTGTACGTGTTTTTAATTTTCCGGTTTCTATTTCCAGCATCGCCTGGATGAGTTTAGATATATTTCAAGCTGCTTATCACTTGAAATATAATTACAAAGCAGTGATGATCCTAAAAGTTAATTTTGACAATAGCTTTAATATTAAAATGAGATTTCCTTCGCTTTTTGCTTACACGGCTTGATGGTAATATTGACAGACTGCTTGATCAGCTGGCACAAAATGGTAGGAACCATCAGTGCAGCAATCCATTTACAGAGAGATCTTCATTGAATCAATCCACTCCCCGCCGGCTAAAGCCGTTAACCACTACCATTGCCTACTACGCCACATTCATCACCCTCGGCGCGACCACAGCCATCAGTGGACCGGCGCTTCCCTGGCTGGCACAGCACACCGCCAGTCCCCTCGACCAGATCAGTATCATTTTCGTCGCCAGTTCGTTGGGGTATATGCTCGGTTCACAACTTGGCGGGCGGACATACGACCGTTTTCCTGGCCACCGGATTCAATCCCTGTCTCTTTTCGTGATTTCCCTGTCCGCTATTCTGGTGCCAATGCTGCATTCCCTTTGGTTGCTTGTTTTGGCTCTCTTTCTGATGGGGACCTTTCAGGGAACTCTGGACGTGGGCGGGAATATCCTGCTGACCTGGACCCATGGAGTAAAGGTCGGTCCTTTCTTGAATGGCTTGCATTTCTTCTTTGGGGTGGGGTCCTTCCTGGCGCCGTTGATCTTTGCGCGGGTGGTCCTGGTCTCCAACGAAATCCGCTGGGTTTACTGGTGCTTTTCCATGATTGCCATGCCTGTGGCTGTCTGGTTGTGGTCCCTGCCCAGCCCGCCGATCCGCAGGAAAACAGCCGAAGCAGGCGGCGGGGGAACGGTCGACGGCATATTCTTTCTTTTCGTCCTATTCTATGTGTTTAATGTCGGCTTGGAACTTGGTTATGGAAATTGGATCTATACTTTTTCTGCCCGCATCGGGCTTGCCAGCGAGACGGGTGCCGCCTACTTGACCTCGGCTTTCTGGGGAGCCTTTACGGTTGGCCGTCTGCTCGGCATTGGCATCTCATCCCGCCTCCGTCCGCAGACCATCCTGCTTGGAGACCTGATCGGATGCCTGGTCGCGTTTGCCATCCTCTTTCTCTGGCCTGATTCATCCCTGGCGCTCTGGGTTGGTACGATCGTGATGGGGCTTTCTCTCGCCTCCGTCTTTGCAACAGGCATCGCCTTCGCCGAACAGCGCTTGAGCCTGACCGGTGCCTTGACCGGCTGGATCCTGGTCGGCGGCGGTATTGGCGCGATGGTTTTTCCTTGGTTGATCGGCCAGATGTTCGAGCGCATCAACCCGCGGGTCACCATGCCCGTGCTGCTGGCCGCTAATTTGATCGCGCTCGGCCTCCTCCTCGCTTTGATACTTCCTCGTCTAAAAAAGGAACCCGCAAGGGCTGGGTAGGGTAACAATATAAATTTAATACAACAGGCCTGCAAATGAAAGCTGGCCTGTTGTATTAAAACTTGCGGAAATATTTCCCAAGGCGTCACTCGACTCAAAGGACGATAACCCCAACGGACGGACCAGTACAAACATGCTTTCACCGAAAATCTGGCTCCGGGTCAGGTTTATAAATACAAGTTCAA